>CAZCOV010000060.1:18240-21230 GCA_964499975.1 uncultured Thermoanaerobaculia bacterium
TTTGACGGTGTGCGCAAGGCGGCTGGCACCTTGTTGGGTACCTCGGCTGGCACCTCGGTTGACGGTGTGCGCAAGGCGGCTGGCACCTTGTTGGGTACCTCGGCTGGCACCTCGTTTGACGGTGCGCGCAAGGCGGCTGGCACCTCGGCTGGCAGCACCTCGGCTGGCAGGGCGTTCGTTCCAGATGATGGGGAATCTGACCGCTGGACTTCCGCAAGCGGACCAAGCCATGAGGTAGCTATGGCGCCAATTTCGCTGACTGGTACTGTGGCTGAGGGCGTGCGTGCGTTGGCGCGGATCGCGGCATCTCCCCCACTTCCGCTGGGAGTCGGTAGGTTGAGCAGCTGGAGCTGGGGATTTTGGACGGGCGGCTCGTCGGTGTGGGGACGGTATCCGGAGCTTGCTGCTGAGGACTGCAACGCGAGCGCGCCGGGTGGAACCTCTGTAGATGCTTGAGCCATGGGCTGCGCAAGGAGCTGGGATCCTGTAGTTGTCGACGTTGCGGTTGGCAAGACGTCAGACGATGAAGCTTTGATTGTTGATCCTGCCTCGGTCGGCGCATCGAGTTGGGTTTCTCTCGGCAACTCAAGAAACCGAGGCTCGGTCTTTTTCTGGATGGGCGGATCTGTCGTAGCGAGGTCACGTGCAGATGTTGCTAAAGGGGCGAGTTCTTCGGGTTGAGGAAGGGGATGAGCCGCCGCAGTCGGAGCTATCCGGGGAATCGGTGAAAACAGAGCTGGAGGCGTCGCAGCTGCAATCGGGGGAACCGTTGCCGGGGGCGCCACAGCCGGGGTCGCCACAGCCGGGGTCGCCACAGCCGGGGGCGCCACAGCCGGGGGCGCCGCGGCCGGGGTCGCCACAGCCGGGTTAGCGCTAGCCGGGTGTGTGAGAGTCGGGGTAACTGCCGGCAGCACCTGACTTCCTGGCGTCGCTGTCATCTCAGGCTGCTGTACCACCGCCAGGGGAGGGCTGGCTGGTTGGGTGGGGCGCTGCCCAGGCCGAGTCCCAGCAGCCATGCGCTGGGCGGAATCGGCTAGAGAATCGGCTGGCATCAGGGCCGGCCGCGCCTCCGCCGGCCGCGCCTCTGCCGGCCGCGCCTCTGCCGACCGCGTCTCCACGACAGTTTCAGACGGCATCCAGTCAACCGAACCGACAGGGGTTCCGAGCAACGTTTGGGGCGGGGTCCAGCCCATTGACCCAGCGCGATCCTTCAGCATGTCTGGCAGAACTGCTACGCCTGACCGATCAGGGGTTGGAGGAGTAGACACGGCTGCGCTGGACGCCGCTGGGGCTTCGCTGGCCCGCTGGATGGTCGCGGGGCCTGGGGTTGCGGGAGGTGGTTTGGGTAGCTCTGTTGCAGACTGTTCTGGAGGACCGGCGGCACTCTGAGACGTCGACCCAGGCGGCGTGGGTACTGCTGTTGCAGTTTCCAGCTTCCCGGCGAGTTGCGAGGCCCAAGGTTCGGGGGGCGTGCCCGGTGATAGTTCAGAGGGCGCTGGGGCGGCTGTCGCGCGGGCACTGGGCGCTTGCGGCTGCAAACCGGTGGATATCTGCTGTGGGGTCAGCGCATCGGCCGGCGGCTCTTGCTCGAGAGAAGCGGCCTCCAAAAAAGCAGCTGGGAACTCGGGAATCGGGTCAGGATCGGGTGACGCGGCTGTTGGCAGTAGCACCTTGGTTGCCGTCGGGAAACCTTGAGGCGCGTCGAGGAGCGGCTCGGTGCGCACCGGGGCTGCTGTCCCAGGAGCAGCTGACACAGGCGACTGGGTGTCTTCCGCAAACTGAACGGGTGCAGATCGCGAAGTCGCGGACGGAGAAGCAACTTGCGCTTCGGGTCGCGGCGGTTCCAGTTCCAGGGAAGTGCCGGCTGGCACCTCGGGAGGGGCTGCGAAAGAGGTGGCTGGCACCCCGGGAGGCACCTCGTGGGGGGCTGCGAAAGAAGTGGCTGGCACCTCGGGAGGGGATGCCGAGAAAGCAGTCGGTGCTTCGGACCCCGCCGGTTTCAAAGAAGTGGCTGGCACCTCGGAAGGCGGTTGTTCTCCAGCTAGTTGCGGACGTAGAGAGCCTGGGGGTGCTGCCAATGGTGATTCAGGGGCCCGCAGTGAGGCCGAAAAGGTAGCTGGCACCTGAGGTTGCGACGCGGCTGATGCTTGCGTTTGAGGTGCCAGTGAATCGGCTGGCACCTTTTCGGTGAGTCGTGGTGGCGTCGGTCCTGGTCCCCGTCGGACGGATGTCTGCGCAGTTTGCATTTGTTCCGTTGGCTCGGGGAGGATCTCGTCCAGGCGCTCTGGGCTAGACAACCCTGCGGGGAGAAGGTCTCTATCCTCCGTCAGCTGAACGGGCGCGAAAATCGTGGTTGCTGATGGAGAAGTGGCTGGCACCATGGGCCGGGGTTCCGCTTCCGATGTGGTCGGCACTTCGGCCTGCGGTGCCTCGGGATGCCCCTTGGACCGTGGTTCCGCCGACGAAGTGGCTGGCACCTCGGGATGCACCTTGGACTGGGGTTCCACCGACGAGGTGGCTGGTACCTCGGACGACACCTCGGCTGCCGTTGCCCCAGGCTTCCGAGAAACGGCTGGCACCTCGGGATCAGGCACAAGAGAAGTAGCTGGGACCTCGAACTGCGGTACCACGGACCGGGGCGGATTTTTATCTTCCGCGAGCTGAATGGGTGCTAACGGCCCTGGCGCGCCAACGGCTGACACATCGAACCATGGTCCTGGTTCCGACGAAGCGGCTGGCACCTCGGTTTGCGGTCCCTGTACTTCGGCTTGCGGTGGTTCGGACCGCGGTATCTGGGACCGCGGTTTCGCTTCCGACGAAGCGGCTGGCACCTCGAACTGCGGTACCTCGAACTGCGGGAGTTCGGCCCGCGGCGGATTCTCATCCTTCGCCAGCTGAACGGGTGTGAACAACGCTGGCGCGGCAGGAGTGGCTGGCACCTCGAACGGTGGTCCTGGTTCCGACGAAGTGGCTAGCACCTCGAACGGTGG
>CAZCOV010000061.1:0-4224 GCA_964499975.1 uncultured Thermoanaerobaculia bacterium
TCGAACGCATCGGCATTGAAAAAGGGATCCAGCAGGGGATCCAGCAAGGAATCCAGCGCGGGGTGCAGCAAGGCGAAGCGACTTTGCTCCGTCGGCAGCTGACCCGACGTTTTTCGGCCCTGCCCGGCTGGGCGGAGGAGCGGCTGCAGAACGCCAGCCAGGACGAGCTCGAACGCTGGGCCGAGCGCGTGCTCGACGTCCCTACCCTCGACGACGTCTTCCAGTGACGGTGGCGCGATCAGGGAAACGTCAATCGAAACCGCATCATCGTTGCGCTAAAAATCCCACGTGACCCGGTAAGAAACGTTGTGGACCGTAACCTGAGAGGATCTGCACCTGGAAACCCAAGCGGGTCAGCTGGACGGTAGGCGTCGGGTAGGTCGACCATGCGGTGTGTCTCACCAAAATCGGCGGGTGGGCTGGGGCTAGATCTGCGCTTTGACGTCGAGCTGGTGAGCTTTGCGGCCACCGCGGACCAAGGTGATGGCCGGCACCTGACCGGTCACCAGGAGCTCGGCCATGTCCACCGTTCGCTCGACCAAAGCCTGTGCGCCTTCGCGCAAAGCCTTGCTGTTTTGCACGTAGCGCATGTTGTTTTCCATGTCCTCAGCGCTCCAACCGCGCGAGTGGGCAATGAAGGGGAACTGCGGGAACTGACAACCCAGCTCGGCAAAAAAGCCGAGCAACTGGCCCGCTACCCCCTGGACGTTGTCTTGACCGCCGGTGATGATCAGGCCCACGGCTTTGTTCTTGAGCAAGTGACGGTTGGTGAGGGTCTCCTGGTTTTGCACGCAGTTCATCCGCTCGACCATTTTGTAGTAGAGGCTGCTCGCAGCGCCCCAGCGGATCGGGGTGGCGACCAAGATGGCGTCGCCCCAGTGGACGAAGGCCTCGTAGACTTGCTCCATCTCGTCGCGCGGATCCATTTGCGTGATCGAACAAGGCCAAGTGCAAGCCCGCGCAGCTTTTGAGTAATAGCCTTCGCACGGACGGAAACGGAGCGCGCTCAAGCGGATCAGCTGGGTGGCACAGCCCCGGGCTTGGGCGTGTGCAAGCGCCACTGCGAGGAGGTCGTCTGAGGTGCTGTAGCGCGGATTGGCTTCGTCCATGGCCGTGGTCGAGATGCCCACCACCCGGATCGGACCGGGCTGGCGCTCGATCGGCCGGGCCAGCGGATGCGGTGCGTGCTCTTTGCGGGTGCGCGGGGTGGCGGAGTTGAGGTCGACCAGGAGATGCCCGTCCGCGATCTTGAGCGCATACGCCGGAACCCGATCTTCCTCGAACCCCGGCTCGCCCTGGCCGGTCCGGCAGTGGAATTTCCACTGGTGCCAGGGACACACCACGTAGTCGCCGTCCAGCCGTCCGTCGCCCAGCGGCCCTGCCACGTGGTTGCACACGCCGGAAATCGCGCTCCACTCACCGTCTTTGTGGGTGAGTGCCAGTTTGGTGCGCCGCGCGGTCACTTGTTGCAGCGGCTTGGCGCTGAGCTCACTCACCAGCCCTAAATCGACCCAGTCGGGTTCATTTACCATGTTCGCTGCCCTCCGGGTATCGCCGCGACCAGGTGCGCTCGCCGCCGACGCGTCGGGCGTAGCCGCGGATCTGCCGTTCCATCCGTTGTGGGGTGTGAAAAAGGGTGGGGATCTGCGAGCGATAGGCCGCCACGGACGCGCACTTGGTCGCCAGATCCCGCGGTGAAAGACGCACGGTTTCGCTTTGCCAACCCGCTTGCCGCCGGTGACGCGGTCCCAAGACTTTGCGCAAAGCGAACCACTTGCGCACGTAGGGAAAATCTTCGTAGTAGTGCAGTCCATGCGGGAAAGTCAGTTCTGCTGCTTGCCGCACCAGCTGATGGTCGACGTGGTGGCCCACGGTGAGCGGCGCGTAAACCCGCTGGCTGGGCGGGAGCTGGGCCAAGCGCGCGCCGATCTCGCGGGCTGCGGGGTCGGCCGGGTGGACCGCACCGAAAATGTGGTCGAAGGTGGTGTAGAGGGGATTGCCGTGGGCGTCGCTGCGGTAGATGCACTCGCGCAGGTCCCAATGCCGGACCTCGGCTCCCAGGACCTGGCACGCGGCCTGGTCTTCGGCGCGCCGCGCCTGTGGCACCCCGCGCGCCATTCCCCACAGTTCGTGCAGGCGCGCGGCCAGGGCGGAGAGCGGGCCTGCTGGCTCGTCCCCGGTGAACACGGTCAAAACCAGCACCGTCTGACCCGCGGCGGTCGCTTGGGCGATGCGGCCGCCGCAAGAGAGCGCGGCGTCGTCGAGATGGGGCGAAAGGTAGATCGCGTCGTAGGGACGCTGATGGCTCATCCGACCTCCTCGCCGCACAGGATCTGCGCCATGGTCGCTTGGTAGACCGCAGAGAAACGTTCGCGGGTGTGGTGGGCGCGGGCAAATTCCCAGGCCCGCTCTGCCATCGCGCGCAATTCCTCGGGCGGCCGCGCGGCCAGGCGGTGGACGGCTGCGCGCACGCTTTCGACCGTGCAGTCGCGGAGCACGTGACCAAAATCGTCCGCGACATCAACCCCCGTCTCATAGCTGATGATCGGGATCAAGCCCGCGTGGAGGGCGGTCACGGTTCCCCCGTTGCTCCCCTCGGAACAGGACGGATAGATCAGGCCCACGCATTGCTCGACCAGCCGGAGAAACGCGGGCTGGCCGATGTCGACCCAGCCGATCGTGCGGATGTTGGGGGTCAAGTAGAGCTCGCGGTAAAAGGCGCGCTGAAAAGCGGGCTCGCGGTCGAGCGGACCGCACACGGTGAGCTGAAAATCGGGCATGCTGGCAAAAGCTTCGAGCACCAAGTCGAGCCCTTTGTGGACGAACGCCGTGCTGCCGAACCACATGAAGCTGCGTCGGCAAGCGGCAAAATCCTTGGCTGCGGGGAAGGGAAACAGAAACGGCGTCGAAATCGGGATGGGGTAAAGCGGCTTGCCGGCAAACCGGTAGGTGTCCACGGTGAACTCATTGCCGAGAATGGTCGCCAAGTCGGCGCTCTCGATCGCCCGGTTCACTTCGAGCAGACGGTAGGGCGCGAGGGTGATCCCCCGCCTGGCGGTGAGCGCGTGCAAGCGACGGAGCTGAGCTGGGTTGTGGAAGCTGTGGTGCGCGGTTTCGATGTGCATGATCTTGCGGCAGGATGGCTTGACCAGCGGGGCGAGCCGTTCCAAGTTGAGCCGCACGTCGATCACCACGTCGTAATCTTTCTGCGGGACGAAGCGCGTGTTGGTCCAGTGGATGGCGTCGACTTCGTAGCCCAAGCGGGTCAGGCAGCGGGCCATCTCCAGCGACTCCCAATCGTGGGTGTGGGCGTGGGACACCGCTTCGCCCGGGCGCAGCAGAAAAGGGTCGATGATGAACGAAAAGAGCGCGGTCCCAACGCGCGGCCCTTGCGCTTCTAAGGTCACCACTTGCGCGTCGATCCGGCGGAAACGGCGCGCCAGCTTGCCGCGAATCCGCCGCACTTCGCGGAGGAGATGGCCGGGCCGGAGCTGGCGGCCCAGTAAACGGGCTGTGACAGGAAAGTTCATCGTCAGAGCCGGCGAGCCCGCTCAGGCGCGGCCGGCTAGGCGCGCGGCTCGGACGCAGCTGAGCGGCGGCGGATGGGTTCACCAGCGACCGCGGTTCGGTTACGGCCGGTCTTTTTCGCCACGTACATGGCCATGTCCGCCAGCCGCAGCAGCGTGCTCTTCGCGACCTCGACCGGTGCTGCCGGCTCGACGTGGCGGTCCAGGGTGGCCACCCCGAGGGAGCAGGTGATGCCCGAGAGGTTGAGCGGTTCGGGTTGGATGTCGCCAGCCTTGGCACAAAAGACCGTGGCGATGATGGTGTTGCGGATGGCCTCTGCCAGGTCCAAGGCCGCGTCCAAGCTCAGCCGCGGGATGGCGATCACGAACTCGTCACCGCCATAGCGGGCAGGAATGCTCTCGGAGCCGCGGATCTGGGCTTTGAGCAAGTGGCCGACTTCGCGCAAGACCTGACTGCCTGCGAGGTGGCCGTAGGTGTCATTGACCTGCTTGAAGTAGTCGAGATCGAGAAAGATCACCGCCAGGTCATCGCCTTGGTTGGCACATTTCTCGATGGTGCGCGACAGCGTGAGATTGAGGTAACGGTCATTGTAGAGGCCGGTCAAGTTGTCGCGCTTGGCCAGTTCTTGCGCGCGTCGACCGTCGAGGATGTTCTGGATCGCGATCGAGATGTAGCCGGCAAAGATCTGCAGGAGGT
>CAZCOV010000061.1:4234-9212 GCA_964499975.1 uncultured Thermoanaerobaculia bacterium
CCAGCTCTAGCACGCCGCACACCTCGTGCTCGATCAGGATCGGAATCGCGACCAAGG
The DNA here is from genome assembly GCA_964499975.1 of uncultured Thermoanaerobaculia bacterium. Classification (GTDB taxonomy): domain Bacteria; phylum Acidobacteriota; class Thermoanaerobaculia; order Multivoradales; family J023; genus CAZCOV01. Next base: position 4,292 of record CAZCOV010000061.1, read on the forward strand.
AGTGGGTGTTGTAGTGGGTCAGCTCGTCCACGCCGGAAAAAAAGAACGAGTCCTCGCTCACGTTGGGGGCATGATAGGGCTCTCCGGTCTGGTACACGCGGCCGGCAATCCCTTGATTGGCTCGGATTTCGCGCCCGATCAAACCCTCGGATTTTTCACCAAAAGCCACCACGAAGGTGAGGCGGTTCTGGCCCCGGTCGGCGGTCTTGTCGAGCGGGTTGTCGAGCAGGATCGAGCCCGCGGCGGAGGGGACGAACTCGTTGGCTTTCTGCAGGATCGTCGCCAAGTTCTCGGCGAGTTCCATGTCCGAAGCAAAAGCCAGGGTGGCCCGGCGGCGTTCCAAAAACGCCTCCATCTGCTTGGGGTCCAACGAATGAATTTCGACGCTCATGGTTTACTCGGTCGTTTAGGCGGCGCGCTGGCCCTGAGGCCGGGTACAAAAATAACAAAAACCGCGCGCGGCGGGAAGTCAGAAGCGCGAGCCGACAGCGGAGCGAGCACTTCCGCGGACACCTCGCGCAGCGCCAAGGTGCAGGCGATCGACGGCCAGGTCAAGGGAACATCACCGAACTACTTCTCGACGATGTCGGCTTTGAGCGTCGAAACCAGGGCGAGGAGCTCATCTTTCTCCTTTTGTGGCACCTTGAACTTGTCGAGCGTGGCGACCAAATGGCCCACGGACGTGGTCCACTCAGCTTCTGAAATGCCGATGCCCGTGTGGGTGGTCTTCATGTCGCGTCCCTTGTAAACACAGGGGCCACCCGTCGCCTGGCAGAGCTGATCGACGACGTGCTGCCGGATCCTTTGCTTGGAGTCGGTGCTAAATCCGGTGAAGAAGCGCGACAAGCTTGGGTCTTGGAGCAGGCGGCCGATGAAGTCGTCGGTGACCGCGGCGATCGCATCATAGCCGCCCAAACGCTGGTAGAGAGAAGGTGGGTTGTTTTCGTGAGCAGCAGCTGGAACTCCCCACCCCAAGGTGAGCGCGGTGAGCAGCAAGGCGGCTGAGCAGAGACGGATCGAGGGCGTCCAGTGGTCAACTCGCATGAGGTCACTCCTCTGAGTCGGTGATGGGCAGCGCTCGCAGTCGCTGGCCACCAAATTCATGAAATCTTGTGGACCCTTGGCCGGGTACAACCCATGAGCTGGTTCAGTCGCTTCCGGGTCCGGGTGCTTCTGCGAACCCAGAGAGTGTAGCACGCCGTCGACCGGGAGCGCTCCTCGCGGCTGCGAGAGGATGAGATCGGCCGCGCTGAGCGAGCAGAGCGCAGGGCCGGCCCCCCACTGACCCGATTCTGTCCGGTCCACCTCGCGCGGCAGATTTGCCGACGAGCAGCCGTGGAACAAATCAGCGATCAATCGTGTTCCCCAACATGGAGGGGTGATGTCACTCGGTGATCTATCACCAGATTCGTTTTTTTATTTATTGGATTATCTCATGTGCTACCAACAAATCGTTTTTCTTGCCCCAGGCCTGATGTCCCTCGTCGACCGCTCTTACACGTACCGCGCGGTCAGCCGGGGCTATCTCGAAAAATTTCAAAAAAGCTATGAGCAAATCGTCGGTCATCACGTTGCCGAAATTCATGGTGAAGAACGATTTTCCCAAGTGATCCAGCCGCTCCTCGCTCGTTGTTTTTCCGGTGAGCTCGTGAACTCTCAGCTTTGGGTGCAGTTGCCCGGCGGGCAACGACGCCTGCTCGAAGTCCAACAAGTACCGGTTAGAGAGCCAGATGGATCCATTTCTGGAGCTGCGATCTACACCCGAGACATTACAGCGGAAAAGCAGCATGAAGAAGAGTTGCATCGCTATGAACGCATGGTATCTTCAGTCAATGATTTCATGCTGATCGTCGATGACCAGTATATCGTGCAGAGTGTCAATCAGAGTTTTCTCCGTTACTGTCAGAAGCTGCGCGCCGAAGCGATCGGTGAACCGATTGCGGCCGTGGTCGGCAGCGAATTTTTCTACAACGTGCTGCAGCCGCGGCTCAACCGTTGCCTCAAGGGAGAAGAAGTCAGCTCGCAATCTTGGGTCAACCTGCCGGCCTTGGGTCTGCGTTTTATCGACGCCCGCTATTTCCCTTATGTGGTCGAGCCAGGCGAGATCGCTGGGGTGGTCGTCTGCATCCGCGACATCACCAAGAGCAAGGAGAATCAGGCCAAGGTGGTCGAGCTGACCACCCACGAAGCGGTGATCGCCGGTGATTTTGCCACCGCAGCGCGCCAGATCCTCGAAGTCGTGACCACCACGCTCAGCGTCGAGCGGGCGGGAATCTGGCTATTTGAAAACGACCTTGATGCCTTGCGCTGCGTCGAACTTTATTGCTGCTCGCAGCGCAGCTTTGCCCCAGGCCCGGCGTTTCGTCTCACGGACTACCCGGGCTACTTTCAAAGCTTGAGCGATGCCTGGACGCTCGAGGTCTATGACGCATGCACGGATCCTCGAACTTCTGAACTGGCTGAGCCATACCTCATTCCCCAGCAAATTGCCTCGTTGCTCGCGGCGCCGATCCGTATTTCCGGCGAGATCGTCGGGGTGGTGAGCTGCGAGCAGGTGGGATCTCTGCGGGCTTGGCAGGCGGCGGACATCATCTTCACGGGTGAGATCGGACACCTGGTGGCGCAAATGATGATGAACCACAAGCGCAAGGAGCTCGAACGGAAGCTCCGCCAAGCCCAAAAAATGGAGAGTTTGGGCATTTTAGCTGGAGGGATTGCACATGATTTCAACAACTTGCTGGTCGGCATGTTGGGTGGGGTCGACCTCGCACTGCTCGACCTGGTGCCGGATCACCCGGCGCGGCGACGTCTGGACTTGATCGGGCAGTCGGCGATGCGGGCGGCGGAGCTCTGCTCCCAGCTGCTGGCTTATGCAGGCAAAGGGCAATTCGTGCGCCGAGCCCTGAATTTGTCCGAGTTGGTGCTGTCCACGGTGCGTCTGTTCGCGGGTTCGCTGGCCAAGAACATCCGTCTGGATTTTGCTTTGGTCGATGATTTACCTGCGGTCGAGGTCGATCCCACTCAGGTGCGTCAGGTGATCATGAACCTGGTAACCAACGCGGCGGATGCAATCGGCGCGCTCGACGGCGGGGTCAAAATCGCGACCGGACAGGCCGAACTCCCGGCGTCAACCGGCCTGGCGCCCTTGCTACCGGACAACGTGGCGCCGGGAGTTTATGTCTTTCTCGAAGTGTCAGACACCGGCTGCGGCATGGATTTGGAGACGCAGTCGAAAATGTTCGATCCTTTTTTCACCACCAAGTTTACCGGGCGCGGGTTGGGGCTCGCAGCGGTCCTGGGCATCGTTCGCGGACACCAGGGTGCTTTGAGCATCCGGAGTGGGGTGGGGCAGGGCACCACGGTGCGGGTGCTGTTGCCCGCATCATATCTGTCGAGTGAGGCGGAGACCAGCGAGCTTGAGTTGATGCAGGAAGAGGCCTACGAAGGGTTGGTGCTGGTGGTCGACGATGAAGAACTGGTGCGGCAAGTCGCCCGCGGCATCTTGGAACGGCGCGGCTTCAAAGTGCTGGCCGCCAAAGGGGGCCTGGAAGCGGTCAGCCTGTTCCGTGACCGGGCTGGACAAATCGACGCGGTCTTGCTCGACGTTTTGATGCCGATCATGGATGGGGAGCAGGCTTGCCGCGAGCTGCAGCGGATCCGGCCCGAAATCCCGGTGGTGCTGTCGAGCGGGTTCAGCGAAGCCGATGCCGCCCGACGTTTTGCCGACCTCAAGTTCGATGGTTTCTTGCAGAAGCCCTACCGCGCGGAAGCGCTGGTCAACAAGATCCGTAAAGCCATGACCAGGTCCAGCCGCGGGTGATCCGCGGCAACGCTTTGGCCGTGAGGCTCTTTAGCCGTTAGAATCGCCAGCGCGCGGCGGGACCCGCTGCGATTTGCTTGCCGCCGGCCGCTCGCCCCGGCGCGATCGGTTGCCGCGAGGAGTTCAGGATGCAGCCCGTGGAAGTCGAAAGTCTTGCCAGTTTTGCCAGTTTTGCCGGTGCCAGTTTTGCCGGATTTGCCGCCACTCCGGAGGACCCCAGCCCGGTCGCCGGGACGCTGTCTTGGGCGTCTGATCACCTCCGCTTTAGTGCGCCCGCGGGTGACCCGCGTTCGCTCGCATTGCCTTTGACCGGGCTCGTGGTCCGTTTTGGCGGCTTCAACGACCAGTTCGTTTTCTTCTCCCACCCGGACCATCCCGGCATCTCACTGCACAGCACCGACCGCCGCATCTTGGATCACCCGAGCTTGGCCCAAGTGCGGGAGCTTTCCGCCCAGGTGCAAGCGCTGCGCGCCCGCAAGCGACGCCACCGCATCGGCGCTGCGGCCGTGGTCAGCACCGTGGTTTTGCTCCTTATCGTCGCCCTTGTGGGCGTGTTCGTGCTCAAAGATCGGCTGGTCGCCTGGGTCACCGAACGCGTGCCCAAGAGCGTCGAGATCGACCTGGGCAACGTCGTGTTCCAGCAGATCCGCGTCACCAGCACGCTGGTCCAAGATCCAGGGCTCAACGCGCAGCTCCAAGCGCTGGTTGCCCCGCTGCTCAAAGCCCTGCCCGACGCGGGCTATCCCTTCCAATTCCACCTCGCAGAGGACGCCACGATCAATGCGTTTGCGCTGCCGGGTGGCCAAGTCGTGGTCAACTCGGGACTGCTCCTCGCCGTTGCCTCCCCCGAAGAAGTGCAGGGGGTCTTGGCGCACGAGATCGCCCACGTCATCCGTCGGCACTCGCTGCAGCAGATGATCGGCGCTGCTTCCACTTGGGTGTTGTTCCAGGCGCTCTTCGGCAACCTCGACGGGGTTGCGGGAGCAGCTGCTGAAGGTGGCCGGCAGCTGCTTTCTCTCGAATTTTCGCGCGACCACGAGCGTGAAGCCGACGACGTGGGCTTGAGCTACCTGGTTGCGGCGGGAATTGACCCCAACGGGC
>CAZCOV010000061.1:9222-21182 GCA_964499975.1 uncultured Thermoanaerobaculia bacterium
GAACAGTTGGGACAGGCTGCCGAACTCGAAACCGCGCTGAGCTTCCTCAGCACTCACCCGGCAACTGCCGAGCGCCTCGCGGCGTTGCGCCAACAAGTCGCCGCCCTCCCCGCTGTGCAGCCAGCGCCGCAAAACTTTGATCTCGCGGCGTTGCAAGCGGAACTGCGGCAAGCCACCGCCAACCCCTAGGAAGTGCAATCACTGCGGGTGCTCCACGCTGCTTTTCGCCACGATCCGCGCGACCCGGATCAGGCCAGTGGCGCGGATTATCAGTTCGCGCAAGCGCTCCTCGCGCAAGGCTTCGCGGTGTCTTTTTCGCAGCCAGTGGTCGGCCCACCGTGGCTGCTCGAGCGTCTCCTCCGGCGCGCCTTCCGCCGACTCACCGGGCGGAGTTACACCAAATTTCCCCTTTCCTTGCTGGGGCGCGCGCGGCGTGAGCTGGACCGTGCGCTGGCTGCGACCTCCCCAGATGTGATCTTCACCTTATTTCCTCCGCCGCTGGTGTTTTACCGCGGCAAGGTCCCGGCGATTTACCGGCTCGACACCTGCTTTCGCGGCTGGCAAGCGCAATATCCCGAGTTTGGCGCGCTTGGCTTCGCGCTTTCCTGCTGGCAAGAGCAGCGGGCGCTCGCCCGGGCTACCCGAGTCCTGACCCACAGCACCTGGACGGCTGAGCTTTTGACCGCGCAATACAGCCTGCCCCAAAGCAAAATTCGGATCCTGCCCAATCCGGCAGCTTTGCCCAGAAGTGTGATCCCAACCGCGTTGGATCCCAAGCGGCTGGCACCGCCCTATCGCCTGCTGTTTGTGGGACGCGATCCCCAGCGCAAGGGCCTCGACCTGGCGCTTGCCACCCTCGCCCAGCTGCGCGCAGAGGGTCTGCCTTGCGAACTCACGGTGTGTGGTGCCCGCGGTCCACACGCCGACGGCGTCACCTATGTGGGGCCTTTCCGCAAATCCATACCGCAAGAGCTTGCAGCCTACGTCGCGCTCTACCGCGAAGCCCATCTGCTCCTCCATCCCGCCCGCTTCGATCCGTCGCCGATCGTGGTTGCCGAAGCTGCTGCGTGGGGCACCCCGACGATCACCAACTGCTGTGGCGGCATGGCTTCGACCGTAAAAGACGGGGAAACCGGCGTGGTTTTACCGCAAGGCTCTCCCGCAGCCGGCTACGCCGCCGCGATCCGCGGGTTGCTGGCCGCGCCAGAGCACTACTTGGTGCTGCACCAAAAGACCCGCGCGCGCTTCGCGGGTGAGCTCAACTGGGACGTGGTCGGTCGCCAGTTGGGAGAGTTGGTACGCGAAGTCGGAGCGCTCTTCAAGTAGCCACCAGCAGGACTTCGCGGTTTTGGCGAATCATTGAATCATCCGCAAAAAATCCTTCACTTTTGACCTGGCGTCCCGGCTTTTGCGCCGAAATCCATCCGTCGAGATGGGGCGGGTCAATTAGCAGAAATAATTTGATAAAAAATTTCTCAATCTTCGGTGAGATATTGGTGCTATTCGCGGCAGTAACTCATTGTAAAATTGCCGCGAGGGGGTAAATGCTACCTCCTTCCTTGGCGTCCAGTTGAGTTGAGTTGAGTTGAGTTGTTTTGTATGTGTTTGTGTTCTGCTGTGTTGAGTTGATTTGTTGATTTTGTTGGCAGCTTTCCATTGAAAGTGCCTTTCTGGCAGTGCTGTGTTTGACGGTGCTGTGTTGGGCACTGCTTTTGGTAGTGCTGTGTCGGCAGTGCTGCTGTGTCGGGCAGTGCTGTACCGTTGCCCCGTGTTGCATTAACAGTGCTCTGTTGGTAATGCCGTCCCCGTCATTGACGGCTCGATCAATCAACCGTATCAAGGGAGATACGTCATGAGAAATAGTTGTTCTGCGCGAATAGTTCCTTCTGTATTTGCCTTGACCATGATGTTGTTACTGACCCAGTCGGACACCCTCGTTGCGAATCCACCCGATGCCGGAACCGTCGAAACACTGATCCATTTCAACCCAACAGCTTTTGAAGCCCCGGAATCCATCGTGATCGACTCTGATGGAAATCTTTTCATCAGCATGGCATTAACCGGTGAAATTCGCAAAATCACACCGCAAGGCCGCCAAAGCACCCTCGCCCGCATCCCGATCGGCGCTCCGTTGGAACCTTGTGGCTCGTTGATAGCTGCCCAAGGTGCTCTGGTTTTGGCTCCTGATGGGACGATTTACGTCAACGCCGCGGCTTGCGATCCGGTGCATCGCGGCATCTGGCGAGTGTCCCCCAGGGGTGATGCCCGGCTGCTCGCGCAGCTGCCCCTGGAAGCCTTACCCAATGGCCTGACCCTGCGGCGGGGACACCTTTACGCAGCCGATTCGGCTTTGGGAGTGATCTGGCGGGTGCCAGCTCGCGGCGGCAGGATAGAGGTTTGGGCGGATCATCCGCTGCTCAAAGCAACGCCTGGGTCGGGTTTTCCCGGACCGAACGGGGTGCAGATCTTCAATCACGAACTTTACGTTGCGAATTCTGACCAGGGAACGATCATCGCCTTTCCGTTCAACTCAGACGACTCCCCAGGCGAACCGCGCGTTCACGCTGCGCTCCCCGACAATCTCGGTTGCGATGATTTTGCTTTCGACGTTTTGGGCAATCTTTATTGCACAACCGACCCGTTCAACCGCTTACTGCGGATTTTTCCTGACGGCACTTTTGAAACTTTGCTGACCGCTGCGGACGGCTTGGATGGCCCGACGTCAGCAGCCTTTGGTCGACGCGGCCACGACCGCTTCAACCTTTACATCGGCAATGCCGCTTTTCCTTTTTTCAGCACCACGTTCCGGCCGAGCTTGATGCGCCTCCACCTCAATGTCCCGGGGGCTCCACGGCAGTGATCCGGACTCTCCTCGCCTGAGCCAAGGAGGGAACAGGATCCGCGTCCTGTTCCCTCTGCCGTTTTTGAGGGGTTCGCACGAGTGGACCACTCTCAGGTAAAGTTGTCGGGTAGAGTTGTCGCGATGACTGACGAAGAACTCAAACACCTGCTCCTTGACTTGGAATCGGACCGCGTGGAACGCAAAGCGTCGCTGGCGGATTCTGAAAAGATTCACCAGGCGATCTGTGCTTTCGCTAACGATTTGCCCCATCAGTGGCCCACGAAGCGCGCACGCCGATGTTTTTCCTCAAACCCGCGGATGGGGCGATCGGGTCCCGCTTCGCCGCGGTCCACGGCGTCTACCGCGATTTCAAGGCGGACGCGCAAGCGATTGCGGCCAAGACCGGGCTGCTGCTCCCGTGATCAGTATGGGAAGAGCAGAGCCTGACCCGGCAGCAACGCGAAGGAGAGGTCGACCATGGCCAAGATAGAAGGTTTCAGAGTAAAAAACTTCAAGGTGTTGAAGGACGTCACGCTGGGCCGGTTGTGGAACCAGCAGCAGGTCGATCCCCTGACTCCGATGACGGCCGTCATTGGCCAAAATGGCGTTGGCAAAAGCACCCTGTTCGATGCCTTCGGCTTTTTGGCGGACTGTCTGAAAACAGGGGTCGAAGAGGCGTGTGATGCGCGTGGTCGTGGCGGATTTGAAAAGATCCGAGCACAAGGTCAGAGCGGGCCAATTGAGATCGAAGTTTATTACAAAGAAGAAGGAAATGCGCGGCCCATTACTTACGAATTAGCAATCGAGCAAGATGCTTCCGGACGGCCCTACGTTCAGAAGGAGCGGCTCAGGCAGCGCCGGAAGGGTCAAAAGCATGGGCGACCTTTTTCATTTCTCATCCTGGACAGCGGGAAAGGGATCGTGTGGAAAGGCGACAAAGAAGGTCGTCAAATTGACGAAAGCAGCGACTTTGATCTCTCTGTACTCATGAATTCCATCAAGGCGAGCGAGTCCTCAGAGGAGTCCAGAGAAACGGAAGTCGTCGAGCTGGAAGACAAGAGAAAACTCGGAATCGCAACCCTCGGCTCATTGAAGCAGCATACCAGGGTTTCCGCATTTCGTAAATTCATCGAAGGCTGGTATCTGAGCTACTTCACTCCGGATGCTGCGCGCAGTCTGCCGCTGGCGGGGCCACAAAAACATTTGAACATTCATGGCGACAACCTTGGTAACGTGGTTCAGTTCATGGAGCGCGAACAACCGAAGAAGTTCCAGGCCATTCTTGGTCGCATTGCAGAAAGGATCCCTGGGGTTCAGACAATCGACACTCACAAGACGCCTGATGGTCGTCTGCTCCTCCGTTTCAACGACCGAGGGTTCACAGACCCCTTCTACGCACAGCAGATGTCGGATGGCACGCTGAAGGTGTTTTCTTATCTCCTTTTACTCGAAGATCCAAGCCCTCCGCCATTTATTTGTATTGAAGAACCAGAGAACGGGCTGTACCACAAGCTGTTGGAAACACTGGCCAAAGAATTTCGAGGACACGCGACTGCCAGGAAAGGCGGCTCTCAAATCTTCGTCACGACGCATCAGCCGTACTTTGTCGACGCCCTCGAACCCAATGAAGTGTGGGTTCTGGGGAAAGGGGATGACGGTTTTTCAACCATCAGGCGAGCTAGCGATATTTCAATTGTGCAAAACATGGTCGATGAAGGTCTACCTTTAGGCGGACTTTGGTACAGCGATTATTTGGAAGCAAGGTAAGGAAGATGCATTTCGAGATACTCGTTGAAGACTCGTCTGGCAAAGAAGCACTCAACGCCCTGGTACCAAAGATCATCGGCACTAACCACACGTTTGAGGTGCATGGGTATAAAGGTATCGGGCGAATACCGAAGAACATGCGCGACACCAAGGTTGCCAGCAGGCGGATCTTGCTCGATAATTTGCCAAAACTACTGAAAGGATACGGAAAGACATTTGCTGGCCGCCGCGAATACCAGGAAGTTGTGGTGGTGGTGGTTTGCGACCTTGACGATAAATGCCGGAAAGCGTTCCGCAATGAATTGCATGGCGTTCTCAACGCCTGCGATCCAAAACCAGAGACGCGTTTTTGCATCGCCATTGAAGAGCTGGAGGCATGGTTTCTCGGCGATTCGGCTGCTGTCAGAGAGGCTTATCCGAGGGCCAAAGACGCGGTTCTGCGTTCTTATGAGAATGACAGCATTTGTGGGACATGGGAAACACTTGCGAATGCTGTTTATCCTGGTGGTGCTCCGCGGCTGAAAGGCAAGGGCTGGCAAGTGGTCGGCGTCGAAAAGTCGAGGTGGGCCAAAGAGATTTCTCATCGTATGGACGTTGAAAGCAACAACTCGCCGAGCTTCTGTTATTTCCGTGAAAAATTGCGTGAACTATCCAGGGTCCCCTGAAGGATCAAGGTGGCTACTGCAACCGTGGGGCATGGGTGGGGCCAGGACCCACAGCGCCTGGGGCAGCATCCCCGCCCGAAAAGCTCGACCGCTTTTGATCGGTTCCTGACGGATGCTCAGCTCAAGCTTCTACGCCGAGCCGGGCGCGGAGGGCTTCAAGATGGACCGCGAGCGGCTGACGGGTGTCGAGCACTTGGTGTTCGGGCGCGGCAAGCTCTGACACCGGTTCAAAACGAGCGACGAAGTCGGCGAAGATCTCGAGCCGGCCGTCGCTGACCCCAGCCTGCTGCGCGCGCTGGCGCAGCCGCTCGCGGCACAGCTCGTGCGGCGCGCGGCACTCGACGAAGAGGAAGGGTATGCCGTGGTCTTGTGCTAACTGGCGGGCTTGCGCGCGCTGGGCTTGGGTCCGGAACGAGGCGTCGAGGATCACGCTGCGCCCCGACAACAAGACCGCGCCGGCCCGCCGCAAGACCTCGGCATAAACCCGCTCGGTCATCGCTTCAGAGTAGGCCCCGGCAAAAGGCTGGACGTGGACTTTGGTCTGAGGTGCTACCCCGAGCAGGAATTTGCGGGTCAAGTCTGCGCTCAAGACCGGCGCCTGGAGCGCGGCACCCAGAGCCTCGGCCACCGTGCTCTTGCCCGCGGCGATCAACCCGCCAACCGCCACCACCTGGGGGGGCGCCAGGGCCCGCCGGCCGGACGCGAGGGCCAGCAAGAAGAAGCGCCGTGTCTCCTTTTGGGCGCGGGCGCGGACCTGCAAGGGAGCCGCGAGGTCGTGCGCGAGGAATGCCGCGACCTTGCCGCGCACGAACGCGCGGTAGCTCTCGTAGAAATCGACCAGGGGATAGAGATCGTAATCGTTGGCAGCGCGCGCATAAGCCGCGAGAAAGCGTTCGGCTAGGTCTGGACGGTCGTGCCAGGTGAGGTCCATGGCCAAAAAAGCGATGTCAGCGCAGACGTCGGCAAAGCGAAAGCGATCGTTGAACTCGATGCAGTCGATGATCAGGACGTGGTCGTCCTGCCAGTAGATGTGTTCGAGGCGCAAATCGCCGTGCCCGTCGCGCACCCGCTGGCCTTCGCTACGGGCTTTGAAGCGCGCTGCTTCTTGGGTCAGAAAGCCGGTCTGCCAACGGGTGATCTCCGCGACTTCTTCGGGTGCCAGATATTCATGGATCGTGGCCTGGGTTTGGACGAAGTTCTCTTGCACGTTGTGGGCGATGGCTGCGGGAGTGCCATGGAGCGCGGTTTCCCCATCGCAGCGGACCGCGGCATGGAAGTCCGCCAGCTTGACCGCGAGCTGTTCGAGTTGTTGGGCAGTGAGTTCGGAGCGGGCAAGGAGCGCGTCGCCCCGGATCCGGTCGTCGAGCTTTTTCATCTGGACCGCCCAGTCAACCGGCTCGCCGGCCCCGCCCAGTTGATGGCGTCCGGAAGCATCCCGGGTGATCGGCACCACCCCGCAGTAGACCTCGGGCGCCAGACGTCGATTGAGCTCGACTTCGGCCAAACAGGCCACGCGACGTTTTTCCGGGGTGCTGAAATCGAGAAAACCCAAAGACACTGGCTTTTTGACCTTGAACACGTCGTCGCCGCGAGCAAAGACCCACGAGATGTGCGTCTCCGCCAGGACGAAGCTGTCGCCTGCGCCCATGGCTTCGCCGACCGCGCCGGCTGTGCGCTGGGGGTGTCCCAGGTCTTGCGCCAAAGAAGATTCCATACCCTGTCGCTCTTTCGCGGCAGCGCTCGCCGCCAACCGTTCGATCTTCGCTTTCAGGGTGGCAGGACGTCACCACCCCAAGGGGTTGTTACCTCGCCACCTGTTGGACGGTGGCGGGGCCAGGGCTCCGCCCTCACAATCGGTCGAGCGGCAGGTTCTGCTGCTGCGTCGACCCTAAGCCCGATCGAAAGTGAGGTCTCTCTTGTTTCAGCATGTTTTGATCCCCCTCGATTTCTCGAGCAAGAACGCGACCGCAATCCGCATGGCGAGTGAGATCGCCAAACCGAGCGGTGCGCGTATCACCTTGCTCCACGTGATTGAAACCCTCGACGATAGCCCTGACGAAGAGATCCGCAGCTTCTACCAAAAGCTCGAGACCCGAGCTGAAGCCCGGCTGACGCGAATCAAGGCGGATCTCGACCGCCAGGGTCTGGCCGCGGGCAAGTCCGTGACCTTGGGCAAGCGCGCGCAGGAAATCGTCGACTATGCGCTGCGCAACGGCGTTGACTTGATCGTGCTCTCGTCCCATCGCTTCGCCCCGGCCAGCACCCCGGCTTGGCCTTCGATCAGCCACAAAGTCGCGCTCCTCTCACCGGTTCCCGTGTTGCTGGTGCGGTCCGTGGAGCTGGATGAGCAAGGCTAAGGGACGGCGCAGCAATAAATTCACATTTCTGGCGCCTAGCGCCGACCCTAAAGCCGAGCGTGCTAGCATGGGGAAGTGAGGTCAACGGCAGAACCGCCCGAAAAGCAGGCAACAGGGCTGCCATCAGCGCTGGCTGGCCTGTTTTGGGATGTGGCGCCAGGGGAACTCTCCTGGCAGCGACATCGCGACTACATCGCTGAGCGAGTTCTCGCCGAAGGCTCCTGGGACGCGATCACCTGGCTGCGCGAAGAGCTGGGTGATCCTGCTTTGCGCGAGCTGATCCGACGGAAGCGAGGACGTCTTTTGAGCCGGCCGCAGCTCCGCTTCTGGCAACTCATTCTCGACCTGCCAGAAGCCGAAGTCGATGCCTGGTTGGCCGCGCCTGGCCGCTCGATCTGGGATCGTCGCTACAAGTGAGATGGCCGTGGATTTTCATCGCGAAATCCTCCCTCCGACCCAAGCCGAGGTCTTAGCCTCACTCGCTCCCCTGCTTTCCCCCCACGGCTTTTATTTGGCTGGCGGGACCAGCCTGGCCTTGCAAGTCGGTCACCGGCGTTCGGAAGACTTCGACTGGTTTCACCCGGATGCACACCTGGATCCGCTAGCTTTGGCCGCGACCCTGAAAAGCCAGGGTGTGGATCTGGAAATTCGCGGAACCTCGCGCGGAACGCTGCACGCGTCGTGGCGGCAAGTGCGGTTGACTTTCATCGCCTATCCCTACCCGCTGCTCGGCCCGCTCCTGGCGTGGCCTGAAGTTGCTTGTTCGCTGGCCTCGCTGGCCGATCTTGCAGGTATGAAATTGGCCGCGGTAGCGCAACGCGGTTCCCGTAAAGACTTCGTAGATATTTATGCGCTCGGGCGCCGTGCGATGCCCCTTCAAGCGATGTTGGCTCATTTTCGGAATAAGTACGCGATGCACAACCTCAGCCATGTTTTGGTAGCGCTCGCCTATTTCGAAGACGCAGAGAGCGAGCCCATGCCCGAAATGCTTTGGCCTGAGGACTGGGCGACGATCAAGCGCACCCTCCAGGACTGGTTGAGGGATACCACCCGGGCAAAGCCGAGCGATTAGAATATCCGGCATGAGATGCCGATCGCCCCACCTCCTCCTGCGGGTCCTGATACTGTTGGTTTTACCCCTGCTCACCGGCTCACCTGCGGTGCTTTTAGCGACGCCACCGCCCCAAGCGGTCGAACTGCGCAACCTCGGGCTGGCCGAGCTCGAAAACGAGCGTCCTGAAAAAGCGGAACAGGCTTACCAGCAGCTGATCCAGTGGGTCCCCGCAGACCCCTTGGGGCACGCCAACCTGGCGATTGCCCAGCTGCGCCAGCAGAAATACAGCCAAGCCTTGACCACCATCCGCGCGGCCAAAGCTAAGGCGCCAGGAGTCGCGGCGCTGCTCGCGATCGAGGGCGAGATCCTGCAGTGGACCGGCGACCTCGAAGGCGCCCTCGAGATCCTCGACCAGGCCGCCAAGGCCGCACCGCAAGACCTCGAGATCCTGTACGCGGCCTATCAGCTCGCGGCCACGCTCAAGACCGAACGCGCCGACGTGGTCGCTTTGCGGGTGCTGCGTCAGCTCGCCGAACTCCGCCCAGAGAATGTGGTGGTGTTGCTCCAGCTCGGTCAACGCGCGATCGCAGCCCAAGACCGCACGGCGGCAACCGGGGCTTACGATCGGCTGAACGCGCTCTTGTGGCAGGAGCCGCCACTCGCCAGAAAAGCCATGGACATGGTGCTCGAAGCCCTCAAAAAAGGCGACCTCGCAGCCGCCCGGGTGCCGGGAGTGCGGCTCGAAAACGTACTCAAGGTCAGCCCGATGTTCCAGCAAAGCCTGCGCGAACTCAAGACCGGGATCCAGGGCATCCCGGTGGCGCGCTTCCGCGACGAACCCGCGGTCACCGAGTTCGGCTCCCCCCTCAACCTCGAGTTCAAAGGCACCCAGCTCGACGCCCAGGCCACGGCCGGCCGCGCGCTGGCGGTGGGGGACTTCGACGGCGACACCAAGCCCGACCTCGCCCGTGTGCGCGCAGACGCCAAACTGGAGATCCGCAAGGGGGCGTCTGGTTGGAAAGTCGGCCAGGAAGCTTCCGCTCCCGGGCTCACCGAGCTCTTGGCGGTCGACCTCGACAACAACGGTCAGCTCGACCTGGTGGGCCTGGGCCGCGACCGCATCGCGGTGTGGCTGGGGCAAGGTGACGGCACGTTCCAGCCCGCTCCCGACCAGCTCGGACTGGCAGCCGTGGGGGCTGCGGCTGGGGTTGCGGTCGATTTCGACATCGAAGGCGATTTGGATATGGTTTTGGTCGGGGTTTTGGTCGGGGGCAAGAGCGGCGCGGCCGATCTTTTCCGCAACTCGCTCGCCGGTCCGCTCGAACGGGTCGGCAGCTTGGCTTTTCCCCGGCTGAGCTGGAGCGAGCCGCGTGCGGTCGTGGCCAGTGATCTCGATCGCGACGGCGACCTTGACCTGCTGGTCGCGCACGCCAAGGGATTGGCCTGGCTCGACAACCTGCGCCAAGGCCGCTTCAGCGACCGGAGCGCAGCAGCTGGGCTCACTCCGGGACCGGCGGTCAACGCAGTCCAGGCGGCTGACCTCGACAACGACGGGCGTCCTGACTTGATCACCGCGGGCGCGGGCCTGGCGCTCTGGCAAAACCGCGGCGGACGCTTTGCCCCGTGGGCGCTCAAGGGTTTGCCCGCCAGTTCATCCCAGCTGCTCGCGGTGATCGCCTTCGACGGCGACAACGACGGTCGGCGCGATTTGGCCGCGGTGGGGCCGGGCGGGGTCACGGTGCTCCTGCAGCAAGCGGGGCTGAGTTTTAGCCCGGCAAAGCTCCAAGGCGCACCGAGCCAAGCCGCGGTGGTGCTCGCGCGCGACCTCGAGGGCGACGGCGATCTCGACCTGGTTGTCGCTGGGCCCCAGGGCCTGCATTGGCTCGAAAACCAGGGAGGCAACCGCAACCGCTGGCTCGCGGTCCGTCTCCAGGGGTTGGTCAAAGGCAATAGCAAGAACAACTTCTTTGGCGAAGGCGCAACCGTCGAAGTGCGCAACGGACAGGCTTACCAGTTCTACGAAGCGACCGGCGATCTCCTCCACCTCGGCTTGGGACAACAGCCCAATGCCGCGGTCTTGCGCGTGGTGTGGACCAACGGCGTGCCACAGAACCGTCTGCAGCTCGCCGGCGATCAACGCTTGGTCGAAGAGCAGCTGCTCAAAGGGAGCTGTCCTTTTGTTTATGTGTGGAATGGCCAGGAATTCAGCTTCGTGACCGACCTCTTGTGGGGTGCGCCGATCGGCATGCCCGTGGCCCCTGGCAAATGGGCTGGGAGCGACCCCAGCGAACTCGTCCGCCTGGATGGCTTGGTGGCGACAGCCGGGCGCTTTGAGCTGCGGGTCACCGAAGAGCTGTGGGAGGCTGCGTTTTTCGACCACCTGCGGCTGTGGGTCGTCGACCATCCCCAGGAAGTGGAAGTGGCGAGCAACCTGCGGGTGATCCCTGGGCAAGCTCTGCCCGAGCGCGTGCTCGGCAGCCGCGCGCTGCGCCCGCTGGCCACGGCGTGGGACGGTTTGGGGCAAGAGGTCAGCGCTGCTGTCGCCCAGCGCGACCACGTCTACGCCGATGGCTACCCCAAGAGCCCATACCAAGGCATTGCTGCTGCGCCCTGGTCCTTCACCTTCGACCTCGGCACGGCGCCGGAGCAAGCGATCCGGCTCCTGCTCGACGGCTGGATCTTTCCGGCGGACGCCAGCTTGAACTTGGCGGTGGCACAGCGCGCTGACCTCACCCCGGTTGAGCCGCGCCTCGAAGTCCTGACCGCGGACGGCTGGCAAGTCCTGATGCCGCGCCTGGGCTTTCCCGCGGGCAAGACCAAAACCATGGTGGTGGACACACCCCCGCTGCCGCCGGGCGCGCAAAAACTGCGCATCGTGACGTCCGCCTGGCTGCATTGGGACCGCATCGTCTGGACCACCACTCCCGCAGATGCTGAACCGATCGTGCGGGCAGCCCTGCTTCCCGCGCAAGCCGAACTGCGTTTTCGCGGCTTTTCCGCGCTCGAACGGCAGGCGCCCAACGCTCCTCACACCTATGCTTACGCCCGCACCAGCACCGCCTCACCCTGGTTGCCTTTTCCCGGTCGCTACACCCGCTACGGCGACGTCCGACCTTTGCTCGAAACCCCCGATGACTTCGCAGTGATCCTAGCGCCTGGCGACGAGATTGCCCTGGTCTTTGACGCCGCGTCCCTGCCGCCGCCGGCTCCTGGCTGGCAGCGGACGCTTTTCCTTGAGAGTCATGGTTGGGACAAAGACGCTGACCGCAACACGT
>CAZCOV010000062.1:0-12979 GCA_964499975.1 uncultured Thermoanaerobaculia bacterium
CGGCGTGACGGGGCCCTCCTTCTCGCTCGTGGATGGCTAGGGCAAGCGAGGGACCAGGCTCCATAGCCTCTAAATTAGCCTGACGACGCGCCTTTCAAATCGGGGAAACGATATCCCAAGCCGCGTTGAGTGACCACGTAGCGCGGTCTTTTGGGGGAGAGCTCGATTTTCTGCCGTAAACGATAGATGTGGGAGCGCAGGGAATCTTCGAAGACTTCTTCGAGCGGCCAGAGGCGGCGGAGCATGAAATCGGTCCGCACCGTGCGGCCGGCATTGCGCATCAAGATGTAGAGCAATTTGGTTTCGGTGGGGGTCAAAGCGACGGCCTGGCCGTCAAGGATGGCCTGTTGCCGAGCGAACTCGATCTCCAAGCGCTCGTCGACGCGCACCCGGGGTTCGAGGGTATAGGAAAAATCGCCGATCCGCCGTAGCAAGCGCCGGACGCGCGCGACCAGTTCTTTTTCGTTGACCGGCTTGGTGAGGTAATCTTCGGCAAAACGCTCGATCGCATCGACCACGGTTTTGGGTTCGTCGACCGCGGTCACCATGATGATCGGCAAGTCGATGAATTCATGGATCCGGCGGCAAAGTTCGAGGCCGGACATTCCAGGCATCATGATGTCGACCAGCGCGAGATGGGGCAAGCCGCGCTTTTCGAGCAACTCGAAGGCTTCTTCTCCGGAAGCAGCGGTCCACACCTCAAAGCCAGCCCCCTCAAGTGCCAGGCGCTCGATACTGCGCATTTCTGCATTGTCGTCAACGACGAGAATCCGACCTTCCGAGGCGGTGGTAGTTCCAGTCGCTACTACGTTGGTCATGTTCGACTCCCACCAGCAAGACTGCCAAGTTCCCGGGAGAGATCCGCAGGACGAGCGCGATTGCCGACGACCTCATCCGGCAGTGGGCTGCTCCTCTGATCTCGACCGTGCATCCATCATCACTTGCATACCGTGCACTTGCATACCGTGCATTTGGCCGCTGCAGCTTCGGTATCGAGGCGCGGTTCCTTGCCAAAGCAGCCTATGCTACCAGTTTTTGCCACCTGGGAATCATCCTACCTGACTTGTGGTTACGTTTGCGCTCGGCCGCGGGACCTGCATGGATGCGCTGCCAGCCCGGTGTGCGCACGGCGCTCGTGCGGCGCCGTGCGGCGCCGCGTTCTTCGGTGAGCGACAAGCGGCAGGCTGCGCGCGCTGATGTTTACCAGAATGGAGGTCAACTGGGCTGGTGGCGATGGAGCATCCGCCGATCGACTGGAATTTCGATCAGCTGATCCTGCTGAATCGGTACGCAGAGGGTCATGTCTCGTTCGGGTTGATAGGAAACTTGAAACTCGCCCAGGCGGTTGCTGACCGCCTGGCCCAAGAGCCGGTCACCAGCGACCAGGTAGACCGGAACGTGGGAGATGGGTTTTAGCGGGTCTTGACGATCAGCGAGTTGCCCCACCAGCTCGGCTCGAGAACTGGTCGGATGGCGCTCCAGGCGCAAATCGAGACAAATTTTCTCCGTCTGGAACAACATGTGTCGGCTGGTGATGTCACTGCTCCTGGTGCCGCTGGGCAACGGGTAGCTGGCCGTGTCGAACACCACCTGAACGGATAAACGGTTGAGCGTCTCCAGATCCTGTCGCACTGGCTGTCTCTCCAGAGAATCAAGATTCATAAACACCTCCCAAGCTGCCAAATTCGGTCCCCAGACCCATCCTCGGGTTACCGCATCGGGTTACCTCAACCTGTAATTGCACAACTTGGAGATGACATCCCAAATGACAGCCATCAAATAATCATCCTAAATTGTACAATTCCTCAGCTTGCCGTTACTAGCTATGCCACTCCTCCCGGTCCTGATACCATGAACAGGGGACTGCAGAGGTAGGCTCGCGGATGGAGAATCAAGTGTGGCAAAAATTTTGGTGATCGATGACAATCCGGACATCGTTGCCACCGTCGATCTGGCGTTGACCGCCGCCGGCCACGAAGTCATTACCAGTACGGACCCCGCGTTAGTGGCCAAGCTGGCCGCCGAAAACAACGTCGACGCGGTCATCCTCGACGTCATGATGCCGAAGATTTCGGGTTACGAGGCTTTGCGCACGTTGCGCGCTCAGGCCAAGACCGGCGGTCTGCCGATCCTGTTCTTGTCTGCCCACGCGGACGGCGAGGATCGGGTTCGTGGTTTGCGCGAAGGTGCGAATGATTTCCTCAGCAAGCCGTTTGTTGCCGAAGAGCTGATTTTGCGGGTGGAACGCCTGGTCAGCCAGCGTGGTCCAGCGCGCAGCGACGCGGTAGCAAGTCGGTCCGACCTCGAGCGCAGTTTGGCCGCGCGCAAAGTCGTGGGCCATGTTTATCTCGGCCGCTACCAAGCCCTGGAGGTGGTCGGCGAGGGCGCCACCGGCCTGGTGTTTCGCGGTTGGGATCCGTGGCTCAAGCGCCCGGTAGCCCTCAAGACCATGCGCATCGATCAGTTGCTCAAGCTAGACCGCCACGCCATGACTTCGAAAGTGGTGCAAGAGGCGATCACGATCGCGCGCTTCAATCACCCCAACATCGTCGCGGTTTACGACGTGGGGGAAGGCGCGGAGGTTGCTTTCATCGCCATGGAATTCATCGATGGCACAACCCTGTCCGACTATCTTGAAGACCAGTTCAGACTGCCTCCTTCCCAAGTCGTCCCCCTGGCGATCGGCATCGCTCGCGGCCTTGCAGCGGCGCATCGTCGTCACGTGGTCCACAGCGACATCAAACCCGGTAATGTGCTTTTGGGTCGCGATGGGTCGATCAAGGTGACAGATTTTGGGGTAGCCACACTGGTGACTTCAGTGGTCCAGTCGGAAGGCAAGCTGTTTGGAACTCCGGGCTATCTTCCGCCGGAAGCGCTGATGGGTGAGCCCTACACGGAGGTGGGGGATCTTTTTGGGCTGGGGGTGACGCTCTACCAGTGCCTGATCGGGGTTTCCCCATTTGCTGCTGAGTCGGTCCATTCGATCATCGTCAAGACGGTCAAAGCCAAAGTCGAACCCCCCCATACCGCGTTCTCTGGAATTCCCCTGGAATTGAGCGACTTGGTCATGAAGCTTCTGGAAAAGGATCCCAAGGATCGGATTACGACCGCCGATGAGGTTCTCGCCCGGCTAGCCGCCATGCCAGCAAGCGAGACGCCATGGCAACCCCAGTTCAGCCCATCAGCGCGGTCAGCCTCCCATCGTTTGCTGCGCCATCGGCGGTCACTCTTGGTCCCGACGAGCGAATTCATGGCTTGATATTCATAGCTTGATCAGCAGGGCCGTGTGGCTTCACGAAGTTGTAGACCATGAAGTGAAGCGAGACGGGGTGAGGCCTTCTTCGAGAAGGCGTTGGTCAGCCGGGTGAAGCGGCGCTCAGGCGCGGCAAGAGCGCGAGCTCGACGTGATCGACGGCCCACAGAGCGAGATTGACCGCCTCGGTAGGCTTTTGGTACCGCTGGCGGTCGAGAGTGTCGAGTAAGTCCGCCCCTATGGTGCCTTCGTCGTCGGCGTGGAAGCGCTTCCAGGCCCTGGCCACGATCTCTGGAGGCTCTCCGCCGGGCCGGTCAAGCTCCAGTCGGCTCTCGGAGCCCAGGGACCGGCGCAGAAACTTCACCGGATCAAGCCCGAGGTGATCGAGAACAGTGAGCAACTGATGAATCTGCAGGTCGCCGGCTTCTGCGCGGTGCTGCCACCATCCCGACTTGTGCCCGGCTGCCCGGTCGACCGCACGAATGGAGCCGTGTCCTCGGCTGCGTATCTCTTGATCGAGCCGTTTGACGAGTCGCTCTGCGTCGGATCTTTGAGGCCCTCTCATATTTTCCCGTCCCTGCCTGGCTGTAATTTTCGGAGAATGGCAATTATACAGGCGATTGGCCCAGTGCCAACAATCTCATTCTAGAAATTGGTCATCCGCACTGGCTCTAGAATCACGGAGCCCAGTCAATCATGGAAGGAGAGTAGTAAGAATGACGTGCATTGTTGCAGTCACAAACGGTCAAGACGTGGTCATCGGAGGGGATAGCGCTGCCGTTGGCGGCATCGAGCTACGGCATTGGGCAGGCCCGAAAGTCTTCCAGGTAGGGAGCTACGCCATCGGCTTCACGACCTCGTTCCGTATGGGGCAGATCCTCCAATACGAGACAGCCCTGCCTGAGCCACAAGCAGGAACCGGGCCTGACGAGCTGGAGCGCTTCATCGTGACCGAGGTTATCCCCGTCTTGCGGCAGTCCTTTGAGGATCACGGTTTCGGGAAGAAAATGCGGCGTACGCTTCCACCCGAAAGCAGCATCACCGAAGAAGGCCAATCAATCGGCGGGGCCTTCCTTCTCGGTATTGCTGGCCAAATCTTCGAGATGCGCCAGGATCACTATCTCGCGCGCCCTCTTGCGCCATACGCCGCGGTAGGCTCTGGCGCACAGATCGCGCTCGGTGCCTTGTATGCGCTTGAAGCTTTCCCGGATCTCGACCTGAAGGACAGAGCTGGTAAGGCGCTCGCGGCAGCTAAGGAGTACTGCCCACACGTCCGCGAGCCCTTCCGCTTCGTCGAGCTCCACCATCCCGCCTGATATGCTCGGCGCGGTTCGGAGTGTCGAGCCGCGCCCGCCAAATATGTACCGGGAACATCGGCGGCTCCTAAGATTCAACTGACCCGCTACCGAATTTATTGATGCGTCGACCCTAAGCGCGTTTCCGTGATATGTTTTAGGCGCCAGCCGCCCAGGCTGCGGGGATCGTAGAAAGTCATCAGTCGCTTGCCGATGCGGAATCAGGCCGCACCCGCGGCATCAGGGTGACATGGCAGTGAGGGAGGCCCCCCATGTCCCATCTGACATCTGCACGTTTTTGCACCGCTGATTTAGCTCGCTGGGTGGTCGTGCCCAAGGCACTGCCCCAAGCCAAAGTTCGCTTGTTTTGCCTTCCTTTTGCTGGGGGTGGGATCTTCCTCTTTCGCACTTGGCCCTACCACCTCCCAGATTGGATCGAGGTCGGTGCCATCCAGCTTCCGGGGCGCGAAGAGCGGCGCGAAGAAAAACCCTACACCCACCTCGCGACCCTGGCCCTCGACTTGGCTGAGATCCTCAGCCTCGCGCTGGCGCAAGACGACCGTCCTTATGCCATTTTCGGCCACAGCATGGGGGCGTTGATCGGTTTTGAAGTCGCGCGCGAACTGCTCAAGAGCGGCAAACCAGCGCCCATTCACTTTTTCGCTTCGGGACGGCGGGCTCCTCACTTCCCCGACGAGAACCTGCTGCATCACTTGCCCGATGAACCCTTCCAGGTCGGCCTGCGGCGCTTCCGCGGGATGTCGGAGAAACTCTTCAGCAACGAGCAACTGATGCGCTTTTTCTTGCCCACTCTGCGCGCCGATTTCACCTTGTTTGAAACCCATCGTTTTGCTTGGGGTGAGCCGCTGCCTTGCGGGATCACCGCTTTCGGCGGCAATGCCGACATCGAAGCCAGCTTGACCCAGCTGCAAGGATGGCAAGAGCATACCGTGGGCACCTTCGAACTCCGCATGTTTCCCGGCGACCACTTCTTCGTTCGCCAGATGCAAAGCCAGCTGCTTTCGGCCGTGGCTCAGGAGCTCGGCGAGTTGCTCGTGAGTTGTGAAACGTCCGTGCGCAGCAACGCCTGAGCGGCTAAACCCCGCAGCTTGAATCTGCGTAGGATCACCATGCACAAGACGACGTCTGAGAGTTCCGCTTCCCTGGGCGACCGGGATTACGTCCTAGGCACCCACGATGACGAAATCGCTCGCCTCGGGCTGCAGCACCGGGTTTGGCGTCCGCGCGTCCTGGACGCCTGGCGACGCGCCGGGTTTGCGCCTGGCCACACCTTGCTCGACGTAGGTTGCGGACCGGGGTGGGCAACCCTCGACCTCGCAAGTATCGTGGGGCCGTCCGGCCGCGTCTTCGCGCTGGATCGCTCACGCCGGTTTCTCGACACGCTCAACGCCGCCCAGCGCGCGCGTGAACTCTCGACGATTGCGACCTACGAACTCGATCTGGACGAGGGCCCCTGGCCCCAAGTGATGGCGGACGGGGCCTGGTGCCGCTGGGTTTTCGCTTTTGTCCAGCGCCCGCGCGAGCTGCTTGCGCGCGTCGCCGCGTCGCTTCGTCCGGGAGGAGTGCTGGTGCTGCACGAGTACTTCGACTATGGGACCTGGCGGCTCTCGCCAAGGTGTGCGGAGATGGAAGAATTCGTGCAAGTGGTGATGCAGAGCTGGCGGGCCAACGGCGGCGAGCCAGACATCGGCCTCGACCTGCCACGCTGGTTGGCCGAGCTGGGCTTTACCACCTCCTTGCAGCCGCTCGTCGAGGTCATCTCGCCCGCCCACCCGATGTGGGAGTGGCCGCGCTCGTTCATTGCCGTGGGACTCGAACGGCTGGTCAACCTCGGTTATCTGAGTTCAACCCGCGGGCAAGAGATCGCTCAAGCCATTTTCGACCGCGAAGCTACACCCCACGCGTTGATGATCACCCCAGCCGTGCTCGAGATCATCGCCGTCCGCGGATAGCAGGGCTAAACTTCCAGGATCACGAAACGTTCCTGGTGCAATTCTGGATCGCCCTGCACCAGGACGTGGCAAGCCAGCTCGTGTTCCAGCTCGGCGAGAATCGCCTGGCTGGTGTGCTGCAGCTCCTGGGCCACTTCCGGGTGGACGCGGAGCAGCAAATCGCCGCTGAAAAACCGCCGGCGCTGGCGCAGCACTTGCCGCCGCAGCTCCAGGCAAACCGTGGACGGTGTGCTGATCCGTCCGGTGCCGCGGCAGTAAGGGCAAGCTTGGGTGAGCAGGCGTTCGAGGCTGGGACGGCTGCGCTTGCGGGTGATTTCGACCAGGCCGAACTCGGAAATGTTGAGCACTTTGTTGCGCGCACGATCTTTGCTCAGCTCCGCGGACAGAGCCTGAAACACTTGCTCACGGTGATTGAGCTCGGCCATGTCGATCAAGTCGATGACGATGATGCCCCCCAAATTGCGCAGCCGGATCTGACGAACAACCTCCTTGACCGCTTCGAGGTTGGTGATGAGCACGGTCTCTTCGAGGTTGTGGCGACCGACGTAGCGGCCGGTGTTCACGTCGATGGCGACCAGGGCTTCGGTGGGGTGGATCACGATGTAGCCGCCGGACTTGAGCCACACCTTGGTTTTGAGCGCAGCTTCGATCTCTTCCTCGATCCCGAAATGGGCGAACAGCCCCGCGTCTTGCTGGAAGAGCTTGATCCGGCCGACCAGCGAAGGCAGGGTCCGGTCTACGAATTCGAGAGTTCGCTCATAGGCTTCTTCGTTGTCGACCCACAGCACGCTGAACTCATGGGTCAAGTAGTCGCGGACCACGCGCAGGGTCAAGTCGAGATCGCGGTGGAAGAGGGTTGGGGCAGAGACCGCCATCCCCCGTTCGCGGATGCCTTGCCAGAGCTCCACGAGGTAGCCCAGGTCGCTCGCCAACTCTTCGCGACTGCTACCGGCGCCAGCCGTGCGCACAATCAAGCCGTCCCCTGGCGGGCGCAATTCAGAAAGCAGCTCGTGGAGACGCTGGCGCTCGACCTCATCTTCAATCCGCCGAGAAATGCCGAGGTGGGGTACGTTGGGCAGGAGCACCAGGAAACGTCCGGGCAAAGTGATCTGAGTGCTCACCCGCGCGCCCTTGTTGGGCATGGCATCTTTCAACACCTGCACAATCAACTCTTCGCCTGGGCTTAAGAGCTCGTCGATCGAAGGACGAGTTGCTTCGCGCGGGGATTCGCTGTCCTGCACCTCGGAGTCGAGGTCATCGAAAGTGGCCACCTGCTCGGTCACTTCGTTGACGTAAAGGAAAGCATCGCGGTTCAGTCCGATGTCGACAAAAGCGGCCTGCATTCCCGGCAGCACCCGGTTGACCCGCCCTTTGTAGACATTGCCGACGATTCCCCGGTGCTGGGGTCGTTCCAAGAAAAGTTCCGTCAAGCGGTCGTCTTCGAGGATGGCGATGCGGGTTTCGTGGGAGACGCTCTCGATGAGCATCTTCTTGTTAACGGTTGACATAGCGTCGATAGTCGATGTTGAGCAAGAGGCCAGTTGCGAGGAAATTTACCAAAATAAAGGATCCACCATAAGAGAGAAACGGCAATGGAACACCGGTGATCGGCAACAGCCCGATCGCCATCGCCGTATTGTAAAGAACATGGAAGGTCAAAACCGAGAGCCACGACACGACCAGCAACAAGCCGACCCGGTCGCGGGAGCGCAGGGCGATCCGGGTCGCCGCAAAGAAGAACAGGCCGTACAAGCTGAAGACCACGAGAACCCCGGCAAAGCCCCATTCTTCGGCCAAAACCGCCATGATGAAATCGGTGTGGCGTTCGGGCAGGAACTCCAGCTGG
The DNA here is from genome assembly GCA_964499975.1 of uncultured Thermoanaerobaculia bacterium. Classification (GTDB taxonomy): domain Bacteria; phylum Acidobacteriota; class Thermoanaerobaculia; order Multivoradales; family J023; genus CAZCOV01. Next base: position 8,368 of record CAZCOV010000062.1, read on the forward strand.
CTCTGGGTACCCTGGCCATAGCCCCGGCCGGACCACTGCCCCGAACCGATCGCGATCTTGCTTTGCCGGGCTTGGTAGCCTGCCCCCAAGGGATCGCTTTCGGGTGACAGAAAGCTCGCGATGCGCTGTCTTTGGTAATCGTGCATGCCGAAGTTCCAAATCGAAGCTCCGACCAGCGCGCCGAGGATCGCTGCCAAAAGCAGCTGCCGCAGGCGGATCCCGCTGACCAGCAGTAACCCGGCGAGCATCGGCAAAAACATGGCCGCGCCGCCCAAATCCCTTTCGAGCGCGATCAAGAGCATCGGACCTGCGATGATCGCCCCCGTGAGCAGGATCTCTTTGAATTCGAGGTAGGGGCGCTGAATCTTCGCCAAGAAGCGGGTCAAGAGCAATGCGGTTGCGAGTTTGGCGAATTCTGAAGGTTGGATTTTGAGCGGGCCGAGGGCCAGCCAGCTGCGCGCTCCTCCCGCCTCGTGCCCCACCCCCAAAACCAAGAGGAGCAGGACCATCCCGAGACCGTAAAACAGCGGCGCCAGATCGACCACCGCATGGTAGTCGATGAGAAAAATCCAGACCAGCATCAGCAGCCCGACCCCAATGCGAATCGCCTGGCGCTGCGCATAATCTGCTTCGAGTTCACCGCTGGCGCTGTAAATTGTCGCCAAACCGATGAGGGCGAGGGAAAGGGCAGCGAGCAGCGGCAACCAATTGACGTTGCGCAGTTGGCGCCAGCTCGAAATCGCCTCAGGCCGGGGGCTGATCCGGGTGATCGGCAGCAAAAAACTTTTCATAAATTGCCTTGGCGAGCGGGGCAGCGGCTTTCGAGCCGCCGCCGCCATGCTCGACGAAGACCACGACGACCAGTTGCGGATCTTGAAGGGGAGCAAAAGAAGCAAACCAAGCATGGTCGCGATGCTCGGGCGCGAGCTGCTCGTTTTTCGTCCAGGTTTTTTGGGTGACGACTTGGGCTGTCCCGGTCTTACCCACGATGTCCTTTCCCGGGATGGCGGCGGAATGTGCGGTGCCTTGAGGCTCGTTGACCACCCCCCACAGCGCTTGACGGACAATTTGCAGGTGCTCCGGCGCGATTCCCAAAGGCGGGAGCGGCTCGTCCCGGTATTCCGGATGCTCGAGCAACATGCCGGCCGGGGACTCGACCGTGCGCACCAGGTGCGGGCGCACTGGGCGACCACGGGCCAAAGCCGACATCATGGTTGCTAGCTGGAGCGGGGTGACCAGGATCGGCCCCTGCCCGGTCGCCACCGAAATCGTCTCGCCGCCAAACCACTGGGTGCCCCGCCGTTCCAAGCTCCAGCGGGTGTCGGGCACCAGCCCAGGCTTTTCGTCCGCGAGATCAATCCCGCTTAGCCGTCCCAAGCCGAACCGCCGAGCGTAAGTCGCGATTTTGTCAATACCGAGCTTCTGCCCCAGCTGGTGGAAGTAGACATTGCACGACTGCATGAGCGCAGTCTTAAGATTGACCGTGCCATGCCCACCCTGCTTCCAGCAGCGGAAGCGAGTGCCGTTGATGGTGCTGTAACCCGGACAAAAAGCCGTGGCGTTGGGACTCCAACCATTTTCGAGCGCGGCCAGGGCGACGATGATCTTGAACACGGATCCCGGCGGGAAAGTGTTCTGCAAAGCGCGATTCTGCAGCGGTTTTTGCGGGTTGGTGATCAGCTCCTGCCACTCCTCCGGGCGCAACCGCTGGGCAAAGAGGTTGGGGTTGTACGAGGGATTGGACGCCAGCGCCAAGATCTCGCCGTTTCTCGGATCGAGCGCGACGATCACGCCGGTTTTGTCAGCCAGCAAGTCAGCGGCTTCTTGTTGCAAGTCGAGGTCGATGGTCAGCCGCAGGTTGTTGCCGGAACGCGCGGGGATCTGCTGATGCTCTTCGGTCTGCCGGCCGCGGCTGTCGACCACCACGATGCGGTCGCCATGCCGCCCGCGGAGGTAAGTGTCGTAAAGCTGTTCGATCCCTTTTCTGCCGACCAAGTCGCCGGGCCGGTAAGTGCTGCGATTTTTCAAGTCCTCGGTCGAGACCTCGCTCAAGTAACCGAGGATGTGAGCCGTCTGATGCGCGTGCCGATAGAGCCGCTGGTGCTCGACCACCACCTCAAATTCGGGGTGTTCGAGGTGGTGGACGCCAAAACGGGCGACCTGGTCGAGGGAGAGCGCCTCGCCCAAGAGAACCGGCTGGAATTTCGGGGTCTTGCGATAGCGTTCGAGCAGACTCGCCAGTTCCGCGCGCGGGATCGCGAGAATATCCGCAGAAAAATTAAGGCTCGCGTCGAGATTACGACTCAAGCTGCGATCGCACAACAGCTGATAGCTGGGGATATTTTCGACCAGCAACTTGCCGTTCCGGTCGTAAATCACGCCGCGCGGCGCTTCGATTGCCAGCCGGCGCAGGCGGTTATTTTCGGCCAGCTCACGGAAGAAAGGTCCTTCGACGATCTGGGCGAAAAAGTAGCTGAAAGCAATGCCTACCAGCGTGACTTGCCCTAAGAAGTGAAGGATGCCCAGACGCTTGGCCAGGACGCCGAGGTGCTCGCGGTTTTTGAGTTCGATCCCGTTGCCGTTACCCATGCCAGTACTTTCCCTGCAGCGCAACTGCAGCTCAACTTCCCTGCAGCTCAACTTTCCCTGCAACTCAACTTTCCGGCAGCGCAACTTTCCGGCAACGCAACTGCGGTCGGCCGTTTTAGCGAGCCTTTATTTTGAGCCGCCGCTGACGCTCGGCGCCTTGCTCGGCGCGCAGCGTGCGAAACCGGTTGCGCAAAGCGAATAAGAACGTGCCGCCCAGCCCGGTCAGCAGCATTTTCCCAGCAACCCAAAGCAGCTGAGGCACTTCTGCCTCGGCGATCAACCAGAACTGCAAGAGCGCGAGAACCGTCTGTTGCAGGGCCGCACCTAAGGCAAAAAGCAGGGCGACTTGAAAGGCCCGCTGCATGACCAGACGTTGTTGCAAACGGGCAGCTGCGTAGCCTACCACGGTGTTGGCGGTGCCGTGAAGGCCGTAAAGACTGCTGCTCAGCGAGTCATAAGCCAGTCCGGCGAGGGCTCCTTCGCAGATGCTCCAGGCGGGAGTGCTGTCGAGGCTGAAAAACAGCACCAGGATCAAAAAGAGATCGAGCCATCGGCCGAACTCGGGGAAAAAACGCACGAGAGCTCCATGGAGTGCGGCGGTCAGCAACAAGCCGAGCGCGAACTTAAGGAGCTTCATGACCGAGCGCCTCGAGGATCTCCGGAGGCAAGGTTTCCTGAGTCAAGACGTAGACCTGATCGAGCAGGCCGAAATCGGCGGTGGGCAAAACCACAATCTGATGAAAAAGTCCGGACTCGGAATTCACTTGGGAAATTTGACCGATGGGAATTCCCCGGGGAAAAACTCCATCCGTGCCCGAAGTGACGATCAGGTCCTCAGGCAAGGCTTCGGCTTGCAGCGGAATGTAGTCGAGAACCAGGGTTTCTTCGCCGTTGCCCCGCACGATCCCCTTGCGCCGAGTGCGGGCGATCATCGCTCCCACTGCCGACGAGCGATCGGTCAAAAGCTGGACTTTGGCATAATGTCCGGCCGCTACGATGATCCGGCCGACCAGCGCGTGCTCGGTCAAGACCGGCTGGTCGCGCCGCAACTCCGAAGCCCCACTGTAAATCACCAGGGTGCGCAACCAGGAGGATCGATCGTCATAAACCACGTCCGCCACGAACAACCCATTTTTCTGCGGCCGGCTGTATCCCGCGGCACGTGAAAGCGCGGCGAGCTCTTCCTCGACTCCGCGCAACCGAATCAGCTCGCGGCGGGTTGCGTCGAGTTCCAGGCGCAAGGCTTGATTTTCGCGCCCCAAGTCCTGCTCGCCACGCCACGTGCGGAAAAGCTCTTGCAGGGTCTCCGCCGACGAACTGCCCTGGCGGCTCGCCGGGCCCAAGGTCTCGAGCAAGACCTCTTCGAGTTCACTTCCACGCTCGCGCGCCTGCGCCGACAACAAAAGCAGTTGTCCGAGCAGGAGGACGATCAGCAGCACATGGGTCCAGCGGTCACTCACGCTTACCGCAGCGAAACTTTGCGCAGAAGTTCCATGTCTTCAAGGACGCGACCCGTGCCCAAAACCACCGAGCACAGCGGGTCATCGGCCAGCACCACAGGCAACCCCGTTTCTTCGCGCAGCCGCTGATCCAAGTTGCGGATCAGTGCTCCGCCACCCGAGAGCACGATCCCCTTGTCCATGATGTCGGCGGAAAGCTCGGGGGGCGTTCGTTCGAGGGCCTGCCGCACGGCTTCGACAATCGCTGAGATCGGTTCTGCCAGGGCTTCGCGGATTTCGGAATCGGTGATGCTCAAGTTTTTGGGCACGCCCTCGACCAAATCGCGTCCTTTGATGTCCATCCGCAACTCTTCTTTTAGCGGGAAAGCTGAACCGAGTTCGATTTTGATCTGTTCGGAAGTGCGCTCGCCGATCAGCAAGTTGTAGCGGCGCTTGAGAAAGTTGATGATCGCTTCGTCGAGTTCATTGCCCGCGACCCGCAGCGAGCGGCTATAGACCGAGCCGGCGAGCGAGATGACCGCCACGTCGGTGGTGCCGCCGCCGATGTCGACGATCATGTTGCC
>CAZCOV010000062.1:12989-20854 GCA_964499975.1 uncultured Thermoanaerobaculia bacterium
TCGGCAAGCCCGCGCCGATTGCCGCCATCATCGCCTGCTCGACCAGGTAAACCGCAGAAGCTCCAGCCTGTTCAGCCGAGTCGCGGACCGCACGTTTTTCCACTGGGGTGATCTCGGAAGGCACTCCGATCACGATCCGCGGCCGGACCCAGCGGCGTCCGCCGTGGGCTTTGGCGATGAAGTACTTGAGCATCTGTTCGGTGATGTCGAAGTCGGCGATCACGCCGTCTTTCATCGGGCGAACCGATTCGATGTTGCCCGGAGTTCGCCCGAGCATTTCTTTGGCTTCGTTGCCCACCGCTTCGATTTTGTTGGTGAGCTTGTTGACCACGACGACCGAAGGTTCGCGCACGACGATGCCGCCATTGCGGGTGAAGACCAGCGTGTTGGCAGTCCCGAGATCAATCGCGAGGTCGTCAGAGAAGTAGCGAAGAATTGCAGGAAAAGGCATTGTATTCCTTGGTGTTTGAACGTCAGACCGGTTGCCGAGCCCGCTGCTTGGAGCAGCGTGCCACCTTTTTGCATCTGGTGTCATCTGGGATCTGGGGTTGACGGGTTCGTGCCACAGGACCCCGGAAGGGTGGCCAGCTGCGGAAGTCTATCGCAACTTCGTGGTCAAGCCTGATCTTTCCTGTGGCCGGGGTCCCCGTGCTGACCCGAACTGGGCTCAGCGTCGGGAACGCGTGCTGGTGAGAGGGGTCTGCGAGATCGTTGGGCGTTCCCTCGCGCATGACGGCGGCATGCTACCCCTGCACCCGGGCAATCCAGATAGAATGGCGCACATGCCATCTGCTGCGCCCGACGTCTTCGTCAGCTACAACCACGCCGATCGTGCCTGGGCGGAGTGGATCGCGTGGGTGCTTGAGGCGGCCGGCTGGTCGGTGGTGATCCAGGCCTGGGACTTTCGTCCCGGCGGCAACTTCATCCTCGACATGCATGCGGCCACGCGGGCCCAGCACACGCTCGCGGTGTTGTCACCGAGCTACCTGGCGGCCGAATACACTCCGCCCGAGTGGGCGGCGGCCCTGGCCGCGGATCCCAAGGGCAGCGAGCGCAAGCTGTTGCCGATTCGGGTGCGAGAGTGCCAGCCCGAGGGGCTTCTCGCCCAGGTCACCTATGCCGATCTTGTGGGGCTGGGTGAGGACGAGGCCCAACACACCCTCCTCGCTGTTTTTGCCCAGCGCGCGAAGCCCGATCGACCACCCGCGTTTCCGGGTAAAACCGCGGCGAAGGGACTGCCTCCCGCCTTTCCAGGGACGCGCGTCATGACCTCGAAGCTGCCCTTGACCGGGGACCACTTCATCGGCCGTGACGGCGAGCTGGCCCGGCTCGACGCGGCCTGGGACGATTCCAAGACCCACGTCGTGAGCTTCGTGGCCCTGGGCGGGGCGGGCAAGTCAGCGCTCGTCAACCAGTGGCTCGACCGCTTGCGCGCGGCCGGGTGGCGCGGGGCCGAGCGGGTCTTCGGGTGGTCGTTTTACAGCCAGGGTACGGACGCGGCCGGAGCCTCGGGCGATGCGTTCACGGAGTACGCGCTGGAGTGGTTTGGCTACCGCGGGGGGGTCATCCAGTCGGGGTGGAAAAAAGGCGAGGTGCTGGCCGAGTTGGTGCGCGCGCAGCGGACAGCGCTGGTCCTCGACGGGCTCGAGCCCTTGCAGCACCCGCCGGGAGCGCAGACTGGGAAGATCAAGGACCCCGCGGTGCAGGCCCTGGTGCGCGAGCTGGCCGTGCAGAACCCGGGGCTGGTGGTGATCACCACGCGGCTTGCCGTCACCGACGTGGCGGGCAAGGGAGCGGTGGTCGAGGTCGACCTCGAGCAGCTGCCGCCCGAAGTGGGGGCCGAGCTGCTGCGCCAGCTGGGGGTGAAAGGACCGCCGGCCGAGTTGGTCCGGACGGTGACCGAGTACGGCGGGCACGGCCTGGCCCTGACCCTCCTCGGCACCTACTTGCGCGACGTCTGCGCTGGCGACCTGCGGCGGCGCAAGGAAGTGCCGCTCCTCGACGAAGACCTCGCAGGTGGCGTACACGCGCGGCGGGTGATGGCCTCGTATGCGTCCTGGCTGGGCGAGGGGCCGGAGCTGCGGGTCCTCAGGTTGCTGGGGCTCTTCGACCGCACGGCCGAGGCTGCTGCCGTGGAGGCGCTGCGGCAGGCGCCCGCGATCTCCGGATTGACGGACGAGCTCGGCGATGAGGCGCGGTGGAAGAAGTCCCTGGCGCGGCTGCGGCAGGCGCGGCTGGTCCTGGGCGGAGCTGGTGACGCGCTCGACGCGCACCCGCTGGTGCGGGAATACTTCGGGGAGCGGCTGCGGGAGGAGGCGCCGGAAGCCTGGCAGGCCGGGCACCAGCGGCTCTACGCGCACTACCAGCAGGCCGCGCCGGAGTTTCCTGAGACGCTCGAGGCCATTCTGCCGCTCTATACCGCGGTCGTCCACGGGTGCCGGGCCGGGCGGGTGCAGGAGGCAGCGGACGAGGTGTACTGGCGGCGGATCCTGCGCCGGAATGAGGCATTCAGCTCAAGGAAACTTGGGGCTTTCGGTCCCGAGCTGAGCGCGCTCGCGGCCTTCTTCGATCGTCCCTGGGACCAGCCCTCCGCCCAGCTCACCGCGGCGGATCAGGCGTGGATCCTGAACGAAGCCGGCTTCGTCCTGCGCGCCCTGGGTCGCCTGCCGGAGGCGGTCCAGCCGCTGCGGGCGGGGCTGCAGGCTGTCATCGTCGAAGAGAACTGGAGCCGGGCCGCGATCTGTGCCGGCAACCTCAGCGAGCTGCTCCTGACGCTGGGCGAGGTGGCGTCGGCTGTCGCGGCCGGCGTCGAGAGCGTCGAGCTGGCGGACAAGAGCGGGGATGCCGGCCAGCGGATGGTCAGGCGGACGACGCTGGCCGATGCCCTGCACCAGGCGGGCCAAGGGGAGGCGAGCGCGGCGTCCTTCCGCGAGGCCGAGGCCATGCAGGCGGAGTGGCAGCCGCAGTATCCGCGGCTCTACTCGCTTCGGGGCTATCTGTACTGCGATCTGCTGCTGGGCTCGGTCCGGCGCCACGGGTCGGAGTCGGAGGGCTGGGTGTTCGAGGGCTTCGTAGGGTGGGCGCCAGCCCACCTGCATCCGCCCGACAGCGCTTTGGGTGGGCATTCGCCCAACGGTCTTGGTGGGCAGCCGCCGAACGGTTGTGGTGGGCTGGCGCCCACCCTACAAGGGAAGCGGTATCACGAGATGTGCGAAGAGGTCCGAGAACGAGCCAGCCAGGCGCTGGAATGGGCTCATCAGAATCGAGCATCGCTCCTCGACATCGCCCTCAACCACCTCACCCTCGGCCGCGCCCATCTCGGCCTGGCCCTGACCTCCCCCCACCCGGACTTCACGCTGGCCGCGGAGCACCTGGACCGGGCCGTCGACGGCTTGCGGCAGTCCGGGCGTGATGATTGTGTGCCGTGGGGTCTCCTCGCCCGGGCCGTCCTCCACCGCGTCCGCCAGCAGCCCGCTGCGGCAGCCGCGGACCTCGCTGCTGCGGAAGAGATCGCCGAGCGCGGCCACATGCTCCTCCACCTCGCCGACGTCCACCTCGAACGCGCCCGCCTCCACCTCACGTCCGGCGACGTCGACGCCGCCCGCGCCAGCCTCGAACCGGCCCGTCAGCTGGTCACGCGGACGGGCTATGGCCGTCGCGTCCCCGAGGTGGCATGGCTGGAGGATGAGTTGGGGTCGCGCTGAGCGTCGGCCCTTCAGGTGCCTTCGACAAACACCCGCTGCCGCTTGCGGCTGGCGTTGCCCCACGCGTCTGTGGCGACGACCTCGATGAAGTTCCAACCTTCCTGCTTGAGCTCGACGGTTTTGCTGAAGGAACCGTCGGCTTGGGCGGAAACCGGTTCCCCGTTGATCGTCACGGTAGCGCCGAGTTCCACTTTGCCGTTGATCAACACCAGCGCACCGTAGTTTTGCATTTCGTAGATTTCCAGCTCGGGCGGCGTCTGGTCGGTGATGCCGCTGGCGGTGCGCTGCGCGGTCAAACGGAAAGAACCGACCTCGCTCCAGGGTCCCTGCAAGCCCTGGCGGTCGATCGCCGCGACTTGCCAGTAAAAGTTGCCCCCATCGCGAATCCCCAAGGTAGCGCTGGTTTTTTGGCGGTCGCGGCTGTCGATCAGATTGCGGCCAAAAAGTGGGCTGCTCGAAACCCGCAAGGCATAACGCGAGGCCCCGCCGACCGGGCTCCAAGCCAGTTGCAGACGCTCACCCACCGTCTTCCAGGCGATCTCTTGCTTGTCGATGGGGCGGAGGAGCGCGGGCCTTCCCGGCAGGGGTTTCGGCTCCGAGAGCAGCTCTCCTTTTTGTTCGAGTTGCTGCAGCGGACCCAAGGTGCGGGTCTGGCCGCTGGTCGACTTGACCTCGACTTCGCCTTGGAACGCGGCGATCCGCGCGCTTTCGCGTTCGCGGTCGTAAGCGACTAGGGCTTTGGATTCTTCTTTCACACGGGTTTCGGATTTCGGGGTCTTGAGGGTGCTGCTGCTCTGCGAGGTGTTGAGTTCGACCCAGCCGAACACGATGTCGGCGGTCTGCTGCTTGCGGCCAGTGCTGCGTTCAGGGCTGATGTCGCCGAGATGCACCATGGTGTTTTGGCGCAAGGTGTAGACCGAACCATCTGGGAAGAGCACTTCTGCCGTGCCATCGGCTGAAGTCTTGACCCAGTCTCCCGGGCTCAGCCGATCCTTGAGCCGGGCGCGCTTCCAGGCCCCGCGCTCGCCGCGGCGGAATTCAACCGTGCCCTGCTGGTTGGAGAAACGGATGGTGCCGTTCGCATTTTGTCCGAGCTGGAGCAAGGCTTCAAAAGCGAGCACACTGCTCTTGCCCAGTTTCAGCGCTTCGGCGAAGTGGCGATCGGCAAAAGCGACCTGGGCCACGCGGAGTTGCTCTGAAGCGGCCACAAACTCGCTGCGTTGAGGGTCGAATCCTTCGCCCTGCTCGACTTGCCGCTTGAGATCCTCCGCGTCTTCGATCTTGCCTTGCGCTTGTTTCTCGAGAGCGAACTGCTCCCAAAGCTGAGGGCCCATGCCTTTGAAGAAAAATAAGGCACCGCCGCCCAGGACCAACAACCAAACGATGGTTCCGAGCGAGACGCTATACCAGTCTCGAGATCGCTTTGCGGGTGCTGTCGGCACTTTCGGCTCGCGCGCTCAACTAAAGCCTGAGTCCAAGGAGCTATCTGCTTCACCCCTGCAGGAACCGCCTGCAGCCCAGGAAGAGATTCGCTACTTGGCCTCAATCTACCACATCTAGCCCAGCGAGCGCGCGTCCGGCATTTGCAGCTGGATGCTAACCGGCTTTGCCAAGCAAGAACTCCCGCGATAGCGACAGTTCCGAGGGGGCGCTTTCGCGGGGTAGGTAGATTGCCACTTGAATCTCGAGCGGGGCCAGATAGCGGCACATCAGGGGCCCAACGTCTTCCCAGGGGAGGTTGCCCAGACCACAGCCGAGCGCGGGTAGCGCGATGGATTGGATGTCCTGGTGCCGATAATTGTCCGCCAACCACTGCAGCCCGGCCTCGATTCCCGCCAGATCGGAGTCTTCCCGCCAGTGCCGCTTGGTGGCAAACAGCAGAAACCACTTGACGCCATTGGCAGTGGTGACTTTTCCCGGCTCATCGAGAAGCTCATCGTCGAAAGACTCTTCGCGACGATAAAGGTAAGGTTTTCCCATGCGCAGTTTCTTCTGACGGCAGACGTCCTGATACACGACGTAGACGTCTGGGAACTGATACTTGGCGCGCGAAGCGAGTCCTTTCCCCATGACGCCGACGGTATTGACACTGACGGCCAGAGTTTGCATGCTGGAGAAAAACAGATCGCCCTCGACCAAAAACAGGCTGTCCGTGAGGCGGCGGCGCTGACTCGGCAAGAAAAACATCTTGGGCTCGGGGATGACGGCTTGCTTGTGCGGGGCGATGAGCGTCTTCACTTTTTCTGCCACCGTGTGATTTGCCACATAGATACTGTGAATCAGATCCGGTGGGATACTCCCCGGAACCAGACATTCGGCCATGATTCGTCGCTTCGAACCATCGTTTTTATTCCACCACTCCCGCTGGATCACGGTCCAGTTTTCTGCCAGCGCACGCCGGCCGTCTGGGGGCGAGAAAAACTTGCTTGCTTGACTGGCAGCGTTGCCATCGGTCAGAAAAACATCCTGCCGCTCGATCACTGCCGAGCTGACCCCGAGGACGACGATTTCATCCTGGCCTCGCTCATGGGTCACCCGGAAAAGCATGGGGTTGCGCGGTTGGAAATAGAGATTGGCAAACTCCCACAGACTACGGCCGTCTGGGGCAGCTCTCTCCTTGCGGTTGCCCACAATCTGGCCGTTGTAGACAGAGTTGTGGCCAATCGACTGCTCCTCAACCAACCCGTGAGAGAGGATCCCGCGCTCGAGAATCGAGGGCAGATTTTCGCGGTGGGTGATGTAGTAGAGGCTTTTGACCTTGGGAGCCGTCGTCTTGGGCATGGGGCCACTCTTTTATGGCCGTTTGGTTGATGGCCGTTTGGGCCTGGCCATGCTACTGATTATATGCCGGTGTGGTTTTTGGATTGTGGGCGGGCCTCCCTTCCCTCCCTTGCAGCCGCGAAGTCCTGCAGGCGGACGGGTAGGCGTTTTTGCCCCCAGTCCCCTGGCGGTCCGGCGAAGCGGCCGGCGCAAGGAGTCCCGCAGTCGCGGCAGCAGCCATCAGCGGTCAGGTGCCAGCGGGTCAAGCGATACCAGTCCCGGCCGATCAGCAACGCCTGGCAGACGTGGCAGTAGGTGCTGCCCCCCGCTTCGTCGTGGACGTTGCCGGTGTAGGCGTAGCGCACGCCGTTGTCGAGCGCGATCTGGCGCGCGCGGCGCAAGGTGGCGGGTGGGGTTGGGGGTTTGTCCCGCATCTTGTAGTCGGGGTGGAAAGCGGTGAAGTGCAGCGGGACATCCGGCCCCAGCTCCGCCACCACCCATCGGGTCATGGCGGCGAGTTCCTCATCGCTGTCATTTTCGCCGGGGATCAGCAAGGTCGTGATTTCAAACCACACCGCGGTTTCGTGTTTGAGGTAAACCAGGGTGTCGAGCACGGGTTGCAGCTGACCGCCACAGATCTTGCGGTAAAAGCGTTCAGTGAAGCCTTTGAGGTCGACGTTGGCCGCGTCCATGAAGGAATAAAACTCTTGCCGGGGTTCAGGGCAAATTTCGCCAGCGGTGACCGCTACCGCGAGGATCCTTTGCTCATGGCAAGCTTGGGCCACGTCGATGGCGTACTCCAGGAAAATGACCGGGTCGTTGTAAGTGAAGGCCACACTCGAGCACCCCAACTCGCGGGCTGCGCGCGCGATGGTTGCGGGTGTGGCTGCATCTGCCAGCGTGTCGATCTCGCGCGATTTGCTGATGTCCCAGTTCTGGCAGAACTTGCAGGCGAGGTTGCAGCCGGCCGTGCCAAACGACAGGATCGGGGTGCCGGGGTGGAAATGATTGAGCGGCTTTTTCTCGATCGGGTCGACACAAAAGCCCGAGGAACGGCCATAGGTGGTCAGCACGATTTCGCCAGCGCGCGCACCGCGCACGAAGCACAAGCCGCGCTGACCTTCGCGCAACTTGCAAAAGCGCGGGCAAACGTCGCATTGGACGCGACCGTCTGCGAGACCATGCCAGTACTTGGTAGGGTGGGTCGGACCTGAAATCAAGGCGTCCATCAGCACCTCCCGGCTCGGTTTTTAGTCTACCCCCCGGCCGGGTGTGTGTCCAGCAACCCTCCTGGTACGCCTGGTACGGTCCGGTGTTGTAGGCACTGAGCTATCCCTGGATCTGCTATAGATCCTCCAAGTCGACGGTCAGGTGCTGCGAAGATCTTCGATAAAAAGTCAG
>CAZCOV010000063.1:0-20840 GCA_964499975.1 uncultured Thermoanaerobaculia bacterium
CTCCCATGAAGTGGCTGACCCCTCGGAGCGCGGCTCCTCGGAGCGCGGCTCCCATGAAGTGGCTGGCACCTCGGATCCTGGCACCTCGGATCCCGGCACCTCGGATCCCGGCACCTTGGATCCCGTCCAAGAAACGGCTGGCACCTCGCCGTGGGGCCCCTCGCTGTGAGACAGGTCAAACCGTGGTGTCACCGAGCCAGCTGGCACTCCTGCGGGCGGCACTCCCGGGGGTGATGTCTTCGGGGCAACGGGCTCCGCGTCTGCGGATGACGGGGAAGCCACACCATCAGATCCAATCGACCCCAACGCTGGACGTTCTAGAGAGTTGGGTGGCTCAGCAGGAGAGGCCAGCCTAGGCGAATCCGCCTGCCGCTGGATCAGCTGACCAGGGGGCTCTGTCGCAGCTGGTGTTGGCGCTGACGTGGACGATGCAGCCAGGGGTGGTCTAGAAGTGGATCCTGGGGCGGACGCAGTCGTGGCCGGCGTCAGTTCCGGCGCTGCGACCGCCGACGGGGTGAACTGGCTGAGAGCAGGCGGCTCGCTGCCCGGACGGCTGGGCGGTCCGAGCGCGAGCGCCGGTGATGCTTCTTCGACGTCAGCGTCCCCATCGCTGCTTTCGCTTGCCGGTGATGCTCCGTTGCCATCCCGGTTGCGCCCGATGCGGCTGCGCGCTGGAGAGCCCAGAGCTTGGCTAGCTATCCCGGCAGTGCTGGGCTCGTTGGGGATTTCCGGGAGGTTACCCGCGGTCAGTCGAACGCGCTGCGGTCGCACCGACGCCGATCTGCTGGCGCCCCCTGGCTTCGCGGTCTCTGGGACCTGGCGCTGGACCGCAGCAGGTTGGGTTGGGGTCGGCGGCTCGCCGGCTGGGAGCGCTGGGGGTGATGCTTGCAGCGCCGGTGAGCTGAAGCGCAGCGGGGTCTCAGCGCCCAGCTCGGGAAGTGGCTCGCCCGGCGACTCCTCGCTGTCATCGGCAAAGCGCGGGGTGATGCGCGGCTGGACCAAAGGCAAGAGACCCAGCGCTCGCGCTGCGAGGCGAGTCAAGTAATCAGCCATTTGCCGTGATCATCTCCATGGAGTGCGTGGTCGGGGTCGCAACCAGGACGTTTTCAGGGCTTGGGAACCCGCTGGAGGTAGTACTGACGCCGCCTGGCACTGAGCTCCAGGATCTCAGGCTCGCTCCATCCGTAAGCGCGCGCCAGGGTGTGGACTTCGTAGAGCAGGCGTTCGGCGATGCTGTTGAATTTGGCCCAAAGAAAAGCTGCAGGATCGAGCAAGACCTGCCAGCCATGGCCACAAGCCGCGCAGTGGATGCTCAATGGCAGCTCGGCCAGGGGATCGTCGGCTTCCATGCGCGTGGCCACGGCCTCGACCACCTCGGATGGCAAGGCAGCGACCGGGACCAGCTGGTCGCTAGCCTGGACGCTGAGCACGCAGCGTTCGAGCAAGAGCAGACGCGCTTGCTCGACATCCTGGCAGCGCGCCATGGCCGCAAAGTCGAGACTGGTGGGCAGCCGGAAGCGCACGACCAGCCCGGCCATTGCCACTTCGTCCACGGTGATTTCGGGCGCTTGCTGGCCGTTCGCTAGCTGGCGTAAGTCGAGGTTGAAAGACAAGGTGGAGGTGCAACGGGGGCAGCGAGACTGGCCCTGCAGCTCGCTGCCAAAGCTCAATTCGTAGAAATCGAGCAGGAGCGCATCGCGCTGACCGATCGACAGCTCTGCCAGCTGCTGCCGCGAAAACTCGGGCAGGATCGCAGAGGCCAGGATCAGCGCGCGCTCCAGCTCGTTGCGCTTGCTGCCGCGCTCCCAGACCTCGAGGGTCTCGTGGGCGGAGAGCGGCCGCATCAGGTGGCGATGATCGGGCTCGTCGGCTCAGCGTAGCTCGGCAGATCCGGCGGCGAGTAGGTATCGTCGCGCTGCCAGCCCTCGTTTTGCAGGGTCAAGGACTCGAGCGCCACTGCATTGGCGTTGGCGTCGAGTTCGGGCAAGGCCCGGTATTCCGAAGGCCAGCAGCTGAAGATGTAGTAAACGTTGACGATCTGCCCGGCTTGGTTGCACAAGTCAATGCGGATGTCTTTGCGGAAATCTTTGAGCGACACTTCCTGGCCCATGGCCCCGGTGTTGGGGTAGTACCACACTTTGTTGGCCCACTGCTCGAACATGATGTCGAGAATCAGGCCGCGTTCGAGGGTGATCGGACCATACTCGGTTTGGCCAGGGATCCGGCGTGGACCCTGGGGCGCACCGCCTTCACGGTGGGTGACGACCTGGGTGGTCCGCGTCAAACCGCTGACCTTGGAAACGCCAGCCACCCGGTTGACCCCGTCCCAGCTGACGATGAATTTGAAGTTGAGAAGGGGGTCCATGATGCTGGACCGCACATTGGTCGGTTGACCCATGACGTTCTCCTCATTGCGCGCAGGATCGCTCGCGATGGCTGCAGCGCGTGTTTTGCTCGGTTATCCAAACTCAGTTTCCTGACAATTCGCAAAAGCGTCGCAAAAAGCGTCGCAAAAATCGGTCAAAGCGTCCAATCCATCGTGCGTAGCCGCTTACGACTGAGCTTGGCCAGCGATCTGCTGGATTTGCAAGACCACGAACTCAGCCGGTTTCACCGGAGCGAACCCGACCATCACGTTGACGATCCCGAGGTCGATGTCGACCGGGGTGGTGGTGGTGGCATCGCAGCGGACGAAATAAGCAGCTGCTGGGGTTGAGCCCTGGAAGGCGCCATCGGCAAAGAGCCCGGCCATGAAAGTGCCGACTTGGAGGCGGATCTTGGACCACAGCCGCTCGTCATTGGGCTCGAACACCGCCCACTTGAGGCTCTGGTACAGGCTTTCTTCGATGTAGTTGGCGAGCCGCCGCTCGCTGATGTACTTCCACTCGCTCATGTAGGCATCGGCACCGGCCATGGTGCGCGCCCCCCAGCTGATGTTGCCGTACACCGGGAAGGAGCGCAAAACATTGATTCCCAAAGGATTCAAGTAGCCGTTTTCGATGTCGTTGACCTTGACCGCAATGTCGGCGCCGGAGATCACAGCGGTGATCCCCGCAGGAGCTTTCCACACTCCCCGGGAAGCATCGGTGCTGGCGTAGATGCCGGCCAAGGTGCCGCTCGGCCCGACGTTGCGCGGCCGGAACTCTTCGAGCGGGTCGGCAATGATCAAGCGCGGGAAGTAGATGGCACTGTGGTAAGCCCCGGCATTGCGCAGGCCCGGCAACCAGGCTTTGACCTTGTCGACGGTGTTAACCGAAGCCGGAATGTCGACCAGCAAGAAGGCGCGCTGCTCGCGGCAGAAGTCCATGGCATTGCTGAGCGCGACCTGGGCTTCGCCGCTGCTGTAGTTGGCGGTTGAAGGTAAGCACAGCAAGTTGAAAATGTCCGGTGCGATGTTGGTCAAGGCGCTGCGCATGCAGGCGGTTAGGTCCGTGGCATTGGCCTTATCGCCGTCGACGCCCCCGTTCAGGTTCTGGCTGCCGATCTCTTGTGGGTAGGCGCCTTTGACCCCAGGCGGAGGACCGCTCGAGTAGGTGAGCTGGACCAAGAGCGAGGTGTCATTGACCACCTTGGGGGCACAGCGCGAGCTGTCTAGGTCGAGGTTCAACTTCATGTAGTTTTCGGCGTTGACCCGTCGGGGCTGACCGCCGACGATCACCCATTCCTCGACTTTCAGGCTGAACGCGGTGCGGCCGGGATTGTCCCAGCTGATCGAGACCTGCAGCGAGTTGCCCCACACCCCTTCGTTGGCTGCCTTAACGATCAAGCTCAGCGGGGTCGACGCAAGGTCGAGCGCGGCAGCGGCGGCCATGGCAGCTTCGGCGCCAATGTCGGCAGAGCGCGCTGCCTGGACCGAACTGCCCGCAGCTGCCGTGGCGGCATCTTCCACGCCTTCAGTGGCGGCTTGGGCCTTGTTCGCCGCATCGATTGCGGCATCTGCTGCGGTGGTGGCCGTTGCCAGTTTCTGAGGGTTCTCGGAGTTGGCGGCCGACGTGGCGGCAGCTGCATCGCGCGCGGCCTTGGCTGCCTTGCTGGTGTCGTCCAGCATCTGGGTCAGCCGGTCGCTGACCGTGAGCGCGGTTTTGTTGGCGTCGCGCGTCGACTTGGCGGCCTGCTGCGCGCTGACCAGGGTGCCTTGGGCCGCGGCGGCGGGTTCGGCCGCGCCTGCGGACTCAGCCGCCTGGCGGGCGGATTGCGCTGCGCCTTGCGCATTGCTCAGCGCATTGGTCGAAGCGCTGATCGCTTTGTTGACGCTGTCTTGGGCGCGCTTTGCCACGGCAAAAGCGGTGGTGTCATCGGGCGCGAGCGTATTGGTGTCGGCCGGAGCTGCGGCATTGGCTGCGTTGGTCGCCGTTTCCTTGGCCAAGGCCAGGGCAAAATCGATCAAGCTGTTGCGGTTGTCGTCGCGCTTGTCCACGGTGCCCGAGGCGGCAAAGTTGGTGAAGTTGGTCTTGAGGGTGTCGGTCAGCGATGCGCTGCCCTTGCCGGCACTCAAGGCCACTCCGGCCGCAGCTTGGAGGGCGGCCAGATCCGCGGTTTGCGCGGCGCTTTGGGCGTTTGTGGCAGCGGTTGCTGCGCTCGTGGCCGCGGCCTTGGCGCTCGCCAGGTCGGTGGCCTTGAGCGCGCTCTTGCTCGCTTCCATGGCATCGTTCGCGGCCTGCCCGGCTTTGGCCATCTGCTCGCGAATCGTAAAGCCAGCGCCGTCGTCGAGCGCGAGGTTGGCGGCATCGAGCGACTGCTGGGCCGCGGTTTGTGCTTTTTGCGCTGCGGTCAAGGCGTTGGAAGCAGCATTTTGCGCTTCGGTCTTGGCCGTGTCGAGTTGTTTGTCGTCGGTGATCTTGTCGGCTGCGGTCTTGGCATCGGTCGCGGCTTTCTGGCTGGTGTCGACTTGGGCAGCGCTCTGCGACGCTTGGAGTTCGGTCGCCAGCACTTCGACCAAGTTCGAGGTCAAACGCGCTTTTTGCCCGGCGGTGACGGCCGCCTGGGCAGCCGTGAGGGCGGCTTCGGCCGCTGCAGCTGCATCGCGTCCGGCTTCGGCCGCATTTTTCGCTTCACCGGCAGCGGCAGCTGATTTAGCGGCCGCGGCCACGGTCTGGTCGCTCAGCGGCCCGCCCGCAGCTTCGGCCTTCTGGATCTCGAGGTTGAGCACCGCGCTCGCGTTTTGTGCTTGCGCAGCTGCTTCTTCGGTCGCGTCCGAAGTCTCCCGGGTGTATTGCGCGGTCTGCTCGGTTGCAGCTTCGAGCGCCTTGGCTTTCTGATTGTCGCGCGCGGTCTTGGCATCGCCGGCGGCGGCACTGGCTTTCTTCGCGGCTTGAGTGGCGGCGTCGACCGCGCGTTGGGCTGCAGAAACGATCTCGCGCAGGGTGGGGGTATTGACTTCGACGGTCAAGGTGGCCGCCATGGCACCGGTGCCGGTACGCACCAACCAAGCCTGCTTACCCCCGTTGTTGAAGTACTGCATGATGCCGTAGCTGGCTTCGCTGCGGGTGTCGAGACCGCCATAAATGCGACTGAAATCTTCGAAGTTGGTGATCTTCCGCGCGGTGTTCATCGGCCCGCGGCGAAAGAAGTCGACAAAGGCGGTGCTCGCAGTGCTGACCCCAGCGACCGTGGGGGTCGTGCTGGGAATTTCTTGCACGTAGACGCCCGGATAACTGACTTGGATTGCCATGTCTCCTCCTCTTTTTTCCCGAGACCTCAAAGACCCCAACCCAGTGAGAAAGTTGGGTCTTTAGCTCAGGGTGAGTGCTCCTGATGCTAAATTGTAGTCGTCTGCCCGCCGTTGTCAATTCATTGTTTGGCTCATTGTTTGGCCATTGTTTGGGTCAGGGAAGATCGAGGCAGCGCCCACGGATCGCGGTGAAACGTTCGACCAGGTCACGACGAGGCCAGCGCCGCGACTTGCGGGCAGGTGCAGGCTCTGCCGCAGGTGTTTTAGTTCCCGCTGCGGCAGTTCCCGCTGCGGCGGTCGACTCGAAGGTCAAACCCAGGGCAGCGCTGGGCGGCAATGGAGTTGGATCGAGCGGCGAGTTGAGTTGCTCGGAGGCTTCGCGTAGCGCGTGGTCACTGTCGTTTTGTTCGGCCCAGCTCATTTTGGCCGCTGCGATCAGGGCTGTCTTGCTGGCCAGACGCGCGGCCCTGGCGCTGTCCCAGGCGAGGGTCGCCACCAGCTGATTGGCGGTTCGGATCTGGGTGCGCGCGGTTAGGAAAAGCTGCACCATCTCGCTCGCTCGGAGCACCGCGGTTTTGGCCGAGGGCACAGGTCGGCCGTCGCTGACCGCGGCGAGCGCTATTCGTCCAGCTTCTTGGCAGACGGTGATCTGCGCCGCCAAAGCGGTTTCGTTGTCCTCCATCACGCGGAGGAGCGCGGTAGCCGAATGTATATCTTTGCGGGCATTGGCATGCAGGTTCCCCTGCTGATCTTGAAATAACACGGCAGTGAGGTTGGCGCTGTTCGGGTTGGCTGCAGTTGCCACGGCCTTACTCTCGTGGAGCGCGACTTGGGTTGCCTCCCAAGCGCTGGCGCAAGCGCTCGCTCCGCGCGCGAGCTGTTCGCGGGCAGCCGCGCTCAAGACCGCGATGCGCTCTGCTGCTGAAACCGCGGCTCGAGCCGCTGCGGCTGCGGTTTCGGCGATGACCACCCCGAGCAATTCGCGCAACCCCTGCTCCACGCTGCGGTGGACGGCGAGCGTCTGCTGCTGCACGCTGAGCACGTCTTCAGCACTGCGCGCACATTCAGCGACGGTGCCCGCATGCTGTGCGGTCACCCCGGCGATCTCAGCCTGATCGCTGGCGGCCTCGGCCGCCCGGCGGGCGCTCGCGACTTGGCCTGCAAGCCGGCCGAGGGCAGCTTTGACGGAGGAGTGAGCGTCGCCGTCGGGGCCGGCATCGAGGAGAGTCAGGACGGCGTTGCGCCCGCGTTCTAGCGCCAAAGCCGCGTGCCGGCTGCTTTGCGCCGCGTTATGGCCAGCTCGAGCCGCGGTCTGGACAGCCTGGCAAGCCGCGGCCAAAGATCGCCCTGAAGTGCGGGATTTCCGCAATTCGCTGTGGACGAGTGCAGTCTGGTCGATCACTTGCGCGAGAGCAGTGGTCAGGGCCAGCAGGTCACGCACCCAAAGCGCAACATGGTCCGGCCTCCAGCGTTTCTGGCCGATCGCCACCCGGGGCATTTCGTGCGCTGCGATTTTGAGCGCGCTGAAAGAAATCAAGGAAGTCACCTCGATCACCTGGTGGCTCAAGGCCATGACTGCGTGGGCGGCAGCGCGGAAATCGTCCACGTTGCGGCTGCGGGAGGCCCGATGCAGGGCGCGCTGGGCGGCGCGGGTCAGGGCCCGGCTGGCGTCCAGGGCGGCGCCCGCTTGAGCCAGCGCCGCAGGATCGAGCGCTGCCTCACCGCCTGCCCAAGTGACCTCGGCAGCGCGCCCGCACTGGTTCGCAGCCGCCTCTCCCGTGGTGGCAGCGCCTATGCAGGCGCTGAGCAAGAGTTGCGGGTTGGGGGGCAAGGAGAGGACCTGGCTCGCTTGTTGGTGCGCCGTCGCAGCCAGCTGCCGACACTTGGGGGCCAGTTCATAGCTGGTCTCAACCGCTTCGCCCAAGGCCACCGCGCGCGCTGCGCGGCGGATCCATCGGGCGTGGGTCAAGACCGCAGTGGCTAGTTCAGGAGTGCCTTCATGCTCTGCACAAGTCTGGGCAGCCGCTTCTGCGGTCTCAGCGCTATGGGCAGCGGCCAAGCTGGCTGCAGCCGCGGTGGCCGCGACTGGGGCGAGCAGGGGAGCGACCAACCCGCCGACCGCAGCAACAGCGGGTGAGTCCGGATCTCCGTTAGCGGTCGTCGGTTGCATCGAACGAGTTTAGCGCAGCTGGACCCGATCAAGCACCCAAAGTGGCGACCATGATCGCCTTGATCGTGTGGACTCGGTTCTCGGCTTGATCAAAGACCACCGACGCGGGGGACTCGAAGACGTCGTCGGTGACTTCCATGCCGTCGAGCCCGTACTGCTGAAAAATCGCTTCGCCTTTGGTGGTCTCGCGGTTGTGGAAGGCGGGCAAGCAGTGCAGGAACTTGACCGCGGGATTGCGGGTTTTCTCGACCACTTCCCGGTTGACCTGGTACGGGCGGAGGCTGCGGATGCGCTCGTCCCAGGCGGACTCGGGTTCGCCCATCGACACCCACACGTCGGTGTAGAGGAAGTCCACGCCAGCCACGGCAGCTGCGACGTCCTCGGTGAGTAGGATGCGCCCTCCGCTTTGGGCAGCGAGCGCGGTGCAAGTTGCGACCAGCTCGGGTTGAGGACGGCAAGCTGCGGGCGAGGCCATGCGGAAATCCATGCCCAGCTTGGCCGCAGCGACCATCAGCGAGTTGCCCATGTTGTTGCCGCCGTCGCCGAGGTAGCAGTAAGCCATCTCGTGGAGCGGTTTGGGGCAATGCTCTTGCATGGTGAGCAAGTCCGCCAGCACTTGGGTGGGATGGAATTCGTCGGTCAGACCATTCCACACCGGCACCCCAGCGAAGCGCGCCAGCTCCTCCACCCGCTCCTGACCGAAGCCGCGATACTCGATGCCGTCGTACATCCGGCCCAAAACCCGAGCGGTGTCCTTGACCGACTCTTTGTAGCCGATGTGCGAGCCCCCAGAAGGGCCGAGGTAGGTGACGTGCGCGCCCTGGTCGTAAGCTGCGGTCTCAAAAGCACAGCGCGTGCGGGTTGAGGCTTTCTCGAAAATCAACACGACGTTTTTGCCGCGCAGTCGCTGCTGTTCCGTACCTGCGTACTTTGCCGCTTTGAGGTCAGCAGACAGTTTCAGCAGGAAAAGGATCTCTTCGCGGGAAAAGTCGAGCAGCTTTAAAAAGTGGCGGTTCCTGAGGTTAAAGGCCATGTGGCAGTCTCCTGGGTCAACGGTGTTGCGGACGCTTCAGCTTCGGGCGGATCAGCTCCGGGCGGGTCAGCTCCGGGGTCTGCCGCACATCGGGTTTTGAAAGCCGCGGCAACCGGAATCTTCGAGTAAGGTTTCAGTTTCCATGACGCGTGGACGCTCTGCGAGTTGCCCGTCAGGGCCGGGAAGGGCGTCGAACACGGTGATACTGCGATTGCGGTAGGTGCTGTAGGTGGTGTAATGCACGACAAAGCTCTTGCGCGTGAGCCGTGGGTCGGTCACCGGGGCGCCGCCATGGCGGAGCGAAGCGTGCCACAGCAAGACTTCGCCTTTCTTGGCGGTGAAACGCCGGGGCGAGAGCCCCTGACGCTGGGCTTGCTCGTCGTCAAACGCAGTGGCTGCTGCGATTTCCGCGGCGCCCATGGTTTGTGCGTCGAACTCGTACTGTCCTGGCGCAAACTCGAAGTAGGGCAGGCGGTGCGATCCGGGGATGTAGATCAGAGCGCCACAGTCCGGGCTGATGTCTTCGAGCGCGACCCAAGACGCGAGCAAGTGGCCGGGCGCGCCGGTGGGCACCACCACCGGATCGCGGTGCAGCACTTGCTCGCTGCCGAATTCAAAAAAAAGCGACTGAATGGCGACCGCGTCAGGGCCGAGGATCCACTGCACGAAGTTGAAAATCTGCGGGTGCAAATAGAGCTTGCGGGCGGCTTCGAGGTGCGAGTGGAGGTCGTGCAAGCGGTAACGGGTGCGGCGATCTCGGGTGGCCTCCGCCCGGGTCATCGGACGCGCTGGGCTGTCGCAGGCGTAAGCCAGGTCTGGCGGCCGTTCTTGCCACAGCTGGTCGACCCCGGAGACCACTGCATCGAGCAGAGATTCCGGGGCGTCGAGCTGGAAGATGAGGTAGCCCTCGCGGGCAAAATGCTCCAGCTGGGCTGCTAGCGCAGGGCTGATCTCACCGCGCTGCACCAGCTCGGCAACACGCGCCAGCGCATCCGGCTGATCGAGCCACAGATTGCTCGCGAGCTTCAAGCCCGCACTCGGTATGGGGTCCATGGGCCAACTCCTTGGGCAAGTCCTTGCGCTTGGGATGACGGTTTCGAGCTCGGCCATCGCCGCCGCGATCCTACCGGAAACTTCTGCGCTCGGGTTACCCGCTACCGCCGCGTTTTGGGGCGGGGCCTGGAACGGGTTCGGCTTTCTCAAGGTCGCGCGGGCACGATAAACCCTTGAAACCGCAAGAGTGGTATAGGCTCAGCGGGCGATGCCCACGCAACGCTCTGCTCTGACCCGTCACGCCGCTGTCCAGCTCGACGCCGCAGATCCGCTGGCGCATTTGCGCGCGGAGTTCCTCTTGCCGGCGGGCCGCTTGTACTTCGCTGGGCACTCGTTGGGTCCCCTGCTGCAGCGCAGCCAGGACCGCGTGCTGCAGGTCCTGCGCAACGAATGGGGGCGCGATTTGGTCCACAGCTGGGAATCCCAGGACTGGCTCGCGCTGCCCCAACAGGTTGGGCGCAAGATCGCGCGGCTGATCGGCGCGCGTCCTGACGAGGTCCTGGCCGCGGACTCGACCTCGGTCAACCTGGTGAAGCTGCTCACCGCGGGTTTGCGCTTGCGGCCAGAGCGTCCCCGCTTGTTGGGCATCGAGGACGACTTTCCTACCGACCGCTACCTCGCGGCAGAGCTCGCCGCAACCCACGGCCGGCGGCTTGAGCTGGTGCCCCCCGCACAACTCCTCGCGGCGCTCGACCGCGATGTGGCCCTGCTGCTGCTCAGTCACGTGCATTACAAGACGTCTGAGCGCTTTGATCTCGAAGGGCTTACCCGCGCGGCCCACGCGCAAGGCGCGCTGGTGCTTTTCGACCTCTCGCACAGCGCTGGCACCATGCCGCTCGACCTGCGCGGCGCCGACGTCGATTTTGCGGTGGGCTGCGGTTACAAATACCTGAACGGCGGGCCAGGCTGCCCGGCTTTCGTGTTCGTGGCCGAACGCCTGCAAGAACAGGTGCGCTCCCCGCTCACCGGCTGGCTGGGTCACGTTGACCCCTTCGCCTTTGCCCCGGAATTTGCTCCTGCGCCGGGAATCGTCCGCTTTCAGTGCGGGACCCCGGCGATCCTGAGCCTGGCCGCTTTCGCTGCTGCCCTGGACGTGTTTGCAGACCTCGACTTGGCGCAGGTGCGCACCAAGGCCCTGGCCCTGGGCGAATTTTTTCTCGCCACCTTGCACGCGCGTGGCCGCGCCGCAGATTTGCTGTTGCTCAGTCCGCAAGATCCCCAAGCGCGCGGCAGTCACCTCGCCTTTCGTCACCCGGAAGCCCGCACGATCCTCAACGCCCTCAAACAGCGCAGCGTCGTGGCGGATTTTCGTCCGCCCGACATCTTGCGTTGGGCCATGACCCCGCTCTACTTGCGCTACACCGACGTGTGGGATGCCGCGCTGATCCTCGACCAGGTCCTGAGCGAGCCGGGCGACCGATCTGGGGTGATCTAGCGGCGCAGGCGGGAGCGGTGGCGGGCGCTGACGTCTGGCTGGGCGGAGCTGACGAGCTGGAGGAAGGCGCGAATCTCTTCCCAGACTTCCGGAAAGTCTAGCAAGTCGTTGTGGCCAGCGCCAGCGATGGGGACAAAGCGGGAGGCGTTGCCAAGAGCTTGGTGGAGCCGGCGTCCATGGGCGATCGGGATCACCCGGTCTTCCGTGCCGTGGAGCAGCAGAGTGGGGAGGTTGAGCCGCGCGGCAGCGGTGTGCGAGTCGTAGTGATCGCGCAAGCCGCGCAGCAGAATCGGCGGGATGTGCGCGGCAGCGAGGCTCAGGAGGTCGTCCCAGGCACTCAGCAAAATGAGCCCGGCAAGGGACGGCTCCAGCTTGGCGACCTGCACCGCCACCGCTGCTCCCAAGGACCAGCCCAGCAGGAAGCGTGGGGCCAGGGGATAGCGGGCGGCCAGCCAGGCATGAGCAGCCCGGCCCGCCGCGACCAGGGATAGCTCGCTGGGTTCACCCTGGCTACGACCATAACCCGGATAGTCCACCGCCAAGAAATGGACTTTGAGTCCGGTCAACTGGTCAAAAAGGCCCGCGAGGTCGAGCGTCGCTAGATTCTCGCCGTTGCCGTGGAAATACAGCACAGCGGGAAAGGTCTCAAGCGCGCTCTCCGGCGCCGATTCGTGCGTCCAGCCAATCACTTGGTGGTGGCCGACCGTCAGAGAGACCTCGGTTAAAGGACGCGGCGGGGGGGAGGGCACCGGGTAGGCCGGTGCCGGATAGAGCATGTGGCGAACCAGGCTGTTCATGGGATGCGTCGACCCTTACTCGGCGCTGGTTGCCTCCGGCTTGGCCGCCCCGCGACGCGCCAGGTAGTCCTCGACGTAGAGCAAGTTGTTCGCGCCTGCCCGCTGGATCACACCGAGCAAGGTGCCAATGGAGTTGACTTCTTCGAGCTGCTCGCTGACGAACCAGTCGAGAAAGCGCAACGCGATGTGGTTGCGCTCGCCTTGACACAGCTCGACGAGGCCATAAATCTGTTGGGTGACCTCGTTTTCCCAGGCGAGCGATAAGGAGACCGCGGCTTCGGCGTCAGCAAAATCGGTCCGCGGCGCGGCCACGGTGGGGATGACCACTTTGCCCTCGACTTCGAGGATGAACTTGACGAATTTCATGGCATGAGCGCGCTCTTCGTCCGCCTGGCGGAAGAAGAAAGCAGCCAGACCTTCGAGGTTTTCGTTGGTGAAGTAGGACGCGATGGCGACGTATTGATTCGATGCTCCCAATTCGTTGCCGATCTGGGCATTGAACGCATCGATGATTCTTTGACTGGCTAACATGAATCCTCCTTGCTGATGGATCGGTCCAGGGAGCTGAGCGAGAAAGTCCGAGCGGTGACTCAGTCTCCAAAAGGATAGTTGACGGCAGGTTCTCCCTTACTCCTTACCCAACCAGCGGTCGAGCCAGGCGAGAACGGTCTGGTGCCATTGGATCGAATTGTGGGGCCGGAGTACCCAGTGGTTTTCGTCCGGAAAGTGCAGAAACTGGCTGGGGATGCCTCGGCGCTGGAGCGCGGTGAAGGTCGCGAGCCCTTGCGACTCGGGAACCCGGAAGTCGAGGGCGCCCTGGACCACCAGCATCGGGGTCCGCCAGCGGTCGACGAACAACGCGGGGTTGTGGGCTTCGTAGACGCTTCCTGGCTCCCACGGCGTGCCGCGGAACTCCCACTCGGTGAACCACAGTTCTTCGGTGGTGTAGTACATGCTGCGCTGGTCAAAGATGCCGTCGTGGTTGACCAAGCAGCGGAAGCGGTCCGGCCATTGACCCGCGATCCAGTTGATCATGAAACCGCCATAAGACGCACCCAAGGCGCAGACGCGGTCGCCGTCCATCCAGGGGTAGCGCTTCAGCACATAGGCCAGCCCTTCTTGCAGGTCGACCAAGGGTTTGCCACCCCAGTCGCCGCGGATCGAGTCGGTGAAAGCCTGGCCATAGCCGGTTGAGCCGTGGAAATCGATCATCACCGCCGCATAGCCAGCCGCAGCATAGATTTGGGGATTCCAGCGATAGTGAAAATCATTGCCAAAGGAGCCCTGAGGTCCGCCGTGAATCAGGAAAGCGACCTTGTACTTGCGGTCGGGCGAGAAATTGACCGGCTTGACCACATACCCGAAGACTTTTTCCTGATTCCAGCCGGGAAACGAGAATTGTTCGGACTCGCCCAAGAGCACCCGGTTGAGGTGTTCGCGGTTGAGCGCGGTCAGCTGGCGGCGGTCGCTGCCGTCCAGGCGGGTGCTGTACAGCTCGACGGGGGAGCGGTGGTGGTCGAGGCCGAAGACCAGGCGATCGCCCGCGATCACGGGTGAGCGCACGTGGCCCCCTTGGACCAGCTTGCGCACTTTGCCCGATGCGATGTCGATCGCGAAGAGCGGGACTTCGCCTTGATCTTCGGCGGTGGCAAGCAGGGACTTGCCGTCTTGAGCGAACAAGAACGAATCCGGAGAAGCGTCCCAGGCCTCGGTCAAGACCCGTTCCGGCCCCTCCGGCCAGGGGCGCAGTACGATGCGGAAGCGGTCCGCTTCGTAGCCGGGTCGCGACATCGCGCGGTACGCCAGAGTTTTGCCATCGGGGGAGAACACCGGCTGGGTGTCCCAGGCCGGGTTGGAGGTCAGCTGACGCGGCCGCGCTGACCCGTCGAGCGGGGCGTAGAAGAGGTTGAAATCCGTGGACCAGGGCTCTTCACGTCCGCGGTCGCGCGCGGTGAACACGATGCCCTTGCCGTCCGGAGTGAAAGCAAATTCTTCAGCCCCGCCAAAAGGTTTGGACGGCACGTCCGCCGCCAGCCCTGCGCTCACGTCGACCGGCTCGCCGCCGCTGGTTTTCAGCACGAAGAGGTGCGAGCGCCGGCCGTCTTTCCAGGTATCCCAGTGGCGGACGAACAGCTGCTCGTAGACGCGTCCGCTGCCTTTGGCTTCACCCGCGGCCTTCAAGCGGTCGCGGCTGCATGCGAGCGTGGGGCAGTCCGCGTAGACTTCCAGGGCAAAGGCCAGGTACGAGCCATCGGGCGAAACCGCCAGGCTGGAGACGTCGAAAGGCAAGTCGGTGACCTGCTCGGGTTCCCCCCCAGCCTGGGGGAAACGCCAGATCTGCGCGCTCCCGCTGCGGGTCGAGACGAAAAAGAGCTGGCCGTCCGGGGCAAAGCGCGGCTGGTCATCGCTGGCGGCGTGAGTAGTCAGCCGTTGGGGCTCACCGCCGACAGTGGCCACGCGGAAGAGGTCGAAGCGGCCGCGATTGGCCTCGAGGTCAGTGCTGCGCACGGTAAAAACGAGGTGGCTTCCGTCCGGGGAGGGTTGGGGGTCGGAGATCCGGCGGAAAGTGACCAGGTCTTCGGCAGAGAGCGGTGCGGCAGGGGCGGCAAACACTTGCGGGCTGGCAAATCCCAGCGCGATCAACCAGAACCCGAGCGCCAGACGGTGGCTCATCACTTTATTCTCCATCTTGGGTTGTAGCGCGAACTCTGCGCGAGTCGCGGACCTGGCTTCTAACCTAGCTCCTAGCCCAGCTGTATTCCTGGGGCAGCTTTCGCGGGATCGCTCCACGGGATCGGGCTTGAGGGCCCCGTCCAGGTTACAGGCGGAGGGAAATATAACACCGTGCATACCGCGCAACCAGCGTGAAACCCCTCAGTCCCCTCAGTCCCCTCAGTGAGGATCTGGCGTTGTCAGGTCGGACTCGCGGTAGCCTTGGAGGAAGAGCAGGGCGGTGAGGTCGCCATGGACGATGCGGTAAGGCGCGGCCGCAGCCACCCGGGGTTTGGCGCGGAAAGCGACCCCGAGCCCGGCGGTGAGCAACATCGGCAAGTCGTTGGCCCCATCGCCAACCGCGAGGGCATCTTGCGGGGAAAACCCATGTTCAGCGCAGAGTTCGAGCAACAGCCGGCGCTTGTCCTCGCGCCCCAAAATCGGCTCGTGCACCCGACCGGTCAGTCGACCTTCAGCCAGTTCGAAGTGGTTCGCGTGGGCGACCTCGAAGCCGAGCTGGGCTTTGACCCAGTCCACGCAAAAGCTGAAGCCGCCGCTGAGGAGGGCGGTCTTGACCCCGTGCTGGCGCAGGGTCGCGACCAACGTGTGCGCGCCCGGCATCCAGATCAAGCGAGCCATCACCTGGGTGAGCACGCTCGCGGGCAGGCCGGCGAGCAAAGCCACGCGTTCGCGCAACGCAGCGCGAAAGTCGATTTCACCGTTCATGGCGCGGGCCGTGATCGCCTTGACCTCGGTTTTCTTGCCCACGAACTCGGCCAGCTCGTCGAGCATCTCATTTTGAATCAAAGTGGACTCGAGATCGGCGACGAGCAAGCGCTTGCGTCGACCAAGCGACGGCTGTACGGCAACGTCGATCGGCGCGTCGGCCAGGACCTGGCCCACCCCTCGCGCCACCCGGGCCGGGTCTCCAGCGCAAGGAAGGTCACAAGCCGAGCTGGCCAGCCAGTCCACTTCACCGTGGGGAACCCCCTCTTGTTCGAGGGCCGAAACCACCGTGGCCACCGCTGCTGGGGGCAGGCCGCGGGGATCACTGATCAGGGTCAGCACGTGCTGCATCATCTGCATAAAACGAGCTGCCACCTCAGGTCGCGAAATCTCCGCTGCGAATCCACTGAACCGGATCCTAGCGAGATTTCGGTGATGAACGCGTCCCTCGCCCGGGGCGCGACCGCCCGGTTGGGCGCGACCGCGGAGTTGGGCGCGACCGCGGAGTTGGGCGCGACCGCGGGTGATCCGCGGGCGGCTTGCGTGCAGGCGGCTTGCCGGACGACGGCTTGCGGGCAGACGGCTTGCCGGACGGCGGCTTGCGGGACGGCGGGCGGCCGACCGGCTTTTGCGTTGCGACCGGCGTGATCGCGGTGAGCGGTGGCAGCGGCGGGTTGCCGGGGAAGTGGACCTTTTCCAGGAACAATCCCGAGGACGGTGCAGTCCACAAGGCGGGATTGCCGCGGTTTTCGGGCAGGGCCTGGTTGGCGACGAGCGCAGCAAATTCAGCTGCGCTCAGCCGTCCGGCCGCGACCTCGACCAAAGTTCCCACCAGACGACGGACCATTCGCCAGAGAAAGTGAGAAGCGGTGAGGCGGATGAGCACCAGCGCGCCTTCGCTGCGCACTTCCACGGCGCTCACCTCGACCAGGGTGCTGGTTTGCGCCTCGCTCTGGGCGCAGAAGAGCTTGAAATCGTGGCGACCGAGCAAGAGCTGGGCAACTTGCTCCAGGCGGCCGAGGTCGAGGGGGTCCTTGATCCACCACACGTAACGCTTCGCAAAAGCGGTGCGTCGCCGCGCCAGCTGGTAAAGGTAGGTTCGTGCCACGGCAGCATGGCGGGCATGAAACCGGGGAGGAGCTGGTTCGAGCTCCAAGACGTGGATGCTACCCGGCAGCTCCTCGTTGAGCTTGGCCAAGAGCGCGGTGGGGTCGATGGCGGTGGCCAGACGCAGATGCGCCACCTGGGCGACGGCATGGACCCCGGCGTCGGTGCGGCCAGCCCCGCCCAGGTCGAGCGGCGGCGCTCCAGCTGCGGTCAGCGCGCGGTGCAGTTCACCCGCGATGCTGCGCGCGTTTTTTTGCTCTTGCCAGCCCGCAAAAGCGGTCCCGTCATACTCGACGGTCAGCCGGTAAGTCACGGCAGGCTGGATCGCTGGGCTCGGCGTAGCCTGGACGGCGGCGCGGGCTGGTTCCCCGGCACCGCGTTCCTGCGGCTTGGGCTTGGGGTTGCGCTCTTGTGGTCGGTGTTGCTTCAAACCGTGCCAGCAGTTTCTGCGGCCAGCGCCTGGTCAAAGGCGGCCACGGTCATGGTGATTTCGGGGTCGCCGTGCGCGGTCGAAACGAACAGCGCTTCGTAAGGGGATGGCGGCAAGTGGACGCCGGCTGCGAGCAGGTGGTGGAAGACCCGCCGGAAGCGCTCGCGGTCCGACCCATCCACGTCTGCCAGGCACGTGACCGGTCGAGCTGTGAAGAAAATGCCCAACATCGAACCTTGACGCGGCACCTGGAGCGGGATTCCGTGCGCCGTAGCACAGCTCGTGAGGCCCGCGGCGAGCCGGGCGGAAACGGCGTCGAGCTGAGGGTAGACCGCGCCGTCCGCCAGCCGGCGGAGCGCCGCCAGCCCAGCAGCCACGGCCAGCGGGTTGCCCGACAACGTCCCCGCCTGGTAAACCGGACCCGCTGGCGCGATCTGCTGCATCAAGTCGCGCCGTCCGCCATAAGCGCCGATCGGCAAGCCGCCGCCGATCACTTTGCCAAGGGTGGTCAAATCGGGTTGGAGCCCGAACAAGTTCTGCGCTCCCCCCCAGGCCACTCGGAATCCGGTCATCACTTCGTCGAAAATCAAGAGCGCACCTTCGCGGTGGGTCAGCTGGCGGAGGCCTGCGAGAAAGCCCGGGAGCGGCGGCACCAAGCCCATGTTGCCCGCCACCGGCTCGACGATCACCGCCGCGATCTCGCCGTGGTGCTGCGCCAACAGCTGCTCCACCGCGGCCAGATCGTTGTAAGGCGCGACCAGGGTATCGCGGGTGACGGCGGGCGGCACTCCCGGAGAGGACGGCACCCCGATCGTGGCTGCGCCCGAACCCGCGGCGACCAAGAAAGCGTCCGCATGGCCGTGGTAACAGCCGATGAACTTGACCACTTTGTTGCGTCCGGTGGCAGCCCGGGCTAGGCGCAAGGCCGACATCGTGGCTTCGGTGCCAGAATTGACCAGGCGCACCATGTCCATGGCGGGAAACGCCGAGCAGATCAGTTCAGCCAGCTCGACTTCGGCCAAGGTGGGCACGCCAAAACTGGTCCCCCGACTCAAGGCTTCCGTGATCGCGGCCAGGATCTCCGGGGGACGATGGCCGAAAATCAGCGGGCCATAAGAGCCGATGTAGTCGAGGTAGCGGCGGCCGTCCTCGCCTTCGAGGTAGGCGCCACTGGCTGCGCGCACGAAGACCGGCCGACCGCCCACCCCACGGAAAGCCCGGACCGGCGAGTTGACGCCACCAGGCAAGACTTTTTCTGCACGTTCGATCCAATGCATCGTCAATACTCAGCAAGTTCGCGGGAAAACGCACCCGTTGACTGCGACTGACTGCGACGAAAAAGGCGAAGCGAAGATGAACTTCGCTCCGCCTCCTCCGCGCGCAGTTTTCCGCGAGGAGAGGGTTAGGGTACGACCGTACTCCAGGCCGAAGTGTTCCCCGACTCGAAGCCGTCGATGAACACCACCGGACAGACTTTGCCGGCCGTGGTTGCCCAGCGACCGTCCTCGCCGCTGATGATCGTGCCGCGGGTGATGGCGTATTCGTTGAAGACCCACAGGCATTGATCTGCCGGATCCACCGCGGCTCCGCTGTAATCACCCCAGCGATTGCGCGAACCGCCGAACTTGCGCACGTAAAAATCGGTCCCGGCCTTGAGCACTTCAGATCCGCCCAGAGATCCCGGAGGATCGCTGGACACCCGGGTCGCAAAATAAGCGCCGGCGAAAATCGTCGAGGCGGAAGCAGAAAAGCCGATGATCGCTGCGCCGTCGTCGTTCACCGCGACCGCGGGGAAGAAGGTGTACGTATTGGCTGCGATGTCTTCGCCCCCGATCTGGCCGCTGTCGCCGATCGTGGGGGTACCGAGGGTGGTGGTGTCGACGCGGTACCAGGCGGCGGTGGTTTGGTTGGCATTGGCGCCGCTGCCCGGGTTGATCGTGAAGACCACCCACAAATCGCTGGTGTCAGCCCGCCAATCCGCATCGAGGGCGCGGCGATCATTGACTTCAATCGCGGTAGCACTGCCGGACTGCGGGGCGTCCGGGAGGCTGATCGCAGTATTGCCTTCGAGGTCGCCCAAGTCGATGAAGCCTTGCGTCAGCGTGGGAGTACCCAGGGGGGTGTCGATCCGCACCCACTGCAAGAACTCGTTCACCCCGTCGCTGAGGCCGCTGTAGGAGACCAGGTAAGTGCCGGTGCCTGCGGGCGCAGTGCCAAAAACGTGTGCGGGCTGGGTGGTGGTGGCCACGCTGCCGACGGGCGTGTAAGGATCGAGGACCGAAACGGTCGCCGCGCCGCCATCATAAAAACCCCCGCTACCCGCTCCTTTGGCAATCGTCCACAAGCGGGCGCCGCCAAACCCACCTCCACCGAAACCGAACATGTTCGCGGTGACGTAGATCGCTTCTTCATCGACCCCCAAGCCGGGATAATCCGCCCAGCGATCCGAGCCGCTGATGCTGAGCTTGGAATTGATCGACGTTTGGTACCAGGTGCCGGTAGGGTCGTCATCGTCGGAAACCGCCACGAAGATTTTCGAAGTGTTGGACGCACCACCAGCAGCAACATCGGTTTGTTCCAGGGTGACCACCACAAACCGGCCGTTGTATTGGTCGTACAACACTTTGGGATCAAACGTGAACGTTGCCGGAGTCAGCCCAGTGAAAAACTGCTTGAGCCCGTCCCCGTAGACCTCGGTCCCGGTCTTGGTGTGGAAACGCATGCTGACATTGACCACGGTCACCACGTGGTCCGGGCCGGTTGCCGCATGGCTGTCCGGCGGGATGAAGCGGAACCCACCGGTGGGGGTCCCGTTGTCATCGAAGTCGGTGGAATCGAACGACGTGACCAGGGCCGGGGTGGTCGACTGGGGTTCGGGCGTGGTGGCCGCCGGTGCGGCTGCGCGGTCGCCTCCCGTGGCATCGCCTGGGTAGAAGACCCCGACTCCGCGTCCGCCGATTCCGGGAACGGGCTGTTCAAAGACCCGGATTCCCTGGTTGGGAGGAGCTTGGGTCACCACGTACTCGACCGCCGGCTCTGACACCAAAGCGGGGACCACGAACGCGGTGATCCCTGGGGCCGGGGATGGTGCTGCTTCGGTGGTGAGGAAAGGTTGCTTTTCAGGTTTGTTGGCCGTAGTCGCTGCCGCAACGTCCTGGGTCGCAGTACTCGCATCGGTCCGCAGGCTAGGATTCGGGGACGTCGCGCAGCCCACCAGGACGATGGAGAGAGCGCTTAGGAGCTGGATTGTGTGCCGATACATGACACTCCCCTTCAGTTGGTCACAGGTTGAGCGAAACGAACGCATGGTATCCTGGCTCCAAGCACTTGAGGAACGCTTGGGAGCGCGGTGAGACCCTCCCGGATTTCGTCCGCCATTCTAGCGTCTTCTCGTCCCAAAGCCAACCCAATTCGCGCAATCCAACTCGCGCAATCCAATTCACGCAACCCAATTCACGACCCTTTGCCCTATTGGCTGCTTTAAAACCCTTAGCCTTAGCCAATGCACCGCCGCGGTCATCGTCCCCGCGGGTGGCACCGTTTCCCTGAGCCTCGACCTGATCGCCAACTCCGGCATCGGATCCACTACCGCGAACCGCGCGCAGATCCCTGGTTCCGAAGCCGAGGTCACCCACACGATCACCCCGCAGCTCGCCGCAGGAGTGCGGGCATTGCGTCCGGCAGAGCGCGCGCAGGGCCGTCGATA
>CAZCOV010000064.1:0-20366 GCA_964499975.1 uncultured Thermoanaerobaculia bacterium
TGCCACCGGAGTGCAAGTTCGATGTAACTTTTGGCCGGGTTGTTCCGTTTTGTGGAGTGATGAGCGCGGGAGATTTTCAGGAGGTGGCCACCCGGGAACGCCACCGCATTTACACCTTCGCCTACTACTCGCTCAAGAACCGAGAGGACGCCGAAGACGTGACGCAGGAAGTTCTGCTGCGGCTGTGGAAGCACTGGCGTCAGCTCGACTTTTCCGGCATCGGCGCTTGGATTTTGCAGGTAACCCGCCATGCCTGTTGTGATGTGGTGCGCAAACGAAGGGTCCAGGCGCGACGCCTCGCTCCCGCGGACGAATCCACCGAGCTCGAAGACTTGCCCGCCCCTACCAGCCCCTACGTGGATCTGGAGAATGCGGATTTCGAGCGCCGGTTGGTCGCGGCGGTGCGGCAGCTTCCAGAGCCTTATCGCAGCGCCTTGATCTTGCGGGAAATCCAGGACTTGAAGTACGAGGAGATCGCGGAAATTTTGGGCAAGCCGATCAACACCATCAAGGTTTACCTTCATCGGGGACGTAAGCTCCTGCGTGAGGAGTTGCACGAGGTGCATGCCTATGTCGAAGCATCGTGAATTGCCTGCATGGCGCCAAGGCAGAAGCTGGCGCACGGTTCCTGCGGATTGCGCCAGCACCGGCGAGTGGATCGAGGCCTTTCTTGATGGCGAAGTCAATGCTGTGACCCGCCGACGCATCGAAGCCCATCTCTCCACGTGTGGTGGTTGCCGGGCTGAACTCGCGCTGGCCCGTCGGATCCAGGGCGGATTGCGCGGGTTACCCCGTCTGACCTGTCCCGAGCGGGTGCCGATACCCCACCTTGCGCGGCAAGTCCCCGCAACCGTCACCCCCCAATGGCTAGCTCGTGGGCTTGCTGCGGTGAACGCTATCCCCGGCTTTTGGCCAGCGCTCGCGGCGACCTTGCTCTTGGTGCTTTCGGCTTTCCTGTTCCATGTGGCTAAGTCGCCGACTCGCCCTTCGGCCATGAGCGTTGCGTCCGTTGCGTTGGCGCCGGCGACCCCGGCGGAAGTGGCGCGCGCTGAAGCGGATGTCAAGCTGGCCTTGTCCTACCTCGGGCGGATCAGCCAAACCGCGCAGGAAACCGTCAGCCAGGAGGTTTTGGGGGCGCGGGTGGCGGCTCCGCTGGCTCACTCACTCCGGCAAGTCGTGACCCCTGCCAAGGGAGGTTCCCATGCATCGTGAAGCGCGGAGGGTTGGGCCCCAGGGACTCGTGCTGGGGATACTGTGGATCCAGCTGGCACTCCAGCTGGCACTACTTTGCGGCTCGTCTGCGGCGGCCGCAGCTCAGGCACCGGACGCGAGCCAGAACCCCGGTTACGTCGACTTTGGCGGCCTGGGGTTGTTCACCGCGGAGGACCTCGACGTCCAGGTCGCGGTCAAAGCGCCGATGCTCCAGCTGGTGGCAGCCGCGACCCGGTCGGCCGATCCGGACCTTGCCACCATGGTCAGCCGGCTCCAGCAGATCGAGGTGCGGGTCTACAAGATCGGGCGTTCGCCGCGCGTCACGATCCGCAAGAAAGCCCGGGAAATGGCCCAGCAGCTGCAAGACCAGGGCTGGGAAGCGGCCATGACCATCGAGACCCGCGAGCAGCAGGTTTACATGCACCTCAAGATCGAAAGCGGCAAGACCCAGGGACTTACCGCCATGATGGTGGGAGAGAGCGAAGCCGTTTTCCTCAACATCGTGGGCGAAGTCGATCCCGCGCAAGTCGGGCGCCTCGCCCGTAAATTCGACCTCGACTTGCCCGTCCCGCCGCAAGATCCTCCGGACTAGCAGAGTCCGCCAGCGCGGTTCTACGCTGCTGAACGCTACCCGGAAACCCCGAAGAGTTGGGCCGCCACGATCCGCGCGCAGGCCGCATGACCCTGGGCGGTGAAGTGGCCAGAACCGGCAAAAAAATAAAGCTGCTGGACTTCCTCAACCGTCAGACCCGCCTGCTGCAAGGCCTGACCCATGAGTAGAGTGCGGATCCCGCGCGCGCCCAGCCGGACGCTGAGTTCGTGTTCGGGTAACCGCAGGTCGAGTCCATTCACAGTGCTCTGCCAGCCCTTCCCGCTCTGGGTGGCATAAAACGAGGGGGTGAAAACCGGAATCGTGACCACCGCAAAGGACTTGCCTTGGGCGCTGAGTTCGCTCCCCAGCTGGGCGAGGATGGCGGTGGTGATCGTCAGTCCGGCTTCAGCTTCAGGACCGAGCGGCAGACGAAAGTAGAGCGAACTCAAGCCCAACTCGCCGAGCTCGTCGTGCGCTCCTGGAGTAGGGGGTTCCCGGCTCTTCAGCCGGTCGTAAAGGCGCAAGCCGATCGCCAGGGTCAGGTAATGGCTGGTGAGGACCTGGGGCAAGTTGGCCCACAAGCCGGCATGCTGTTGGTTCAGCTTGCGCTGCAGCGCCTGGGGGGTTTTCCGGCTTTTGGGGTGAAGCGCCAGGTCACCTCGAGCGTCGAGTTGGTAGTAGATCCAGTGGGCAGGGTCGTGGTTGGGTTTGTCGACGATCTCCTGCGCTAAAACCGCGCTGCGCAGGTCATTGCCCACAAAGACGAAGACCACCACTTGATCCGGGTTGAAGGCTCGGACGCCGTAACGCGCGAGTTCGAGGTATTGGGCGGGGCCAAAACCCGAACGCCCGAGCGCCATGACTTCGGTTGAGCGATCGGGGGTCGCTGCGCGGAGCAGGTCTTCGAGCACGGCGTCGAGGTGCAGGGACCGCGGCACATGGGGGGCTTCAAGGAAGCTGTCGCCGATCAGCAGCACTTTGTGCGCTTCCGGGCTGAAGGCGCTGCGCAACGAGTTCCAGCCATGACGGTTGCGGACGCCATGGGCGTAGCCTTCACGGTTTTGGTAAATCCGGCCAAAAGGCACGGCTGCATTGAGGTTCATGTCGGGCAACACGCCGAGCAGCGCGGTGAGTTGCAGCAAGGCCTCCAGCGCAAAGGCGAGGAAAGGCAAATAGAGCAGCCACTGCTTCACCTGCCAGCTCGCACGGCGCAAGGCGAACAGGCCCGCCGTGACGCCGGCGCTGCCGATCCCGGCGCCCAGCTTGGCCGGGGTCCAGCCGGTGGTCGCAGCGTAGAGCGCAAGCCCGAGGGTCGTCCCCGCGGCGGCCCAACTGAGGAGGGCGAACCCCCGATCCGTCCATGAAGGTGAAGTGGTGGGGGACATCAACGTCGATGAACGCCAAATCTGGGATGGGGGTACACGGCTTTTCTTGGGTAGGGGGCAGGAAGCCTGAGTGGCTGGGAGACAGGGATTCGAACCCCGATTCTGCGGTCCAGAGCCGCATGTCCTACCGTTAGACGATCTCCCAAAGGGCGTTCATCCTAACCAAAAGCTGGTTTTGAGGTCAAGCCTGAGGTGACGGCGCTCCCACGCTGGGCAGCTGTGCCTGGACAAAAGCGCGGAAGTTGGCGAGGTGGCCGAGCGCGGCGGTGCGTCCCATGGTGACCACCACGTCGAAGAGCGGCGGTCCAGCGTGGCTGTTGGTCAAGGCCATGCGGGTTGGGTGGATCAGGACGCCGGCCTTGACCCCTTGCGCTGCGGCCACGTTGCGCAGGGCCTTTTCCGTGCTGTCAAGGTCAAACGCCGGAAGTTCCTGGTACGCGGTGAGCAAAGCGTTGAGCAGCTCGGGCAGCGCCGGCTGGAGCAGCTTGCGGCACTCCTCTGGGTCGTAGGTCAAAGACGGCTGAAAGTAGGGCACGGCATAGTGCGCCAGTTCGCCGAGGTGGTGTGCTCGCGAGCGATGGAGTTCGAGGACTTGGTGCAGCCGCGCTGGGTCGGCGTGGGTCAAACCCGCGTCGGCGAGGAAAGGTTCGAGGTGCGGCAGGAGCTGGGCGAGCGGCAGCTGCGAGAGGTACTGCGCGTTCATCCACTGCAACTTGTCGTAGTCGAAGATCGCTGCGGACGCGCCCAGCCGCTCGACCGTGAACGCGGCTGCCATTTCCTCGCGACTCATCAGCTCGCGGCCGTCACCTGGCGACCAGCCGAGGAGGGCCAGGTAGTTGTAGAGCGCTTCTGGCAGCACCCCTTGCCGCCGGAATTCCTCGACCGATGTCGCGCCGGTGCGTTTGGACAGCCGCTTGCGGTCAGGGCCCATGATCAAGGGCAAGTGACCGAAAACCGGCACCGGGGCGCCCAGAGCTTCGAACAAGCCGATGTGCTTGGGGGTGTTCGACAGGTGATCTTCGCCGCGGATCACGTGAGTGATGCCCATGTCCACGTCGTCGACCACGACCGACAGGTGGTACGTGGGCGAGCCGTCCGAGCGCAGGATGATGAAGTCGTCGAGGACCTCGGGCGGAAAGTCCATGGCGCCGCGCACCAGGTCCGGGAAACGGATGGGTGCGTCGGGCATGCGGAAGCGGACGGCGAAAGGTTCACCTGCAGCCAGCCGCGCTTCCACCTCGGAGGTAGAGGGCGGTTGAAACACGCTGCGATAGCGCAAGGTGAAGCCATCTTTTTCCGCCTCACGGCGTTTTTGTTCGAGGGTTTCTGGGGTCTGGAAGCAGTGGTACGCCTTGCCCTCGCGCAGCAATTGGAACGCCACTTCGCGATGTCGGTCGCTCCGTTCGCTCTGCAAAAACGGACCCTCGTCCCAACTGACGCCGATCCATGTGAGCGCCGAGCGGATCTGCTCGGTCATGGCGTCGTCGGAGCGTTCGCGGTCGGTGTCCTCGATGCGCAGGACCAGCGCGCCGCCGAGATTGCGGCGCAAGAGGTCGTTGTAGATCGCAGTGCGGGCTCCCCCGACGTGCAAATAGCCGGTGGGCGAGGGGGGAAAGCGGACCCGCACGGGGCCGGTGAGCTGCGTGGTCGCCATGTCAGTGAACCTCCCGTTGGCGGGCGAACCCTAACACGGCGACCGCGTCCGCCTCAAGCCAAGGTTCTGGAGCCGCTGGAGCCAGCTACGGGTCCGGTGGTTCGATCGCGGCCCATTGCAGGCGCACTTTCAGACCATTGAGGTGGGAGAAGGGCAGCCAGCCCAAGTGCTGCAGCTGCCCAACCACGATGCCTGGCGCTACCCCAATGCGTGCTGCGCAGCTACGGATTTGCTCTTCGCTGAGTCTTCTCGCCTGCGACAGTTGCGCCAATTGGCGCAAATCCTGCGGTGGGATGAGGTACTCGGCAGCAAAACGGTTGGCCTCGTCTTCCTCAGTTTCTTTGCTCGAACCTGCTTCTCCACCTTCAATGAAGGTTAAGCGCTTACTATGAAGAAGAATGTGACCTGCTTCGTGGAAGAAGGTGAACCACAACTGGTCGGCGGTCTTGTATCTCAGACTCAGCTGGATCAGCGCTTTATTCGACGAAATCCACCGTGTCGCCCCATGGGCTCTACACTTGGGCAACTCGGGGACGAAGACGACGGCAACGCCAGCGGCAGCGCAGCTCGCGACGAGGCGGGGGACGAATTCCTCCGGTGACATGACCGTCAGGCTGCGGGCTTTTGCCAAAGCGACCTCGAAACCGGCTTTGTCAAAGGGTGCGCAGCGGATCCCCTGCGCTTCCAACTCTCCTTTGCGCAGCCAGGCCGCGAGGGCACCGAGATCGCTCGTGAAAGCGGAAGGGTGCCGAAAACTCGCTTGGCGGACTGCAAAAACTTGCCAGTCCTCTGGGGAAGCAACTCCGAAGAAGCTCAAGAGCTCGCGAACTTGATCCACCTCGTGGTGATACTGCTGAATCCAACCCAGTTTCACCAGGGATTTCACAGGAATCTGGCGTAGCCATCCAGTACTGGCCTGACATAACTCTTCTTCTTGCTTTCTGGCAAGATAGTCTCGATAATTCCGTTCCAAGTTGTTCCAGAAACTCGCAGGGATACCGAGAACTCTTTCGAATTGCAGCGCAGTCTTTGGCGAGATTCCAGCTTTGCCCTGGACGATCTCGTTGATCGTCTTTTTGGGGCGTCCGGTTCGTTCGGCGAGCTCGGCTTGCGACATTTCGCGATCAGCCAAGACTTCCTGCAAGGTTTCGCCAGGTGGGGAGACGCGATCTGGGAGGTACGCGTTCGCCAAGGAACTAGGCATGGGTATCCTCCACTTCTAAGATGCGGATGATGGTGACTCGTTGCCAGTCCAATCCACCGTCCGGTTTCAGGGGGGGTGGATTTTCAGCCGGCTCAAACAGCAGGCGGTAAGGCCCATCTACATCTACTGACAGCGTGCCTTTGCGGTCACCGGTCAGTTCGTGGCAGCGCCCCGGAAGCGTTCGCATTACGGCCAGATTTTCGGCAGCTCGCAACTGGTCGAGGCGCCGCTGCAGCGCCTTGGCTCGCTGGGCACCGAAGGTTCGCACCAATTCATCGTATGACCGGCATCGCTTTTCAAGGCGCTGCGCCGCAAATACTATATCCACGCACCAGGGTCCTTGTCAAGATTAATAACCTTTGCCGTTAACTTGAAGCCTGCTCAGTTATCTTCTCACAAGCCAGGTAAGAAGGGGAAGGCGCTGCGCCGCACCTAGGTCAGCAAAGCGGGAAATCCTAAACAGGTCCGCCGACTCGACGTGGAGCCAACGCGATAGACTCTTCGGGTGAACTACTGTCACCAGCTGAAACGCCTCGTCCGACTGGGGAGCGTCCTCGCGCTGCTCGGGCTCTTGACCACGTCAGGGGCTTCAGGGCAAGGCGAGCAGATCCTGCAGTGGATCGAAGCCGGACGCTTGGGTGAAGCTGAGGCTGCGCTTCGGCAGCACCTCGCATCCGGACGTTCGGGTCCGGCTGTCGAGTACTTGCTGGGACGCGTGCTGCTCGCTGAACTGCGTCTGGCCGAAGCCGAGCCCCATTTGCGCGCGGCAGTTGCCGCCCGGCCCGACCGTCCGCGCTTCCAGCACGCGCTGGCGCAGTGCCTGGCCGAGCAAGGGCGTTGGGCTGCAGCGCTGCCCCACCTCGACGTTGCCATCGCGCTCGAACCTGCCCCAGAATTCCGCTTTGACCGCGCCATGTGTCAGCTCAACTTGGGCGATCGCGCGCGCGCCGCGGCCGAACTGGAGGTGGTGGTGCAGGCGGTTCCCACGCATGCTCAGGCGCTTTTCAAACTGGGGACGATCCGCCTTGACGCCGGAGACCCTGCTGCCGCGCTGGCCCTGTTCGAACGCGCGGTGGCGGCGGATGCAGCGCACCTCGAAGCGCGTTTTCAGCTCGGGCTCGCCGCGCGCCAGGCTGGCCAGATTGAGCCCGCGCTGAGCGCTTTTCGTGCGGTCTTGGCTGCGGTCCCCGGCCATGTGGGCGCGGCCTACAACCTGGGTCAGCTGCTGCTGCAAAGCGGTCAGACCGAAGCCGGACTTGCGGCGTTCGAGCAGTTTCGCGCGGCGCAGGCGCGCCAGGAACAGATCGAAAACCGTCAGGCTTATTTGCAGCTCGATCCGCGCGACGTGGCCGCCCGGACCACCTTGGGGGAACTCCTGCTCGCCGCAGGTCGCAGTCAAGAGGCTGCTGACGAGCTGGCCACGGTGATTCGCTTACAACCCGACCACGCCATCGCCCACACGCTCTATGCCGAAGCCTTGCGGCGCTTGGGCCGG
The DNA here is from genome assembly GCA_964499975.1 of uncultured Thermoanaerobaculia bacterium. GTDB lineage: Bacteria > Acidobacteriota > Thermoanaerobaculia > Multivoradales > J023 > CAZCOV01. Next base: position 7,543 of record CAZCOV010000064.1, read on the forward strand.
ATCGCGGAGGCCACCGCCGCCGCCGCGCGAGCTGCGGCCTTGCGAGGCGATCTGCCGTGAACCGAGCAGCGCGACCCTGGCGGACGCGGACGGCGGCATTGCTGGTGGTATGCACCCTCGCGGGCGGTGGGTGGAGCCACCATGCCGAGGAAATTCGACCTCCCGGGGCTGCGGCAATCCCCATCTTCGTCGACGTCACAGAGCGGGCCGGCATCGACTTTCGCCACTCCCACGGGGCGAGCGGCCAGCGCTACTTGCCCGAAACCATGGGCGGGGGCGGCTGTGCGCTCGATTTTGATGGCGATGGGAAGATGGATCTCTTTTGGGTGCAGTCTGGCCAGCTGGTCGGCGCGATCCCGCAGGCCGTCGGGCACCGCCTGTTCCGCAACCGCGGCGACGGCACGTTCGCAGACGTGACCCGCGCGGCCGGCATCGCGGCGATTCCCACTCGCCGCGGCTACGGCCAGGGGGCGGTCTGCGCTGACATCGACGGCGATCACGATCCCGACATCTACATTACTGCATTGGGTCCTAACTTGCTCCTGCGCAACCAGGGCGATGGCACCTTCAGCGAAGTCGCGGCCGAACTCGGGATCGATGACCCTGCCTGGAGTTCGAGCGCGGCTTTCTTTGACGCGGACGGCGACTCGGACCTCGACCTCTACGTGGTCAACTACCTCGACTGGACGGTTGAGAACCACCGCGAATGCCGTTTTGCCCGCGCGGACCTCGTCCAGTACTGCCATCCCGACGTTTACCCCATGGCTGCGGACCACTTTTACCGTCAACGCACGGACGGCACTTTTGCATTGGCGGACGAAAGCGCTGGGCTGGTCGACCAGACCGGTAAGGGTTTGGGGGTGGTGGTCACGGATTTCGACAACGACAGCCGGCCGGATTTGTATGTGACCAACGACTCGACACCCAATTTTTTCTATCGCAACTTGGGCCAGGGCAAGTTCGCGGAAGAGGGGCTCTTGCGCGGTGCTGCTTTCAACGAATTCGGGCAGACCGAAGCGGGCATGGGCGTCGCTGCCGGCGACGTGAACGGTGATGGGTTCTTCGACCTCCTGGTCACCAACTTGAGCCTCGAAAGCAACGCCCTCTACTTGGGCGGTCCGGCGGGTTTCACCTACGCCACCCGTCAGGCTGGCTTGCACGGCCCTTCGCTCATGGTGCTCGGCTTTGGCACGGATTGGCTCGACCTCGACCATGACGGCGATCTCGACTTAGTGGTGATCAATGGCGATGTCCTCGACAACGTCGAGCAGATCCACGACGGCTTGACCTTTCGTCAGCCCGGGCAGATTTTTTTGAACGATGGACGCGGTCGTTTCACCGAACTGCCGGCGGCGCAAGTGGGCGACCTCGCCGTTCCGCGGGTCGGTCGCGGGAGCATCGTGCTCGACTTCGACGACGATGGTCGACTCGATCTGGCAGTGGCTTACAACCACGATCGCGCCCGGTTGTTTCACCATCAAGGCGAGGTGGGCCAATGGATCGGTTTTCGCTTGCGGGGTGCGGGAAAGAACACCGGCGCAATCGGCGCGCGGGTCGTGGTGTTCGCCGCTGGGCGGCAACAGCTGGAAGAAGTCCGCGCGGGGTCGAGCTACCTGACCAGTTCGGATCCCCGTCTGCACTTCGGCCTGGGGGCCGCAGACCATGTGGATCGGGTGGTGATCCACTGGCCGGATGGTCAAACCACCGAACTCCGCAACCTTGCCGCGGGACGTTACCACTCGCTCGCAGAGTCAAACTGAAGTGCTAAGGGGTTGGATGGTGGAGCAGAAGGGATTCGAACCCTCGACCCCCACGTTGCGAACGTGGTGCTCTCCCAGCTGAGCTACTGCCCCACGCGATGGGGTCGCTATTGTAAGGAAGTCGGAGTTGTCTGACAAGGGAGTTGTCGGACTTGTCGGACTTGTCGGACTAGTCGGACTAGTCGGACATGTCCGACTTGTTGTGGCGGAGGGTTCGTGAGCGATTGAGGTGATAGAGGAAATCGTAGATCACGCGCTCGTGGGAGCGCCCTTCGGCGCGCAGCAGGCGATTGTTGAACATGTGGGCAAAGCTTGGGGCAAGGTCGGTCAGGGGCAAGGTGAGCTGACCGCGGGCTTCGCGGGTGCGGAACTCGGCGACAATCGGCTGCAGCTGCTGCGAGCGGCGGGCGAAGATTGCGAAACCCGGCGCCAGCGGGTGCTCGAGAGCGTCGGGGGCCTGGGTGAGCAAGTGCTCGAGTTCACGCCGCTCTTGGCGCAGACGGGCTGCAAGCTGCGCCTTGAGCCCCTGAGACCCGCGAAATTCCTGAGCAAAGGAAGCCATCAAGTGTTCGAGGACGCGTAGCTTGGTGGCCGCGTCAAACCCCAAGTCGTCGAGCAAGCGATCGGTGCCAAAAAGCGCAAGACGCCAGCGCGCATCTGCCCCGGCATCCCCTTCCAAGGCCGCGACCACTGCGAGCACTGCCGCGCTGTCGACGGCGAATAGCTGCTCGGCGAGTTCGACCCCAAAATCACCGCCGTAGCGCTCGATCTCACGGTCGTAAGTGTCGAGCTGCCAGCGGAAGATGCGCCCATCGTCCAAGAGTGGGGCGACCGCTTGGGCGATTTGCGGCAGGACCTCGGCGTGGAGACGCTGCGGCGCGCCGTGCAACCGCCAGCGCAAATGCCAGTGGGGGTCGCCGTAGCGGATGAAAAACCAGCGGTCGATCGCACCTTGAGCCTGGGCTTGCTCGACCACCGGGGCCACCACCTCGCGGAGCACGAAGTCTGCGGTCGCGGTCCCGGTGTAGAGCTTGGCATAGAGCCATTCCGACCCCAGAGCAAAGCTGCGGCGGACCGCGGGGGCGAGCTGCGGGAGCGGACGCGCCGCGGTCGGGGGCCGCTCGCTCACGAAGGGGATCAAGATTTCGTGCTCGAAATGACCTTCCGGGCCGACGGCCAGCAGCTGTTCTGGCGGCGGAAAAACTTCGGTCAAGATCACCTGCTGCCGTTGCTTGATCGCGCCCAAGAAGGCTTCGACGTTTAAAGCATTGCGAAAGTCGACCAGCAGCTCGTTGTCGCTCTCGACCAGCACCACTTGGTGGGGCAGCCCGCGGCGGGCGCACCAGGCGCGCACCTGCAAGTAGCGTTCAGCCCCGCTGTTGCGGGTGAGTTCCGCGATTTCGTTCGCGCGCACCAGCCAGCGGGCACGGCACAAGACGAGCCGGCCACTGGTCACCCGCGGCAAGAACGCGAGCTGCTCACAGGGACCCCAGTTCCAGCTCAAGCCTTCGCGCACACCTTGTCCCTGGAGCGCGCACAGGAAGCGGTAGAGCCCGAGGCTGCGCCCCATGAAGTTATGGGCGCTGGTCAGCCGCGGGATGATCCGCCGGTTGAGCCGCTGAGAGCGCAGCTCGATGCGCTGGCCCGAAACCACCACCAGGAGGTCGTCGAGCGGGAGTTGCTGTTCAGCGGGCGCCCCGCCCAGACCGAGGTAGGGGATTTCGTAGGAGCGCAGCAGGGGACGAAACAAGATGTTGCCCAGCCGTCCTTCGGGAAGGTGAATGATCTCGGCAAAAATGGCTTCAGGGTCGAGCGCTTCTTCCGCCCGCAAGTGTTCCTCGACCCGGGCAGCGAGGGCCGGATCTGCATGGCAGAACCGGCCGAGCAGACGGGTGCCCGACGGCCCGGAAGCATGGCGGAGCAAGAGCTGGAAGTCACCGCGGGCCACGGCAGCGGCATCGGGTGCGGCGAGGGTCACCATCACGTGAAAAGCATCGGGTAAAGGCAAGAGGTCCGCGCGGTCGACCTTTTGCAACTCGTTTTCGAGGTCGCTCGCGCTGATTTCGAGCTGGGTGGCGTGGCTGCGCAGCGTTTGATCGACGCGGTGCAGCAACCAACGCATGGACTCACTCCAGGGTAGGGTGGGTTCAGGCGCTGGCGGCGTCAGATCCAGCCCTTCGAGGAGCGGTGAAGCCTCAGCGCCGCGCGCGCGGTCGAAACCCACGCCCACCTCGTCGTCGAGGGCTTCGGTCAGCGGGACCGCGCGCAAGTCTTCGTAGCGGGCGACAAAATCCTGACAGAAGCGCTGGAGCAATCCTTCCCGCGACGCCCGGCCGGCTAGGCGGTACAGCAGTTCGAGTCCACGGCGGATCTCGGCGATCACTGCCGGGCCCAGGGTGGCTGCCGCCACTGGCTTGATCATGTCGACTTGAAACAGCCGGGGCAGCTCGACCGGGGTGGGCAGAGCGCCGAGCTCGTGGGCGATCACGCGATAGCGTTCGGCTGGATTGCCCAGGCCCGCCCGATCGAGCTCCGCCAGCGCCGCGCGCGCGGCTGAAAGCTGGGCACTCACCGAGACAGCGCCGAGGTCGTCGAGCAACGCGATCAAGGTTGCAATCGGCTCGTCCCCGCTGACGTTGACCCCCAGACGGGAAACTAGAAGCTGGCTGTCGACCAGCTCGCCGACGAATTCCCGGGCTTCTTCCAAAGTGACTTCGGGATCGTCGTCGACTAAAGCTTGGGCGAGTTGGGCGAGGGTGGCACCGCCTTGTGCTCGCTGCAGGGTCGCGGCCAGATAGTCGCTGACTTCGACCGCCACCAGGTGATGAGAGCGCACTTTGTTTCTGAGCCGTGCTTCGGCATAGCGCCAGCGCCCGGCCGCAGTGTAGAGGCTCGAGTTGGGGAAGTAGCGCAGACGGCTGCGGATTTCCGGGTCCCGCCCCAAATCCTCGACCAAGGCGCTCAAGTAGTCCATGTCGAGCCGGGTATGGCGCTGGTAGTGGGTCCGGGGGGCGAGTTCGAAGCGGTCGCTATCGCCCAAAGTGCCGAGGGAACAGCCAGAGAAAAGCCCAAACGGCGTGGGACGGGTCACCATCCGCAGGAAATAACGGACCAGGGCTTCTTCGGCGCGCTGTCCTTTTTTGCTGTCCGGGTCTTGCTGCCAAAACGTCAGGCCCTCTGCGAGCGACGGCGAAGCTACGAACAGGGCCTCGCGAATCTCCGGACGGGTGAGCAGCTCGCGCAGGCGGGCGCGCAACCGCGCTCGGTCGCGCGCCCAGGCCGCGGGCAAGGCGGCCGGGTCGAGGGCGGGGTCAGCGGCTTCGAGCCCAGCGTTCCAGGCGCTGAGCTCTTCGATCGGCAAGAGGGGAGTGCGTCCAGCAAAGAAGCCGGAGGGCCGAAAGGCGGGCAGGAGGGGTCGGGTGTCTTTGCTCATCGGGAGGCAATTGTAGTCGGTCAACGCGGTATAGGATTTGTCAAACTTAGCTCCCGCGGTTGCGCTCGGCTGCGGAAGAGGATAGGTTTTGCTGGCTATGCAACGGACGGATTTCACCTCACCCCAACGTTCTCTCCACCTTACGGTTTCCGGCATCCTCCAGCGGGGATGGGTGGCGCTCCTGGTTCTGCTCTTCCTCGCAAGCGCAGCGCTCGCCACCACCCCAACGGAAAGTGCCAACGAGTTCGCTGCTCCCCCGCCGGACGCGGTCACTACCGCCAGCGGCCTGGTGTCGAAAGTGCTGCAAAAAGGCACCGGTGAGCTCCACCCCGACAACAACGACGTGGTCGCCGCCCACGTTATCGCCCGCACTCCGGACGGCAGGATCTTTCGCAACACCTACGACGAAGGCAAGCCCAGTACCTTCAACCTCAGCCGGACTTTTCCAGGCTGGCGCGAAGGGCTCCAGCTGATGGTGGTGGGCGAGAAACGGCGGCTGTGGATCCCCGCTCACCTCGCCCCGCAAAACCCCAAGGGCGGACCCCCAGGCGCTGCGGTGTTCGACGTCGAACTCACCGGCGTTTTCGACCTCCCGGAGTTGCCGGCCGGCCTGGAAAGCCCCCCCGCGGACGCTGAACGCACCCCGAGTGGGGCTTCGACCAAAATGATTTCTCCGGGCCAGGGCGATGTCAGGCCCACGCTCGCGCATTCGGCCCTGGTCAACTACACCGCCTGGACGCCGGAAGGCCGGGTCTTCGACACCACCCTCGAACGGGGTCGTCCGACCATGATCCCGCTCGAAAAAGTGATGTCACCGCTTGCCGACTGCTTGCAGCGGATGACCGTGGGCGAGAAGCGTTTCTGCTGGATTCCCGGCAATTTGGCGGCTGGGCAGTGGCCTGGCGCGCCCCCAGGAATGCTGATTTTCGAGATCGAGTTGCTGCAAATGGCAGAGACCGCGGCTATCCTCAAACAGGTCAGCCCGCCCAAACCGTCGGGATCTCCATAACCGGTTCCCCAGCGCCGCAATGAACGGTTCTCTGCGTGAGCGTGCCCCCTTAAGCTTCGGCTTTGAAGGGGGGCCTCCGCCGCGCGACGTCTTAATCCTGATCGCGATCGTTTTCGCGACGTTCTCGGTCGATGCCCTGTCGCCCGGCACGATGCAGCTGCTGCGGCTGACCCCGGCGGTGTGGGAAGCGGGTTTCGTCTGGCAGGTGTTCACCTTTCCCTGGATTGGCTACGGCAGCCCGGACTCCGGTATCTGGTTCTTGCTCGAACTGTTGATCCTGTTCTGGTTCGGCCGTGACGTCTACCGCTATCTCGGCCGGCGAGGTTTCTGGCGCCTGCTTGCCCTCGGCTGCTTGACCGCGGGTGTGCTCGCGGTCGGGCTTGACTGGCTGCTCGCCCAGGGGCAGTTCGAGTCACTGCGAGCGGGATTTCCTTTGATCCAAGGGCAGCGCATCCTGCTCACCATCTTGATCGCCGCTTTTGCCACGCTTTATGGCCACGCGACCATCCTCTTGTTTTTCGTCTTGCCGATCCAAGCCAAATGGTTTCTCGGGATCGAGATCTTGTTCGCTTTCATGGCTTTCCTCGGCTCGCTCAGACTCTACGGCGGCCGTGACCTCGCGGGGTTCCTGGCGATTTGTGTGACCGTAGGGGTGGTCTTTGTGAGCTTGCGCGGCGGCAACTGGCGGCGTGCACTGCGCGAGCTGCGTCTGCGCTTTGAGCAGAAGATCCTCGAAGTTCGACTCAAGCGAATGCGCAGCAAAAAGGGCTTTCGGGTGGTTCAGGGAGGGCACGACGACGGCCGCGGCGTTGACGGCGAACGCCGGGGTAGGGGCCGCGGCAATGGCAAGTCGGATCAAGGTCCGTGGGTACACTGAACGCGCTCACCGTTTTTCACCCGCTCGTCCGCTCCTGGTTTGCAACCGCCTTCGGCCAGCCGACCGATACCCAAGCGCAAGCGTGGCCCAGAATCGCCGCGGGCGAGCACGTGCTGGTCACTGCCCCGACCGGCAGCGGCAAAACCCTGACCGCTTTTCTCTGGGCCTTGGACCGGCTGTTGACCGGCGCTTGGGCAGGGGATGGCGTGCAGGTGCTTTATGTTTCGCCCTTGCGTGCGCTCAACACCGACATCCACCGCAACCTCGAACGCCCTTTGCGCGAGCTGACCGAGTGCTTCCGGGCCAGCGGCCAACCCATTCCCGCGATCCGCTCGCTGACCCGCAGCAGTGACACGCCCGAAGCCGAACGGCGGCGCATGCTGCGACAGCCGCCCGAGATCCTGATCACCACCCCCGAAAGCTTGAACCTGCTGCTCACCTCCGCGAACGGTCGGCGGCTGTTCACCCAGCTTAAAACCGTGATCCTCGACGAAATCCACGCGGTGGCCGCGAGCAAGCGTGGCACCCACCTGATCACCGCAGTCGATCGCCTGGTGCCGCTCGCCGGCGAGTTCCAGCGCCTAGCGCTGTCGGCCACCATCCGCCCCCTCGAACGGATCGCCGAGTTCGTGGGCGGCTACCAACTGCGCGAGCTCGACGGCGAATTTCTTCACCGCCCCCGCCCGGTGACGATCTTGCGTTCGCCCCAGAGCAAACGCTACGCCGTCCGGGTACGCGCCCCAGTCGGCACGGCGTCTCTCGATGACGAGTCGCTATGGCCGCTTTTGGTCGCTGATTTCAAGGAGGTGATCCGGCGCAACCGGGCGACCCTGTTTTTCGCCAACAGCCGGCGTTTGGTCGAACGGGTCACCCGCTTGATCAATGCGGACGAACCCGCGGACTTGGTCTACTCGCACCACGGCTCGCTGTCGCGGGAAGTGCGCGCGGTGGTCGAAGCGCGGCTCAAGCAGGGCGAACTCGCGGGCATCGTCGCCACCAACTCGCTCGAACTCGGGATCGACATCGGCAGCCTCGATGAAGTGGTGCTGGTCCAGACCCCGCGTTCGGTGGCTGGAGCGGTGCAGCGGGTCGGCCGTGCGGGGCATGGGGTGGGCGAAGTGAGCCGCGGCACCTTCTACCCCACCTTTGGTCGGGACCTGCTCGAAGCCGCGCTGGTCGCGCGCAGCTTGACCCAGCAGGAGATCGAGCCGGTGCGGCCGATCGAGCTGGCCTTGGACGTGCTCGCCCAGGTGGTGTTGTCGATGCTGGCCACCGAGGACTGGCAGCTCGACGACTTGCTGGTTCAGCTGCGCACCAGCTTTCCTTTTCGTCGGCTGAGCTTGGCGCAACTCGAGCTGGTGCTCGAAATGCTCGCCGGACGTTATGCCCAGAGCCGGATCCGCGAACTCAATCCCCGAATTTCGCTCGACCGGGTGACGCGCACCGTGCGGGTGCGTCCGGGAGTGCGCCGGCTGCTGTTTCAGGCTGGGGGCACGATCCCCGATCGCGGCTATTTCACTTTGCGCCTCGAGGGTTCGCTGGCCAAACTCGGCGAACTCGACGAAGAATTCGTGTGGGAGCGCTCCTTGGGCGACACCTTCACGCTCGGAACCCAGAGTTGGCAGGTGCAGCAGATCACCCACAACGAAGTGGTGGTCGCCCCGGCGCGCGGCGCGGCCATGGCCCCGTTCTGGCGCGCGGATGCGCAAGACCGCGGGCACTTCCTCTCAGCCCAAATCGGCGCGTTCCTCGCGGTGGCTGAAGAGCAACTCGACAACCCGCAATGGGGCGAAAGCCTGGAGCGCGAGTTTCACCTCGAACCTGCTGCCGCCGAAGCGCTCATCGCTTACCTCAAGGAGCAACGCGCGGCCACGGCCGGTTTTTTGCCTCACCACCGTCAGGTGATCTGCGAGCGCCTCGCCGATCCGCTCGAGCGCTCGCCCAAACGTCAGTTGATTTTCCACACCTTCTGGGGCGGGACGGTCAACCGGCCGCTCGCCTTAGCGCTCGCTGCTGCTTGGGAGGAGAAGTTCTCTGCGTCGCTCGAAGTCTTTCAGGACGACGACTGCATCTTGCTCCGCACCGCAGACGACTGCGATCCGCACGACCTGCTGGCCCTGGTCGATCCCGAAAAGCTCGAGCTCCTGCTGCGCAAGAAGCTCGAAAACAGCGGTTTTTTCGGCGCGCGCTTCCGCGTCAACGCGGCCACGGCCCTGCTTTTACCCCGCACCGGCCTCGGTCACCGCACCCCGCTGTGGCTCACCCGGCTGCGGGCCAAACGTCTAGGGGAAGCGGTGGCACCTTATGGTGACTTCCCCATCCTGCTCGAGACCTGGCGGACCTGCTTGGAAGACGAGTTCGATCTCGAGAACTTGCGCCGGCTGCTCACGGAGGTGAGCACTGGGGAAATCGTGCTGCGCGAAGTGACCACCACCACCCCTTCGCCTTTTGCTGCTGGACTCCTGTGGCAACAAACCAATTCCCTAATGTACGAAGACGACGCGCCCAGCACCCAGCGGACTTCGAGCTTGCGTCAGGACGTGCTGCAAGAAATCCTGTTCCAGGCCCGGTTGCGTCCGCGTTTGCCCGCGGCTTTGTGCGAACGCTTGCGCCAGAAAGTACAGCGCGTCCTGCCCGGTTACGCGCCAGGTGCCGGAGACGAATTGGTCGACTGGATCGGCGAGCGGGTCTTGCTCACGCGGCCGGAATGGCAAGAGTTGATCGCAGCCGTGGTGCGCGAAAACCCCGGCCTGACGGCGGCGCAAGTGGTCGACAGCGTGAGCGAACGCGTGGCTTGGGTGTCCTGGGGCGAGGCTGCAGCTGCCATGACCCTGGAGCGGCTGGTCCAGCTCGAAACCGCACTCACCGGCCAAGCTGGGGTGCCAGCCGCGGTGCCAGCCGACTGCGCCGCGCCAGCTGAGGTGCCCGTCGTTGGCGCCATCGGCGATCCCGCCGCCGCGGTGCCAGCCGACTGCGTCGCCGCGGTGCCAGCCGGCCAAGCTAGGGTGCCGGCCGCGGTGCCAGCCGACTGCGCTGCGCCAGCTGAGGTGCCCGTCGTTGGCACCATCGGCGATCCCGCAGAGCCCCTGCCCCCAGCCGCCCAAGCCCGGCTCGCGATCCTGCGACGGGCAATGGCTGACCCGGCCGGGGAAAGGGAGGAACGTGGTCCCGAACTCGTCGAGCTGGTGGCCGAGTGGCTGCGCTTCCAGGGCCCGCTGCTTCCCGCCCAGGTGCAAGCTGCTTGGGGGCTCGCCGAACCGCAATGGCGTAGGGTGTTGAGCCAGCTCGTCGACACCCAAGAAATCGTGCTCGATCCCTTGCGCCAAGGCAGCGAAGAGCTCGAACTCTGCGATCGCGAGAACCTCGAAATCCTGCTCCGCTGGCTGCGGCTTGAAGCCCGTCCGAGTTTTGTCACCCGCAAGGCGGCCGAGTTGCCGCTTTTTTTCGCGGTCCAGCACAAGCTGGCCCCGCGCGGCGAAGGCATCGAAGGACTCAAGCAATGTCTCGAACAACTGCTCGGCTACCCCGCCCCGGCGGCTGCCTGGGAGGCCGAGATGTTGCCAGCGCGTCTCGACCCGTACTATTCCGCCTGGCTCGACGCCCTGCTGCAAGAGTCGGAGCTTTTGTGGTGGGGCTGTGGCAAAGAGCGGCTGAGCTTCGCTTTTCCCGAGGAACTTGACTTGCTGCGTGAGCCCGCAAGCGACGCTCCTGCTGAAGAAGCGGTCAACCCGCAAGCCGACTCTTCGGAGCCCAGCAGCAACCTTGACCCCATCGACGCTGGCGCCGCGGCGCGCACGCTTTTTCCCAACCCTTCCGGCAAGTATGAGCTCGCCGACTTGGCCCAGCTGCACGGGCAAAGCACGGCGGTGCTCAGCGATCAGCTGTGGCAACTCACCTGGCAAGGTCAAGTTACCAACAGCTCGTTTGCCACCGTGCGCAAAGGGCTCGCCACCCAATTCCGCGTCGCTGACTTGCCCCTGGGAGTGACCGCCGGCCGCCGCAGCGGCTTCAACCGCTGGCAGGCCACTCGTCCCTTTTTCGGTCAGTGGTCCCGGCTGCCTCCGCCGGCTGTGGCGGGCGATGCGTTGAGCCGCGAAGAGCTGATCAAGGAGCGGATCCGGCTGCTCCTCGCACGTCACGGGTTGTTGTTTCGCGAACTGCTCGCGCGCGAACTCCCGCTGCTGCGCTGGCCGCAGCTGTTTCGCACCTTGCGTTTGCTGGAGCTGTCTGGCGAAGTTCTGGCCGGCCACTTCTTCGCGGGCATCCGCGGCCTGCAGTTCATGTCGCAAGCGGCCTTTCGTTGCCTCCAGCGCGGCTTGCCCGAGGACGCGATCTACTGGCTGAACGCAACTGACCCGGCTTCACTCTGTGGCGTCGAAGTCGAAGGGCTCAAAGGCGATCTGCCCGCCCGTCTGATCACCACCCATTTGGTTTTTCACGGCACTCGCTGCGTGCTCACTTCCCGCAGGAATGGGCGTCAGCTGGAAATCAAAGTCAGCCCTGAGGACCCCCACCTGGCGGCCTACTGCAGGGTCTTCAAAGTGCTCCTCACCCGTGACTTCCAGCCGCTCAAAGTGATCGAAGTCAAGACCATCAACGGGGAAGCCGCAGCGAACAGCCCGTACTGCCGTCCGTTCAGCGAGATCTTTCGGCTGACCCGCGAGCAGCAAACCATCAAGCTGTGGAAACGTTACTGACGCACGTTGGCAGGCCAGTCCGCCCCCTTGCCCGGCTCACGGACCGCCAACTCGGGTCGTCCAGGCCGTGAGGTTGCCGCTCTCGAAGCTGTCGGCAAAGATCGGCTGCTGGCTCTTCCAGAACTGGAGCAGTTGGCGCAGCGCCTGGGGGGGGTTGGTGGGAACGGTCTGCCCGGCTTGGTCGACGCTCGACAAACCATGGCAGGAAGCACAGACCCGGATCTCACCCGGCTGGAAGGTAAGCCAGTACCGCTCGCGGACCACCGGAACGCCTTGCGGATCGGTGAGCTGCCAAGTGAGGGCGCGACGGGCCGGGACAAAAGCCGCCATCGAGCCGTCGTTCGCCACAGTGACGCTGCCGCTCGGGCCGTTGGACGGCGGGTTGCTCACCGCCGGATCGTGCAGCGGCTGAGCCAGCACTCGCCGTCCGGGCCGCGGGTTAGTTCCCCCAAACGTGATGCCGCGGATTTGATCGGCTTGGTAAAACTGTAAATAACGCACGTCATAGACCGTGCCGCTCACCGGGATGGTCGAGACGCCGCCCGGAACCCGCAAATTGAACGGTTGTTGCCGGTCGAGCGCGTCGCGGGTGGTGACGTTGCGGCTGGTGACCAAGGCCAAACCGCGCGCCCGCAAGTCCGCGCGCAAGACTTCTGGGTCGACCGCTTCTTCAGCAAAGATCTGGCTTTCTTGCGCGGGCAAGGGCGGGTTCAAGCTAGGTGGGACCGGACGAGCCCGGACTTCGACCGGCTGCAACTCCCACAGCGGTCCGTTGTAGCTGACCAAGACGTCAGGGTCGTAGTACTGCAGCTGGCGCACCATGCCGCTGGTGATCGGCGTGCCAGCGATCAAGTAGCCGCCGCTCGGCACCAAACGCTTGATCCGGAAGTCATAACGCGGATCCGGGTTGGCGCGGGTGCCGTCGTTGTCTGCTGCCCGCGCCTCGGCCGTGTGCGCCGCGACCCGCGTGCCATTGGTGAGCGGCAGGGGGTTGCGGTAGTGGCCGCTGTGGGTCGTAGCCTGCTCGCCAGTGATGGAGACACTGACC
>CAZCOV010000065.1:0-7547 GCA_964499975.1 uncultured Thermoanaerobaculia bacterium
TGGCGCGAGGGGGCCAGGTGCCGGTGCGCTATGATGAGCTCATGTGGCCTGTTTTCGCTGATCCCAAGACCGATTTCGTCTTCAAGCGCATCTTCGGCACCGAACCGAACAAGCACCTGCTCGTCGAGCTGCTCAATGCGCTGCTCGAGCTCGAAGGCGAGCAGCGCATCGCCGATCTCACCTACCTCACCCCCGAGCAGAGGATCCCCGTCACCGAGCTCAAGCTCTCGATCGTCGACGTCAAGTGCCGCGACCTCGCGGGTCGCGAGTACGTCGTCGAGATGCAGGTTCTCAACGTCGAGGCGTTCGAGAAGCGTGTCGTCTACAACGTCTCCAAGGCTTACGTGATGCAGATCCACAGCGGTGACCACTACCTCGAGCTTTCCGATGTCGTGGGGGTGACGCTCTGCGATTTCGAGCTTTGGCCCACCCCGCCCCAGCCCGGCGGCCCGGCGGTGCCGCTGCTTTCGCGCTGGCGGATGCAGGAGCAAAAGCAGGGCGCGCTGGCGCTGTCACAGGTGCAGTACGTCTTTCTCGAGCTGCCCAAGTACACGCGGGGTTCTGCGGCCGAGACCACGGTCGAGCGCTGGGCGCATTTCTTTCGCGTCGCCGAGAACCTGGAAGTGATTCCGCCCGAGCTGGGGGAGGAGCCCTTCCGCACCGCGCTGGAGCAGGCGCGCACGGCGCGCTTCACACCCGCAGAGTGGGACGCTTACGATCGGGCGAAGATCGCGGAGCAGGACGCGCGAGGTGCGATTTCGCTCGCTGAGCAGCAAGGCGAGCGCCGTGGTGAAGGCCGCGGCTTTGCTCGCGGTCGGGAGTGGGGGCTCGGCGAAGGGCGCGACCAGGGGCTCGTCGAAGGGCGCGAGCAGGGGCTCGTCGAAGGGCGCGACCAGGGCCTTGCGGTTGGCTTGCGCCGCGGGATCGAGGAGGTCTGCGAGCTGCTCGCGATCCCGCTCGATCCGTCACGCCGTGCCGCGTTCGAGGCGATGAGCGTGGATCAGCTCGAAGCCCTGCTCGCCCAGCTGAAGCGCGAGCGCCGGTGGGATTAAGTTCCGCGTCCCTGGCGCGAGGGGGCCAGGTGCCGGTGCGCTATGATGAGCTCATGTGGCCTGTTTTCGCTGATCCCAAGACCGATTTCGTCTTCAAGCGCATCTTCGGCACCGAACCGAACAAGCACCTGCTCGTCGAGCTGCTCAATGCGCTGCTCGAGCTCGAAGGCGAGCAGCGCATCGCCGATCTCACCTACCTCACCCCCGAGCAGAGGATCCCCGTCACCGAGCTCAAGCTCTCGATCGTCGACGTCAAGTGCCGCGACCTCGCGGGTCGCGAGTACGTCGTCGAGATGCAGGTTCTCAACGTCGAGGCGTTCGAGAAGCGTGTCGTCTACAACGTCTCCAAGGCTTACGTGATGCAGATCCACAGCGGTGACCACTACCTCGAGCTTTCCGATGTCGTGGGGGTGACGCTCTGCGATTTCGAGCTTTGGCCCACCCCGCCCCAGCCCGGCGGCCCGGCGGTGCCGCTGCTTTCGCGCTGGCGGATGCAGGAGCAAAAGCAGGGCGCGCTGGCGCTGTCACAGGTGCAGTACGTCTTTCTCGAGCTGCCCAAGTACACGCGGGGTTCTGCGGCCGAGACCACGGTCGAGCGCTGGGCGCATTTCTTTCGCGTCGCCGAGAACCTGGAAGTGATTCCGCCCGAGCTGGGGGAGGAGCCCTTCCGCACCGCGCTGGAGCAGGCGCGCACGGCGCGCTTCACACCCGCAGAGTGGGACGCTTACGATCGGGCGAAGATCGCGGAGCAGGACGCGCGAGGTGCGATTTCGCTCGCTGAGCAGCAAGGCGAGCGCCGTGGTGAAGGCCGCGGCTTTGCTCGCGGTCGGGAGTGGGGACTCGTCGAAGGGCGCGAGCAGGGGCTCGTCGAAGGGCGCGAGCAGGGCCTTGCGGTTGGCTTGCGCCGCGGGATCGAGGAGATCTGCGAGCTGCTCGCGATCCCGCTCGATCCATCACGCCGCGCCGCGTTCGAGGCGATGAGCGTGGATCAGCTCGAAGCCCTGCTCGCCCAGCTGAAGCGCGAGCGCCGGTGGGATTAAGTTCCGCGTCCCTGGCGCGAGGGGGCCAGGTGCCGGTGCGCTATGATGAGCTCATGTGGCCTGTTTTTGCCGATCCCAAGACCGATTTCGTCTTCAAACGCATTTTCGGCACCGAGCCGAACAAGCATCTGCTGATCGAGCTGCTGAACGCATTGCTCGAGCTGGCGGGTGATCAGCGCATCGAAGACATCACCTACCTCAGCCCCGAACAGAAGATCCCGGTCGCGGAGCTCAAGCTCTCGCTCGTCGACGTGAAATGCCGCGACCACGGGGGTCGTGAATACGTGGTCGAGATGCAGATTTTAAACGTAGAGGCGTTTGAGAAGCGGGTGGTCTATAACGTTTCGAAAGCCTACGTGATGCAGATCCACAGCGGTGAGCACTATCTCGAGCTGAGCGACGTGGTCGGAGTGACGATCTGCGACTTCGAACTCTGGCCGACCCCACCGCAGCCAGGTGGTCCGGCGGTGCCGCTGCTTTCGCGCTGGCGGATGCAGGAGCAAAAGCAGGGAGCGCTGGCGCTTTCGCAAGTGCAGTACGTTTTTCTCGAGCTTCCGAAGTACACCCAAGGCGCCGCAGCCAGGACGACGGTGGAAAGATGGGCGCATTTTTTCCGGGTTGCCGAAGATCTGGAGGTGGTTCCGCCGGAGTTAGCGGAGGAGCCCTTCCGCACCGCGCTGGAGCAGGCGCGCACGGCGCGCTTCACTCCCGCGGAGTGGGACGCCTACGATCGGGCGAAGATCGCGGAGCAGGACGCCCGGGGTGCGATTTCGCTCGCTGAGCAGCAAGGCGAGCGCCGAGGTGAAGGCCGCGGCTTTGCTCGCGGTCGTGAGTGGGGACTCGTCGAGGGTCTGCGCCGCACGGCCGAGGAGCTCTGTGAAGTCTTCGACATCCCGTTCGACGCGGCACGCCGCGCCGAGATCGAGGCGCTGAGTCGCGATCAGCTCGAGGCTCTTCTCGCACGGCTCAAACGCGAGCGCCGCTGGGGCTGACGCCCGCCTCCCCTCCCAGGCTCACCGTGCTCGATCGCCGACGCGGGCTTGCCGCCGTTGCAATGTCTCGATGGCCGCGCGGATTTCTTTTTCGAAGGGGATCGGCGGCACCTTCGCCGGGTCGAACGGCGGCAGCCGCGGCTCGGGCTCACCGAGCCGCTCCAGCAGGGCGCGGCTGCGTTCGAGGTAGTACCAATAAATATACGGTGGCCCTTCGCCCCAGGCCCGGCGATAGGCGTTGTGGGCACATGCGCGAGCCCGGTCGGGCTCGCCCAGCAGCAGGTGCGCTTCCGCCGCGGCCAGGCTTTGCGCTCCCGCTTGCAGCTCCGCCTGGGCGTCGGCGGCGCGGCCCAGCGTGACCAGCGCCCACGCCCGCAGGTCGTGATAATCGGGGCGCGGCGTGCCCATCTTGTTGGTGATCCGGAGCGCCTGCTCGATCGCGTCCAAGGCTCGCTCCGGTCGACCGGCACACAGATCCCATTCCGCACGCAGGGCGAGGAACAGATACTGCACGATGATATTCCGATGCCGCAGGGCGAGGTCATAGCCCGCTTGCCATTCGGCATCGGTCAGCGTTCCTTGGAAGAAGTGGCTCACACAGCACCAGTATTCCGCACCGCCTGGCCGGTAGACGGCGGTGGGTGGCTGCGGTCGGCGGCGGAATTCGGCGAGCAACGTTTCGGCGTCTGCGAAGCGGCCCTGCTTGATGGCATCGGCCATCTGATCGACAATCACCCTGGTCACGCCAGCCTCGCCCTTGGCCGCCTCCCCCAAGCCGCGGGCCAGCGCCAATGCCGCCGCGGCTTCTGCACGCCTGCCGAGGTTGCTCAGCGAGATTTGTAGATTCTGCAAGCTCGTGGCCGCTTCAGACCAGTCCTCGCGCTGCAGCTCGAGCTGCACCGCCCTCTCATAAATCCCGAGCGCATCTTCCTCTCGCCCCAAGTTGTCAAACACGAAAGCCAGGACGCTGAGGATGTAGCTCTGAACCCAAGGCGACTGCAGACAGGGCAAGCCTTGCAGATCGTTGCGAAAGAGGGGTTTCAGCAGCTCCAGCACGACCGAATGCGCCCCGATATGGAAACCAAGTGTATTGGCCAACTCCCCACAATAGAAACCCGCCGCCGCGTCCAGACGCCCGGCGCCCACGAAGCAGCGGTAGATTTCCAGGCTGTGGGCCACATGAGCGAGCTCGGTGGCGGTGGCGAGATCGTCGGGCGGCAGACCCGCGAAATGGTCGCGGACTTTGTCGAACGTTTCAGCACGATCGTGGGTCTCGAGGAGCTCGGCCGCGTGGCCGCGCACCACGGGGTGCATCTCGTAGCGGTTCGCGTCGCGGTCCCACTGCAACAACCCGCGATTCTCCAGCTCGCTCAGGGCTTGATCGAAGGCTTTCACCCCCTGGCGGTACTCGGGGCTCGCAAAATAAGCTCGAATCGCTTCCTGATAACTTTCATAGGCTGCCTGGGCCTCTCTGAATTCCGCCCGGGCCTGCTCTTTGTGGTCATCGGACATCCGTGTCCATAGCCAACCTTCGGAGGGATCGCTCGGTTCCTCCACCACTTGCGGTCGCGGCGGCAGAAACGGGTTGAGGACCGCCAGCGTGTCGTAGCTCGCGCTTTCCGAAATCACCGCGATGCGGCTCAGCAGCTTTTGCGTCGTCTCGTCGAGCCCGCGCAGCGCGTAATGGAGGATGTGGGTGTAGCGCTGCTTGAGATCGAGCTCGCTCAGCTTGAGCCCGCCGCCGTAGATCGGGTCGGCGTGCCAGGCGTCGAAGTCGTAGGGCTTGCGGCGGTAGTCGGCGATCATCCCGCACACGATCCGCAGCAGCAGGCTGTGCCGGCCAAACTGGGCGGCGAATTCCAGCATCGCTCGCTGGTCGCCGGTCACACCCGCTTGCCGTATCAGCTCCAGAGCATCGGCCGGCGAGAGGCCGTCGAGCGCATGGTGGACGACGCCGGTGATCGGTTTGTGGCTCGCACGGTCTTGGAGCCCGCTCGGCATGAGCCGGGTGGTGATCAGGATCTTCGACGGCGCACAATCGAGCAATTGCGTCAGCAGCTCGCCATCGGCGGGATTGATGCAATCGCGCAGCGCGATATCGACGAGATGGTCGGGGATCTGGGCTTTGTCGAGGCGATGATACGCGGTCAGCACGCGCTCGAAGCCATCGAGCACCAGCAAAAACGGCCGTCTGCGCAGCTCGCCGAGCAGGAGCTGGCCCCGCTGATGATGCGATGAATCCTTGATCAGCGATTCGGGATCCTGACCCGTGACGTAGCCGAGCGCATGGCGCACGAAGGTCACCATCGAGGTTCCCTTCTCGTAAAAGCTCCACCAAACCCGCCCCGCGAGATTTGAAATCGCTCCTTCGGCCCGCCGCTGCATCCATTCCCAGGTGAGCGCGCTTTTTCCGAGCCCGCCGATCCCTTCGACCACCATGATGGCGTCGCTCGACCGCGCCCACCCGTCCAGCTTCTCGAGCTCGCTGCTGCGACCCACAAAATGGTTCGTGAGCCTGTACTCCGGCACCGCGTAGACCTCCGGCGCTACCGGCAAGAGCAGCTTGGGCACGGCGGGAGCAGTCCCGGGCGTGGGCTCCAAGAGTCGGATCTCCAGCTCGTGGAGCGATTGAAGAACCAACGCGCGAAGATCCGCCGGACTTTCGAAGAAGGCGCAGATGCCTTTCCCGAGCTCTTCCTTGAGAAGTTTGAGCTTTTCTCGTTTCTCGGGATCGAAATCGATCTGTTCCTCCTCGAACGGATGCGATTTCTTGGCGATATAGATCAGCGTCGGGATACCGAGCTCTTGGGCCCGCCGATACTCCATCTCGGTGATCGATTTTCGCCCAGGGTTGCGAGCCGGATCGTCGGGAACGAAGCCGTAACGAAGAGCGAAGATCCCGAGGTAGACCTGCGACTTCGCCACCTTCTCCAGCGAAAACTTGATCGCATCTGAATTCCATTCCGCGGAGCCCAGCTCCATCATGACGGGCACATGGCCCATCCGTTGGATCGCCTCGCTCGCCGCATGCCGATGGTCGGGGAGGTCGACGGTCGTGCTGCTGACCATGACCTCGAGCCGCCGCGACGGCGCCGTCACCATGAGGGTCGGTCGATCTGGCTCTGTGCTCGAAGACTGGCTCATATTCTTCCCGCGATTCGCGTGAGACCCTCAATAGTACCGAAAAGAAGCTTGGCACCCTTCCAGAAACACACCCGTCACGGCGTGGTCCAGGCACCGGTGTCCCCAGACTCGAAGCCGTCGGCGAAGAGGGCCTCGGTGATCCGATAGACCGCGTCGTCATCGTCGACGCCTTTGAATGCCGCCAGATACAGGCTGCCGTCGTGGAGCGTGAAGAAGTAGGGGATCTGGGCATCGGGGAGCAGCTGGCTGAGATCCTCCCACTCGCCGGTGGCGAGCGCCTCCCAGTCTCGAAAGCGAACCAGCTTGTAGCGGTTGTGATCGCTCCCGTTGGCGTAGGCGGGGGCGAAGTAGTTCGAGAGGTACCAGTAGTTGCCGTAACGTTCCACGTCGTTGATCACAAAGCCGGTGGTCTCCCACGACCCGGCCACGGCGTTGACCAGCTTGCCGTAGCTGGGATGCACCACGACCCCGCCGGCGGCGAAGTCCACGACCTCGATCACCGCGCCGGCGCTCGAAGCCGCCACGTAAAGCACGCCGTCGACCAGGCACAGACCCCGCGAGTAGCCGATGCCGAGCGGCGACAGATCGAGAACCGCCTCGGCGATGCCAAACGCCGAGAAGCGGAACAGGAGCGGACGGTTGGCGTCGAGGGCGTAGAGCCAGCCGCTGGCCGGGTCGTAGACCACGTCGTGGGGTCGGGCGAGGGTGACGCCGGCGAGAGTCGAGGTCGCCACGTGCGCCGTCCCGGCGACGTCGGCGAAGGCGATCAGCCGGTGGTTGTCCGCATCGGTTGCGTAGAACAGACCTTGCTCGGGCACCCAGGTCAGGGAGTGGGGCCCATCGACGGCCAGCGGCGACGTGGACCACTCCCCGCCGCTGCCCTCGACGCGATAGCTGAAGCGGTCGCCGGAGACCTCCGAGATGATCTCGAGACCCTGGTAAAAGGCGATGTGGGCGGGCCGGCTGAGGACCAGCGAGGTGGCTGCGGGCGCATGCTCCACCAGATCGAGACCGAGAGGAAGAGCCTCGGTGCCGGGCGCGGGCGGGCGCACGCCCGGCGCCACCACCGGATACACCCGTTCCACCGGTCGGCGCTCAGACGCGCTGACCACGCCCGCCAGCAGCACCAGCACGACCGTGGCCCCGCCCGCCAGCCATGGTGAGACGGACCATCGGCCGAGGGGGGGCTTCCAAGCTGTCTTCATCTGAGCTCGGGGAAGTCGGGGTCGCTGTCTCGGATCTCTCCGGCGTAGTAGGGGACGGGAACCCTGGCGTTCCGGGAGATGGGCTACCGGACCGTGATGGTCAACTCGAACCCG
>CAZCOV010000065.1:7557-20308 GCA_964499975.1 uncultured Thermoanaerobaculia bacterium
GTGCCAGCCCTGTGCCAGGCTGACATTGGGCGGTTCTCGAAGGGGAGCTTGTCGGACGATGACTTCCAGGACGCGCCGCAGGTTCTCCTCGATGAGCGCTAGGTCACGAGGATCGTCAGCGTTCCATGGAACGGGCAAAGAGGGCTCCTATACCGCAGGCGTCCTCGAGCGTTGCCTGGCGCGACCGGAGGGGATCGTCGACCGTGACTTCTGCGCGGGCGAACTCCTCGATGTCTTCCTCGACACCTGCGCCTCGATACGAGCGAAGGAGCTCCGCTGTCCGAGTCAGCTTCTGCTCGAGATCAGCGCCGAGCAACGCCAGCTCATGTTCGATCGCGGTCTCGGCAAGCTCATTCATCGAAACGCCGAGAGCATGGGCAGTCAGGCGGAGGGTGCGATGGGTTGCCTCATTGCGGAAGCGCAGTGTGAAGGCCGGGCGTTGAAAGTCGGTTTCGCTCATGACTCTGTGAGGCTATCTCGAAGCTCCGGTGGTATCAATCATCCTAACTGACGTCAAGCTCCCTGGAAGCCGAATCTGCCCCAAATCTGGGCGCCAGAAATGTGAATCTATGGATGCGCCGACCCTAAGCTCCGCGAAACAGCGGCAGGCGCGGGCCCGACCAGCCGGGGAAGATGGGGGCGGAGTCCTTCAGGTTGAAGTGGTGACCTGCAACCGACGCAAAAACCGTGCGGAAATCCGTGGTCACCGGCAGATCCCGACCTTCGTAGAGCTGGTCGGGGTCGAGTCCTTGCAGTTGACCATAAACCTTGCCCCCAGCCACATCCTGACCGAGGACGAACAGACACGAGCCGTGGCCATGATCGGTGCCGCCGGAGCCGTTCTGGTGGACGGTGCGGCCAAATTCGGTCATGGTCAAGAGCACCACGTTTTCGCGGTGAACCCCCAAGTCGGACCAGAACGCGCCAATCGCAGCCGCCAAGTCGTTCGCGCGGCGGGCAAAGCTGCCGCGGGTGGTGCCCTGCTGCACGTGGGTGTCCCAGCCGCTCGATTCGGCAAAAGCCACTTCGAGCCCGACGTCCGACTTGATCAGAAAAGCGATCTGGCGCAGGGCCGCTCCCAAGGGGCTGAACGGATAGGACACGCCCGCCGCTGGCTGGTAGCGCGCGAAATCGAGCCGGCTGAGCAAGTCCATCGCAGCAAAAGTTTCGTGGGCGGTCGAGCGCAGGAGTTCCTGCGAGGTCTGTTCGTAGAGCGCTTCAAAGCCTTGACCAGCCGGGGCGGTGCTGAGCCCGCCGGGTAAGCGCATGCGAAAGTCGCGCAAATCCGCGACCGCGAGCGCGGGTTGGTCGCCGTAAAGCGAACGCGGCAAGGCCTGGGTCAAAGACACCGCGCGAAACGGCGTGGCCTCGTGGCCGAGCAGGCCAGCGACCCGGTTGAGCCAACCGTCGCTCGTGCCTTTGCGTCCAGGCGTGCCCGACTCCATGTAGTCCTGGGCATCGAAGTGGGAGCGGGTGGGGTCGGGCGAGCCCACCGCGTGGACGATCGCTAGCTGTCGTTCTTGCCACAGCGGCAAAAACTCTCTGAAAGCGGGATGCAGGGCAAAGCCCGTACCCAAGTCGAGCAGAGCATCCTCACCCGCACTCTGGGCGGCGCTCATCGCCAGCTGCGGACGCAGACGGCGGAGGGTTGGGTCGGCCACCGGCGAAACTGCCATCAGACCGTCCATGGCGCCGCGCTGGAACAGCGTCACCAGGACCCGGCGCCGGGGATGGCCGCCTTGGGTGGCGGCGAGGGCCGTCCGCTGGAGGAAACTCGGGCCAATGCCGATCGAGAACAGGGCGATGCCCCCGGCTTGTAAGAACGCGCGACGATTCAGCATGGTTTTCTCCTGGTCCAAAGTTGCGGTTCGCGTTGAGGTCAGCGGCGTTGGAACTCCGGTGATCCGAGGATCACCCCCACCACCTGGGCCAGCGGCGTGACCGGACGCAGGAACGAGTCGGTCAGGTACAGGCCAGGCGAACCCAGGCTCCCGCGACCCCGTCGCCCGCGTTGACCTTGGCCCCGCGATTTCTGGTCCGCGGCTGGCTGCTGGGGCGGGTCTGCGCCCGAGTCCGCTGCGGACATCCCCGCTGACGCTTTCAGCTGCCCAGGGGGCATGGCGCTCGTCTCTGCCGGGTCTGCGCCAAAGAGCGGAGCAGGGGCTTGCGCCGGCAGCGCGCGCTCGATCTTCTGTCCCAAATCCGGCGCTTGGATCATCGGTTCGAGCTGTGCGATCGTGGCGCGGGGATCGCGTTCGGGCAAGAGGAGCGGCACGTAGGTGCCTAGGGCTTCGCGCATGGATTCGGGCTCGCGCTGGTCATTCAAAGCCAAGAGGTCGAAGTGGATTCCGGGAATCCGTCCAGTTGCGAGCTGTAGTCCGAAGTTCATGCGGTTGAGCAGGGATCCGGTATTGACCCAGGCCGTGGCGCGGTCGGGAAAGCCGGTCGGCGCTTGGTACGCGTAGAGCGGCTGCCCCATCTGTTCGATCCACTGCACCAGCGGACGGGGATCGCGCACTTCGGCGTCGAGGCTTTTGAGCGCCGAGACCGCGAGTTCAAACGGGGACTTGATCTTGCGGTGGAGCGCGTCTTGGGACCAAAACTCGGGCGCCTGGACCAGGGCCAAGACGACTTGGCGCAGATCGCCGCCGCTGCGCTCGAAGGTTTTGGCCAAGCGGTCGACCAGGGCGGGCGGCGGTTCGTCCGCGACAAAGCGGATCGCCAGCTTGGTCGCCAGGTGACGGGCGGTCGCTGGGTGCGCTGCGAGGAGGTCGAGCACCTGGATTCCGTCTTCGATCCCGCGGCCAGCGGGCAAGCGCTGGCCGAGCACGACTTTCGGGTCGGCATCGTGGGCATCGGCGCGAAACACGAAGTCGCCGTCGAGCACAAACCCGATGTTGAGCCGGCGCGCGCGATCGGCGCGTTCCTCTAAGCGCTCGCGTTCACCCGGCGGAAACGTGGTCCAACCGGTGAAAGCCCGGGCCACCGCGATCACGTCGTCTTGGGTGTAACCTCCATCCACGCCCAAAGTGTGGAGTTCGAGCAACTCGCGCGCGTAGTTTTCGTTGAGTCCGCGGGCTCGGCGGGCGGCCAGTTCCGGATCCTCGGGCAGGCTGTCCCCCGGCGCTCGACCGCGTCCATTGCCCGATCCCCGGCCGAAACCTCCGCGTCCGCGTCCGGGCTCCCTGCCCCGACCGCCCCGGCCAAATTCGCCCCGGCCAAAGCGACCCCGACCGAACTCGCGCAGTTTCACTTCAAGCGTGGTGGTCGCGCCTTCGGCCGCGACCGAGCGGGCATTGTCGAGGTAGAGCAGCATGGCAGGATGGCGGGCGGTGGCGCCCAGCAGAGCGCGGAAGTTGCCCAAGACGTGCGGACGGATCGCGTCGCGCTCATAGGTGGTGACGAACTGCCGGCAAGCTGGGTTGGCCATCGACACATTGAAGTGGTTGAACCAGAAATCGGTGAGCACTTCGGTCAAGGGATTGGCGCTGGAAGCCGCGCGCAGCAGCTTTTGCGCCACCAACTCCTGGTAGAGCTCGCGCAGCGGTCGGAAACCCTCCGCGCGAGCGAACGCCCGCAGCTGGCTCCGGGTCTGCCGCCGCTCTGACCGCGACATGCCGCTGGTTGTGCCGTTCGCTGGGTCGTTGGCTTCTTGCTCGATCGCGTTCGCGCGGTCGCGCGAGATCACCCCAGCGCGTTCCGCTTGCCGCACCACCATGCCCCCGCCCAAGTAGCGTTCGGCGATTTGTTCACTCGAGAGCTGCAAGCTGGGCAAACGCGCGAGCTGAGCGGTGAGTTCGGGTTCGGGCAGACCCCCGCGCAGCTGCTGCTCCAGCCAGGTCGAAAGCCCCATCTGCACCACCCGGTCGAGGTCACCCGGACGGGCGCCAAAAGCCAATCGATCGAGGAGATGGGCGGCGGCTTGCCGTTCGGTCAAGCCCGCTTGTCGCCAAGGCAGGTCGAGGACGGGTTGGGCGGTGGCGTGCGCAGCCGGTTCGGGACCGGCGCTGGTCGGCAAAGCCAGTGCGCTAAGGGTCAAGACGATCAAAGCGGGTCGCATGGTGGTCTCCCTTCCATCCCCTGAAACACCGCGGATCCGCCAATCCTGCGTTCGCGGAACCAGAGAGCGAGCAGGACCGCGCCCGCAAGACCGCTGAGCCCAAGGCCGAGCCCCAGCCCGTGCGGACGGTAGCGCAATTCGAGGCGTCCGGCACCAGGACGAAGAGTCACCCCCAAGAAGAGGTCGTCGACCCGGCTGAGCGTGACCTCGTGGCCGTCGATCCAAGCCCGCCAACCGGGGTCCCAGCACTCGGCGATGCGCAGCTCTTGTTGCTTGGAGGATTGCCAGGTGACCTCCCAGCGGCCGGGCAGTCGGGTTTGCACGGTCAAACGGCTCGACGGATCCGGCGCCGACCAGCGCACCAACGGTAGGGCCGTGGGGCGCTGGTACACGCGCGCGTCCGCCCCGGCAAAAGCCAGCTCCCAGCTCCCAACCGGGGCAGCCTGGTCGGGTCCAGCCACCACCCAGCGCACCCCCAACGCATCCAGGCGGGGGTGCTGCCAGTCCGCGACCGGCAACGAGTAGATCGGTTCAGGCCGCGCGAGCGCTGCGAAATACGCTTCGTAGCGGGCCATCTTGATCGATTCGTCGCCGCGCACGTCGCGCAGACCATAAACCATGCCCGCGTTGGCGTGCAGGGCGCCGCCCAGGCCAGCTACCCGAAATCCACCGCTGGGCTGCTCCCGCGCTTGCTGCTCCTGGAGAAAGCGGACGCTCGGGGTGAGCGGGTAGTGTCGCGCCAATTCCAGGGGAGGGTTTAAAGGCGCGTGCGCCAGCGCCAGATCGACCACGATCAGCCCGGGCAGGAGCCAGGCAGCGCGGTTCCGCCAGGTTTCCGGAGCGTGGACGAGCAGCCAAGTGGCAGTCCCCAGCCCCAAGACGAGCAAGGTCCAGCTGGCTTGTGCGGGGACCTGACCTCGGGCTTGCCATTCGCCCGCAAAGTGCCACCAACTGGCCGCAAGGAGCGCGACGACACCTGCCCAAACCGCCATCAAGCCAGTCCGCTGCCCCGCTCGCCAGCGGTCGAAACCCGCTGCCGCCGAAAGCGCGAGCGCCAGCTCAATGCCGAAAATCAATCGATGCTGCGGCGCCCGTCCGACCAGAGGCAGCTGGATCAGCAGGTCCCAAAAAATCGGCAGGTGGTAGGCCCCCAGAAACGAAAACAGCAAGACCGCGGTCCAGCCGCGCAGCCGCCGGTCCTGGCCCGCCCGCGCGAGCCCGCTGCCGGCCAGCACCAGGGCGATAGCGCCCACGTAAACGGCGGTCGCCACCGACACCACGGGACCCCAAAAATCGTGCTGGCTGGGGATGCCAAAAGCGTTGGGCACGACGAGGCGCAGCAGCTGTCCCCCGACCAAGCTGAGCGGCGCGCGCGTCCCTGGATCGTGTTCCAGCCAGCGCGTGCTCGCGAACAAGGTGTGCGCCAGGGGCAAGATCTGCACTGCGGCGAGCAGCGCGGCGACCGCCCAGCCGAGGACGAGACCCGCGAGCGCCTGCGGCCAGGGTCGTTCCCCACGCCAGCCGCGCACCCCAGCATAAACCGCGGTCAGCAAACACGTGTGGAGCGCGGTCTCGGGATGGCCAGCGATCAGCTGCAATCCGCCCAGAAGCGCCAGCGGACGCCAACTCCCGCGACCCCCGAGCCAGCGTTCGACCGCCCAAAAAATCCACGGTACGAGGAGCAGCGCGTTGGCCATGGGAAAAAGCAGATGGCTGACCAGCATGCCCGAGAGCGGGAAGACCAGCGCGGCAATGCGGGCTCCCGCGTCGCTCGTGCCCAGCTCGCGCGCCAGCACAAAAGCCCCGAGTCCCCCCAAGACCATGCGCAGCCAAGGCAAAAGCACGAAACCCACGGGCAGCGGCAGGACCACAAACAACCAGTGCAGGGGGAACAGCGGCGCGGCCGAGCCATTGCTCCAATAAGGCATGCCGGCATAGTGGTAAGGATTCCAGAACGGCAGCCGTCCGGCGCGCAGCTCATGCCGCAAGTGGAGCAGCCAGGGTTCGACTTGGAAAGTGATGTCGCGCAGCTCAGGATTGCCGCTTTTGGGGTCTCCCGTCCCTTGCCAAGGCGGCAGCTCGGCCAGGCTGCCAGCTGGGCTCGGGATCGCGCCGGGTTGGAGGAGGGTGGGGCCAAGCAGCACCATGCCCGCTGCCCCCAACAGGCACCAAGTCCAGCCCAGGCCGCGGTCTTTGCACCCCAGCCCCAGGGCCGCAAGTAAGGCGATCCAGAGCAGTGCAGGGTTCACGGATTTTAGTGGGGGCCGACCGCGTCGCCGCTGCGGGTTGCCACCACGTAACGCGGCCGCCGTTTGACTTCGTTGTAGATACGCGCGATGTACAGCCCGATGATTCCCAAGCTGATCATGATCGTGCTGCCGATCACGCCGAGCAAGATGATCACCGTGGTAAAGCCGGGAACGGCGAGCCCTTGCCATTTCAAGACCAGGGCCTGCACCGCGAGTCCTGCGGCCAACAAAAACAACAGGATCCCGGCCATGGTGATGAACTGGAGCGGCAAGGACGAAAACGACGTGATCGCGAGCAAGGCCAGGCGGAACCGCTGCCAGGTCGACCAGCGGGAGCTGCCGTCCTGGCGCTCAGGCACGGCGAAGGAGACTTCGGCGCGGCGGAAACCCAGCCAGGGCACCAGGCCGCGGAAGAAAGTTTCGCTTTCGCCCAGCTCGCGCCAGCGTTCGAGCACGGGGCGCGCGAGCAGTTTGAAGTCAGAAGCACCCGCGAGCCGGACCCCGGTCAGGGCGGCCAGCAAGCGATAAAACAGAAGCGAGCCCAGCCGATCAACCAGCGGCTCTTTGGCGCGGCGGCTCTTGACCGCCTCGACCACGGCGAAACCCTGGCGCCACAGCGCGACCATTTGCGGCAACAGTTCGGGCGGGTGCTGCAAGTCAGCGTCCATGACCACGACGGCGTCGCCGCGGCAAGCGTCGAGTCCGCAACAGATCGCGGCTTCCTTGCCGAAATTGCGGCTCAAGCGGAGGAGCACCGTGTTGGGCGCGGCCAGGGCAAACCGCGTCAAGGCCTCCCAAGTCGGGTCGGTCGAGCCGTCGTCGATGAGGATCAGCTCATAGCGCAAGCCGAGGCCGTCCGCGACGCCGCGGATCGCCTGCAAACAAGGGACGACGCCTTCACCCTCGTTGTAGATCGGCACGACGAGCGACAGCTCGGGTCGGTCCACAGATCCTCCAGGCCGTCTTCCAGGTCATCTCACCTACCTGGGGGCGACGGTTTCTCCCCCCGGCTACCCGATTACGGGGTCGGCGACGGCTCACGGAGGCCAAATTGGCGTCTAACCTCGTCCGACGAGATACCGCCGGACTCGCGCAGGCTCGCTCGTGACTTCTCGATGATCGCGATAAACTCGCGATTCATGCTCAGCGACACCGTTTCCGTGTCAACGTCTCCAACCGGTACGAGCGCCGCCAGCGGCTTCCCATGTTCCGTGATCACAAGCGTGTCATCGTGAAGGTCCTTGGCGTACTCAGCGAGTTGGCCGGTGGCCGCTGCAACCTCGACGCTCCTCATAGTTCGATCTCCTTTTCGCCGATGAGCACCCGATTCCGCCGCTTGCAGCCGATCGCGAGCACCTCCACGGCGGCGTCCTCGCCTTCCACTACGTCGTAGTATACGCGATGCTCTCCGACCCGAAGTTCCCACGGCGCCAGCGGATTTGGGCGCATCCGTTTGCGGCTGCGTGACTCAACGGTCGGCTCGGCTCCGAGGCTTCGGTCCACCGCGTCCACGATTGTGCGTCGATCGCGTGCTGTCAACCCGGCAAGGTGCCCGACGGCAGGCTGCGAATAGATAATGCGGTAGCTCATTCCCTGTGTACTTCGTTGTGTCCTTCATTCAAGACCCTGTCCATATCCGAACTCGCGTGATCGGATCGTCAGCTTCCTGGATCATCATTCTCTCCAGCAGCACGAGCGCGGGGACGAAGACGAAGAAGTCTTCCAGCACCGCCTGTAGGGATGGTGGTCTCGATGTAGATCCTGCGCCTCATAGCTACGACCCAGTCATCACAGTATGCATTACTAGGCGTTCGACGCCGACCCGACTCCGGACCCGAGGGAACCGCCTAGTGCGGACCCGCATGCTAGGTGCTGTGCGGCTACGACTATTGATGCTGATCACCCGGCTGAATCGCTTCTTTGCCCCGGCGGACAACTGCCACCACGCTTCTGAGTCGCTCCCTGATACGGCTGCCCATCCGCTCGAACGGTAGTGTGTCCAAGATCTCACGGGTGAACTCCTCGTCTGTGCGTAGCAAGCCGTCGGATGCGACCCACTCGGCAATCTGCCCCAATTCTCGGTCGCTGTACTGGTCAATCGTCTCGCGCACCGGAACGAGCGGGCGTGACCCACGCTGCCTAGCAATCGGCTGCGGCGCGTGCGTCGCGGGCTCCATGCCGTTATGATTCACCGAAGGCGCAGAGGCGGCATCCAGCAAGTCGGCCCTGCGCACTGCGTCCTCGTACGCCGAAAACGCGCGCTCCGTCTCTTGCTCTCGGCTGTAGAACCAGTCCGTCGACCAGATGCGGTGGAAGCGCCAGCCCAGCCGCTGGAGATGGGCTTGCCGAAGCCGATTCCGGTCCCGGGCTGTGGCGTTCGAATGGTACGTCGCCCCATCGCACTCGATCGCGAGCACAGGCCGACCTGACTTTTCCGGATGCATCGCGACCAGATCAATGCGATAGCGAGACGCGCCGAACTGCGGTCGTGTCCTGACGCCACGGGCCTTCAGCGCGTCGTGAACATCGGCCTCAAACGCATTGAGGCCAACGTCTCCCGCGTGCTCTTCTTCCGGAAGCCGCCTACCTCCACTGGCCGCGTACTCCAGATACGCCTTGAGCAGCTGCACGCCCCGACTTCCGGAGCGATGCAAATCAATCTCATCATGTGAGAAGGAACTGATGACGCACATCCGGCGCTTCGCACGGGTGACGGCCACGTTCAGGCGACGGTAGCCGACCTCTTGGGTGAGCGGACCGAAGCGGTGCGGCAGGTCGCCATTCGTGGCCTTTCCATAGCCGATCGTCAAAATGATGGCGTCGCGTTCATCGCCCTGGACGGTCTCGAGGTTCTTGACGAAGAAACGTTCTTCTCGGTCTAGTGAGAAAAAGTCCGAGAAGTCAGGCCGGAGATCGAGGGCGTGATCCATCGCGGCCTGTACGCGGTTCGCGTGCTTGATGCCCATGGTGATCACGCCGAGCGATTCGTGGGGGCGCCTTTCCGCGTGCAGCAGCACCTGGCGCACAACTTCCTCGACCTCGCGCGATGCACTCTCCTCCTGTCCACCCAGCGCAGGTTCGTGCGGTACGAGGATGTGCCGAATCGCCTCGTGGCCGCGGGCGCTAGGAAAAGTCACGAGCCGCCCCATGTATATGTGGCTGTTGCTGAATGTGATGAGCCGCTCGTCCTCGCTGCGGTAGTGCCATTCCAGGAGCCAGTTTGGCAGGAAGGCTTCCAGCGTACCGAGCAGACTCTCGAACCCGCCAATTGACGCCGTCGCCGTCGCGAGTGCGTCGCGCGCCTCATCGTCGTCGTCGAAGATTTCGTCCTCACCTTCGACGGCCGTCGCAAAGAACGTCGTTGGCGGCAATTGATGCCGGTCACCGGCCACGACAACCTGTTCTGCGCGGTAGAGCGCAGGGATCGCTTCTTCTTGAAGGATCTGGCTCGCTTCGTCGAAGACGGCGATGTCGAAATGACGCTTGCTGCCGTCCAGTAACTGACTGACGGAAAGCGGGCTCGCGACCCAGCAGGGGGCAATTCGCGTCAAAACGTCAGGCGCGCGGGCCAGCAGTTCGCGCAGCGGAAGGTGGCGCGACTTCTTGCCCGCCTCGGTCCGGACCAGATTCGCCTGGTCGAAGTGCTGGTTCATCGCCTCGATGGCGCGCTCGCCATGGAGCCTGCGTACGCGCTGGGCGGCGAGGCAGATGCGCTCGCGATCCAAGCGGACGAATGCGTCGATGATTTGCTCGTGTGTTCGGCCGTTAAAGGAGGCGAGATCCGGATCAGATGCCAGCACCTGCTCAAGTGTCGAGTAGAGCCAAATGTGCTCGAACCGGTCAGTCCAGTGCTCGGTAGAGACATCGTGCTCGCGGACTTCACCGAGGAAGTCGGTGAGACCCGCCGCGATGAGGTGCGACCGGATGGCGTGGATGCGCGGTAAATGATAAGGCGGGCGTCGGTCGCTGGCCAGCGACCGGAGCCACGATGCCATTGCCACGAACTGCATGCCACCGAACGGAGCCGCTTCCGTCATGGCACCGAGCGCCGTCGTTGTCTCGTTGAGTGCGGCGAACGCAGCCGCGAGCTCCGTCTCGGAGTCGGCCTCTATGAGTACGGCCGAGACTGCACCAAGGGCGCGCCAGCGGTGAAGGACATCCTCGGCATGCAACGCCTCCTGCCGTAGAGTCCTTAGCGATACTGGCGCTGCTCGCAGCGCGAGCATGCGTTTGCGCGCGGCGCGGTATGCCGGGTTGCTCAGGAACGCCCAGGCGCGGGCAATCGGACCGCCCGTCGCTGGCTGGAGTGCCCGTGCCAGGTCGCCAGGCTGCGATGAGAAGATCTCGGCGCTGTACGGCTGGCGGATGCTGCGTGCATCGCGCAGGACGGCCAACAACGAAGCCCCCTCATCCAGCGTTCTCGGGGGCCGAACACCAAGCTGGTTGACTACCTGGTCGAGAAGTCGCTCGAACTCGGGCCAGAGCTTGTTGGCTGCCTTGGTGGCCAGGTCCAGCGCTTCCTGTGCGCGGCGGCCGTCCCTTATATCCGCGTTATTCCACGGCGAGGGGTCTGTGCCGAGGAGTAGAGCCGGACTTGCGGCACCCTCGAGGATCCACTGCTTGACTTCGTCTGCGCGCTCGGCCGTGAGTGCGGCGAGCGACTTGCCGCGGAGTCGAAGCGCGGATTTCGCCGCTACCGGCAGGCGGAGCAGTCTGCCGACCATCTGGTTCGCAGAAAGGTCGGTCGGTTGGCGAGTCTGGTTCACCCGACGTGTGTGCTCGTTCAGCTGCTTGCGCCGAGCCTCAAATTCCCGGTGGACCGCCTCGGCTCCGTCAGCCGGCAGCGCGTTACGTATCTGCTCCAATGCGTGCGCAAGCCGCGCCATCACCTTCTTCCGCGACACGGACGCTCCGTGCAGATCGAGCACCAGATGACCGAGCCCCACATCCGGATGGGTCAGCCGCTTGATGACAGCATCCAGGGCTGCGCGCTTCTCTGCGACGAAGAGCACGCGGCGCCCCTCGGCCACGCTTTGCGCGATAAGGTTCGAGATAGTCTGGCTCTTGCCAGTTCCCGGCGGTCCCTGCACGACGCCGTTCTGCCCTTTGCTGACAAGCACGATGGCGCGGTGCTGCGTGGAGTCCGCATCGAGTACGAGGAAGTCGTCGGAAGCGGGGCGCTCATCGAGCTGAGCTGGCTCGATGTCGATCACCGCCTGGGCCAACTTCTGTCGTGAGGCCGAATGGCCGGCAACGGCCGCAACGATGGTGCTAGAAGATATGGTGTCTCCGTTCCTTTTCAGATCCTCGACCATGGCCATCTTCGCGAACTGAAAGTTGGCCAGGATCACGCGCCGCCTGACTTTGAAGCCCGGTATCGCCGTGTTCGCGCGCTCGATGCGCGCGAACACGCCCTCTGGGTCGATGCGCCACTGTCCCGATTCGTCCTCGCCGCTGCACTCGTCCAGTACCGCGGACGCATTGATACGGATCGCGCAATTCTCCTCGAGCACATACAGCAGCACCGGGTTTACTTGCGGCTCGCCCGCGACTGCGAGTCGCAGGTCGTCGTTCGCTCGGCCGCGCACCTCGATGCGGGCCGGCAGCAACAGCACGGGCGCATCGTACGGCCGCCCACCATCAGAGGCGGGCCATGTGGCCATCCCCATTGCCAGGTGGAGCGTCTCGATACCTTTCTCATCGAGGTTGCTCAACGCCTTACGCTGGAGCGCTACGAGCGCGCTTCGTACCTTCTGGCGCGCCTCGGCTTCGGCCCGGATACGTACGACGGGGTCAGGGCTCTCCGCATGTCGGCCTGCCGAGACCAGCGCCTCAACTGTTAGTTTGTCGCCTGCGAGCAGACGGCCCACAGCCTCCGTCTCCGCAGTCAGGTCGAGAGTGCCGGCCTTGAGGTCGCGGTAGAAGAGGAGGGAGTTTGCTCGCGAGTGGTCGATGAGCCGGCGGGTCCATACACCGCGCGCGGCATCGACGATGCGGCGAATCTCTGGATCCAAGACTATGGGTTGAAGTTCTGTCATTGAGCGCTAGCCTCGGGTTGCCTACATCGCGAGGCCCCGAACATAGTATTCTGCGTCAGACAAACCTTTCGGTAAATCATGCAACCTGAAAACCCGACGACGCATAAGCACTCCGTAGTCTCTCCCCGGTCCACCCTACTTCCTGCTCGTAAAGGGCTTTGCCTATTCTGGAGCAAATTCTCTGGCGTGTCAACCAGCATTTGGGTGCCGTGGGTGTTGTGTCGCATAAGCCGCCAAGTTGAGGGGGTGGTGTGGCAGGGGGGCGTGCGAATAGGTCACTTTTGCCCCTTGCAAGCTGCTGAGCCTTCTTGGGGTTAGCCAGCACCCAGTCGATGAAGCGGAACAGCTCTTTTGCGCGGGCTCGACTTTGGCGACCAGACACGTAAAGCGCAGTGTTTGGAGGC
>CAZCOV010000066.1:0-20270 GCA_964499975.1 uncultured Thermoanaerobaculia bacterium
TCTCAGGACCAAGACTAGGCTGACTGCAATCTCTTGCCGACTTGCAAAATCTTCGGCAGGTCAAATCAGGAGGAGCGCCGATGAAAAAGGTCAAACCAGGAGGAGCACCCATGAGCCCGTTCAAAGGGACGACCCTGGACTCCTCGCCAGCCGCCGCATGGGCGGTCGGGCTGCTGGCTTGCGCCCTGATTTCAAGTGCCTCAGCTGAGGCCCGTAGCGAGAGCGCTCAGGCGATTCGTGGCGCGGTTGCGATGGTCACCTTGCCCAACGGCAACTTGCAGCTGGCAGTGGACCTGTTCGACGAGCACGGAATTGCGGATGGTCTCGCCGATCACCTCTTCATCTTGGAGCGCGACCAACCCGCCGGCGTCCCCGACCTGTTCCTCCCTTCGGCGATGGTCGTTTACACCGACCGCAAGCTGACGCTCAAGCTCGCGGAGCAAGAGATTCTGTGGCGATTGCCAGAAGCAGAAAGCGCTGTCGCTGTCGATCAGAAAACCCGGCAGCGCACCATCCTCTTTGGAACGGCCTACAGCCATTTCCACGGCGGTGACTTCGGGATGGCGGCCGAAGTTCTGGCAGCGCAGGACTACCGTGGTGGACAGATCGAGCCTTCCATCATCCCTGACGGTGGCGGGGGTGCCCAGTGTGACAGCGGTGGAATTGGCGCCATCGCGTGTGAAGTTGGTGGCTGCAACGGCAGCCCTAGCAGCTGTGGGATCATCTGCTTGTCCAGCAGCAGGTACGCCTGCTGCAAGTGCGGTAGTGGCGGCGGCAGGGCCTACTGCGACTGTTTCAAAATTCCGACGGGTGGCAGTCCGCCGGGCGGCGGCTAGCCCCGCGGTGACCTACTGCCTCCCGCTCTCGGCTTTCAGGAGCGGAAGAACGGTGGGCTGACGCCCACCCTACGTGCATTGCTTCACGGCTTTCGGGGACCCTCTTTGAACCCGCGCTCGGCTCAAGGCCCGAAAGCACCCTTCCCGGCTCAGGCGGTTTGCGGTCGAGGCCAGGACAGCATATTCTGGCGCGATGTGGGAAGTTTTGGCGCGACTGCACGCGCGAGCACGCCAGCGCAGGGCGAAGGTCGTGCTCGCCGAGGCCGAGGATCCGCGGGTCCTCGCGGCAGCAGCTCGAGCTTCGGCCAGCGATCTGTGCCAACCCGTGCTGATCGGTGACCCGGCGCGGGTCCGGGCCGCCGCAGGTGCCGCAGGAGTCAAGCTCGGCGCCGAGATCGAAATCTTAGACCCCCAGGCCGACCCCGCGCTCGCAGATATGGCGCAGCAGCTGGCCGCTGAACTCACGGCGCGCGGCATCCAGCTGGACTCGGCGCGCAACCCGGGGGGGGTCCTCGCCTTGGCCCACGAACCCTTGTACTACGCTGACCTGCTGGTGCGCCACGGTCGAGCGGACGGCGCGATCATGGGTGCGGTGGCCACGACGGCAGACACGGTGCGGGCGGCTCTGCGGGTTTTGGGGCTCGACCCCCGCTTCAACCTGGTCACCTCGTGTTTCCTCATGGCGTTTTCTGCCCAAAAGCCCTTGCTCTATGCCGACTGCGGGGTGATTCCCCAGCCCACGGCAGAGCAGCTCGCGGTGATTGCGATCCAGGCCGCGGAGCGCTATCGCTTGCTGCTGGACGACGAACCGCGGGTGGCGCTCCTGTCGTTTTCCACCCATGGGAGCGCCCGCCACCCGGCGCTCGAACCCGTGCAGCAGGCGGTCGCGCTGCTCAAAGCACGCTCGCTCGACTTCGTGGTCGACGGCGAATTGCAAGCCGATGCGGCCCTCGTCCCCGACATCGCGCGCCGCAAGGCGCCGCACAGCCCGCTTTTCGGTCAGGCGAATGTCCTCGTTTTTCCCGACCTCAATTCGGGTAACATCGCCTACAAGCTGACCGAACGGCTGGCCGGGGCGCGCGCGATCGGTCCGCTGTTGTCCGGCTTCGACCGTCCGGTCCACGACTTGTCACGCGGCTGTTCGGTCGACGACATTCTCGATACGATGGCGATTGCCGCGATCGAAGCAGCCTCAGGGCGGAGAAACCCATGAAGATTTTGGTGATCGGTTCGGGTGGCAGAGAGCATGCGCTGTGCTGGAAACTGCGCCAGAGCCCACAGCTGACCGAGCTCTATTGCGCCCCCGGCAATCCCGGGATTGCCCAGGTGGCGGACTGTGTGCCCATCCCCGCGGACGAGATTCACCAACTCGCTGACTTTGCTGCGGACTTGCGCATCGACTTGACTGTAGTGGGTCCTGAACTGCCGCTTGCGCTCGGCATCGTCGACGAGTTTCTGGCGCGCGGACTGGCGATTTTCGGCCCGCGGCAGCAGGCTGCCGAGCTCGAAGGCAGCAAGGTCTTTGCCAAAGAGTTCATGCGGCGGCAAGGGATCCCCACGGCTGACTTCGCGATCGCCCACGACTTCGAGGAAGCGCGCCGCGCCGCCGCGCAGTTCGGTTTCCCCGTGGTGGTCAAGACGGATGGTTTGGCCGCGGGCAAAGGGGTTGCCATCCCACAAAACGAGGCAGAACTCGCAGCCCAGCTCAAGATCTTATTCACCGAAAGGCGCTTTGGCAGCGCGGGTGAGCGGGTGGTGGTCGAAGAGTGCCTCACGGGTGAAGAGGTTTCTTTCATCGCGCTCTGCGACGGCCAGCGGGTGGTCCCTTTGGCCACCAGCAAGGATTACAAGCGCCTCAACGACGATGACCAGGGCCCCAACACCGGCGGCATGGGGGCGCACAGCCCTTCGGGAGTGATCGGCCGGGAGGTTGGGGCACAGATCCTCGAACAGGTTTTTCATCCGGCGGTTGCCGGACTTTTGGCCGAGAATCGCAGCTTCGTCGGCTTTCTCTACGCCGGGCTGATGCTGACCGCCGACGGGCCGCGGGTCTTGGAATTCAACGCTCGCCTGGGGGATCCCGAAGCCCAAGTCTTGCTGCTCCGCTTAGAAGACGACCTTCTGCCGATCCTGGCCGCAACGTGTGCCGGGCGGCTGGATCCCAACGCGCGCTTGCATTTCCGCAAAGAGGCCGCGAGCTGCATCGTGCTGGCGAGCGCGGGTTATCCGGAAAGGCCGGTCAAAGGCGAAGCGATCACCGGCCTCGAACGCGCCGAGCAGCACGAAGGGGTCTTTGTTTTTCATGCGGGCACTGCCGTCCAAGAGGATCGGCTGGTCACGGCCGGGGGGCGGGTGCTCAACATCTGTGCGACCGGCCAAACCCTGCGCGATGCCTTGAAGCGGGCCTATTCAGCAGCGAACGAGATCCGCTGGCCGAGCAAAATCCTGCGCCATGACATCGGTCGCCGGTTGCTCGAACGGGGTTCGTGACGCGGTTGCCGCATTGCGGCGCGAGCGAGTTGACAGCCGGGTCTTGGGGCTGGAATAATCGCGGTAGGAAATTCCGGTGGGACTTCGCCCGCATCGCGCAGTCAGCGCGGTTGAGTCGTACAGTCGCATCGCAGTCAACCAAACTGATGTACTTCACTGATGCACTTTGATGTACTTCTTGGAAATGTGAGGCATGCCCATGGCCGGCTGTTCGGGTTGCTCCTTCAAGGGGATGTCTACAGCCGTTGAAGATACGTTTGTCGGGGTCCGCTTCGGCGAAGAAACCAACCTCACCCTGTGTCGGACGGAAGGGCGAATTTTCGCCCGCCACGACCAGGTGATCGTGGAACTGGAGGATGGCCCGGCCTATGGCCGAGTCGAGGCGTCGCCCATGCCGGTTTTCAAGCCCTGCCAAAAATCCGGCGCCCGGCGCATCCTGCGTCCGGCAACGGAGAGCGATTCGACGTTGTTCGCGCGCAAGCGCGAAAACGAGTACCTCGCCAAGCTCTTTTGCCGCGACAAGGCCAAAGAGCTTAACTTGGAGATGAAGATCTCCAAGGTGGATTTTTCTTTGAACAGCAAACGAGCGACGTTTTACTTCACCGCCAATGGTCGCGTCGACTTCCGACAGCTGGTCCGCGAGCTGTCGAAGCGTTTTTCTAGCCGGGTGCGCATGGTGCAAGTCGGAGCGCGTGACGAGTCAGCGCTTCTGGGCGGACTGGGGATTTGCGGCCGGACCTTGTGCTGCTCGACCTGGCTCAAAGATTTCAAGCCGATCTCGATCCAGATGGCAAAACGCCAGGAGTTGAGCTTGAATCCGTCGAAAATCTCCGGTCAATGCGGCCGTCTCCTCTGCTGTTTGGCTTATGAAGATCACAATTATCGCAGCAAAAAAGCGAAGGCCGCGCCGCCTAAGGAAGAGTCTTGATGAGCAATCGCAAGTTGATCCGCCCCTCTGACCGGAGCGAGAACGCCGCCGCCAGCCGCGGGGTGCGTCGTAAACAAGTGCCGCCCGAGCAGACCAATGCTGAGGAGTTCTACTACCTCAAGCAGATGTCGTCGAAAACGCCGATGGTCGTGATCTTGACCAACGATGAAGAGCTCCGCGGCTGGATCGAGTGGTATGACAAGGGAGCCATCAAGCTGAACCGCCAAAGCGGCCCCAACTTGCTGATCCTGAAGCACAACATTCGCTACATGTTCAAGGAAGAAGAGCTCAGGCGTCAGCGCAAGCGCGAACAGCGGATCACAGCTTCGATGGGTGATTGAGCCGGCCATGGTGTGGCCGGCTATGGCGCGGTCGGCAATGGCGCGGCTGGTTTTGACCCAAGGCGATCCCGCCGGGATCGGCCCTGAAATCTTGCTCCAGATCGCGGACGATGCCGTATGGCAGACCTGCCGTCCGCTGTTCGTGGTGGAAAAGGCCGCGCTCGCGGGATTGCGCGAGGTTCTACCGCAAGCTCCCTGGCAGCACTTGGTTTGGGTTGACCCCGAGCAAGATCCGCTTCCCCCGTACCCCAGCATTCCGATGTGTGATCCCGTGGGCCAGGCACGGACCGTGACTCCGGGACATCCAACTGCTGAAGATGGCCGTGGGGCCCTTCAGGCACTGGACGTGGCCTGTGCTCGCGTGTGCCAGGGGCGCGCCGACGCCTTGATCACCGCGCCGGTGAACAAAGCCACGATCGCGCGCTGGGTGCAGCCGGACTTTCGTGGTCACACCGAGTATCTGGCAGCCAAGTTCGGAGTTGCGGCTTATGGTCAAGACCACTTGATGACCTTTCTCACCCCGGACTTCAACGTCGCGCTCTTGACCACGCACTTGCCGCTCCAAGCTGCCTTGGCAGCGATCACCGCAGAGAAAATCCAGGAGGCCTTGCGCTGCCTCGACCGCCATGCCCCGCGCACCCACCGCGGGCGGCCGCGGATTGCGGTCGCTGGGGTCAACCCGCATGCCGGTGAGGAAGGGCTTTTGGGCGACGAAGACGAGCGGGAAGTACGTCCTGCGGTGGCTGCGGCGCGGGCTGAGGGCATTGATGCGTGGGGCCCAGAAAGCCCGGATTCGGTGTTTGCCCGCGCCCGTCGCGGGGAATTCGACTGGGTCCTGGCGCTCTACCACGACCAGGGGCTGATCGCGGTCAAGACGGCGGCTTTTGGCACCGCGACTCACTGGACGCTAGGCCTGCCGATCCTCCGCACCTCGGTCGACCATGGAACGGCTTACGCCATTGCTGGTCGCGGGATGGCCGATCCAGAACCGCTGCGCGCGGTGGTCCATCAGACCCTCGAACTCCTCGAACTGACATCCGTAGCTCGCACTTCGGGTTGATGCTAGACTACGCGCTCCGACTGCGTTCTCAACCGCGCTTTGGCGCCTTGATTCGAGGTGATCGATGCAACAGATAGGCCCTTTTATCAGCTGCCATGGACTTGAATTGCAGGGGATCAAGAACCCGGGGAGGGTCTACTGGAATCTGCCCGTCGCCCAGCTTTACGAACATGCGATCCGGCGCGGCGAAGCCACGATTGCGCGCGAAGGTCCGCTGGTTGCCTACACCGGCGAGCACACCGGCCGCTCGCCCGACGACAAATTTGTGGTCCGCGAACCCTCGAGCGAGAACGACATCTGGTGGGGAAAGGTCAATCGGCCGATCGAACCGGAGCAGTTTGACAACCTCCTGCGCCGGGCTCAAGCGTATTTGCAGCATCGCGAGGTGTTTGTTTTCGATGGCTATGCGGGAGCCGACCCGCGCTACCGCCTCAAGGTGCGGGTCATCAACGAAAACGCCTGGCAGAACCTGTTTGCGCGCAACATGTTCGTGCGCGAGAGCCAGGGCGAGGTGCTGCGCGAGTTTGCCCCGGACTTCACCGTGATCAACGTGCCGGGCCTGCAAGCCGATCCGGCGGCTGACCATACCCGCACTTCCACTTTCATCCTGGTCAATTTTGGCCAGCGTCTGGTCCTGATCGGGGGCACGCAATACGCTGGCGAGATCAAGAAAAGCATTTTCACGGTGATGAACTATGTCTTGCCCAAGCAGGGAGTCATGGCCATGCACTGCAGTGCCAACTATGGCCGTGACCGCGACGATGTGGCGCTGTTTTTCGGTTTGAGCGGAACCGGCAAGACCACCTTGAGCGCCGATCCGGATCGTCGCTTGATCGGCGACGACGAGCATGGCTGGAGCGCGGATGGGATCTTCAATTTCGAAGGCGGCTGCTATGCCAAAGTGATCCGCCTCGACCCCCAAGGCGAACCCGAGATCTACGCCACGACCCGCCGTTTCGGTACCATCCTCGAAAACGTGGCGTGCGACCCGCTGACCCGTGCGCTCAACCTCGACGACGACAAGATCACCGAGAACACGCGCGCCAGCTACCCGCTATCGCAAGTCAGCAACGCGGACCTCCGCGGGGTGGCTGGCCACCCCAAGCACGTGGTGTTCTTGACGTGCGACGCTTTTGGCGTGCTGCCGCCGCTCAGCCGTTTGACCGAAGCGCAGGCCATGTATCACTTCCTGAGCGGTTACACCGCCAAGGTGGCGGGCACCGAGCGCGGGGTCAAAGAGCCGTCCGCCACTTTCAGCACCTGCTTTGGTGCGCCGTTCATGCCGCTTCGCCCCGGCGTTTACGCCCAGCTGCTCGGCGACAAGATCGCGTTTCACGGCGCCAAAGTCTGGTTGGTCAACACCGGCTGGACGGGTGGCCCGCACGGCGTGGGCCAGCGCATGAAGCTGTCTTACACTCGGCGCATGGTTTCTGCTCTGCTCGCGGGGGAGCTTGACGCCGTACCCACCACCCCGGACCCGTTTTTTGGTCTGGCCATTCCCGACCATGTCGAAGGCATCCCGGACCAGGTCCTGCAGCCGCGCTCGACCTGGAACGACAGCGCCGCCTATGACCAGCGCGCCGGCCAACTCGCCAACATGTTCGGCGCGAATTTCAAGCAATTTGCCGACGGGGTGAGCGAGGCCGTCCGCGCCGCAGGTCCTCTGCCCGGCTAATCCATCTGGCTATTGGGCGCAATCCCTCGGGCGGGTCGCCCGAGGGATTGAAACCCATCGCCCATCCTGCCGTACCTCAGGGACGATGAGCCAATCAGCGATACCTAAGGGTCATCCTCGAATTAGCCCTGCTAGTCCTGCGGTTTTGCGCCCGACGATTGGCCGCATCTGGCCCCAATCTGGGCGCCAGAAGTGTGAATCTATTGATGCGTCGACCCTAAGGAGAAGGCCGTGACCCCCAAGGAGGCTGTGACCCCCAACGTGATCCCGCGCAGTTTTTGCTGGTGCGTCCGCCCCATAAAATCTGTCCTGCTCAGCGGTTGGTTGCTGCTCATCGGGCAGCCGGCTGCCGCTGCTGAGTGGCCGCAGTTCCGCGGGCCCGAACGCAACGGGATCTCCGGGGAAGCCGGATTGGCCACCAACTGGCCCAGCGCAGGACCGCCGCGAATCTTTCAGCAAACGATCGGCGCGGGCTTTGCCGGGATCGCGGTGGTCGGCGGTCGCCTCTACACCCAAGCCGCCTCCGGCGAGACCGAGTACGCGCTGGCGCTCGACGCACGTACAGGCGAGGAGCTGTGGCGTTACCCGGTGGGCGAGACCTTCCACGACGAGTTCGGTGACGGACCGCGCTCAACCCCCACGGTCGATCGGGATTTGGTCTACGCGCTGAGTTCCAAAGGTCAATTACATGCCCTGGCCGCAGCCACCGGCGAGAAGCTGTGGACCGTGGACTTACCCGCGACGTTCGGTGCCCAGGTCCCGCGTTGGGGTTATGCCACCTCACCTTTGGTCGAAGGCGAGCTGGTGTTTGCTGAAGCGGGCGGCGAGGGGCGGGCGGTGGTGGCGCTCGAACGCACCACGGGGGCACTGCGTTGGGCTACCGAGAACGGCGGCGCCAGCTATTCCTCGCCCATTGCGTTTACGGCTGCGGGCGAGCGGCAAGTGATCTTCCTCCGCCGGGCGGGCGCAGCTGGTCCGGAAGTGGTCGCGTTCCAGCCGCAAACCGGCCAGTTGCGGTGGCGTCACCCCGCGTTGCCTGCCACCATTGCGATCCCGCTCTTTGTTCCTCCTGACCGCCTGCTGATCACTTCCGGGGATGATGCCGGCGCCCTCTTGCTCGCGCTTGCCCCAGGGGAAGGAGGACCCAAAGTCCAACCGGTGTGGCAGGAACGCACCCTGCGCAGCTATGTCAACGGGGTGGTCTACCTGGACGGCTGGATCTACGGTTTCGACAACGCAACTTTGCGCTGTGTGGCGGCTGCAGACGGGCGTTTGGGCTGGGCTCAGCGCGGTTTTGGCAAGGGCTCGCTGATCGCGGCCAGCGGCACGCTGATCGTGCTCGGGGACCGCGGCGAGGTGGCTTTGGTGGCTGCCACCCCAGATGCCTACCATGAGCAAGCCCGTTTCCAAGCGCTGGTGGGCAAAACCTGGACCGCCCCCAGCCTCGCCAACGGTATCCTCTACCTGCGCGACCAGGACGAGATCACGGGTTTCGATCTGCGCACGACTGCTGCGCCAAAACCAGCACCCTAAGTCCACGTTTTCAGAAATACGATGACGCTCAAAGGCCCCAGCATTCCCGTCAGCTGCGTTACGCTCGCTGCGGCGTACCGGAGGGTACGCCTCGCTACCAAGCCTTGCCGACGGGGCGCTGTGGCCTTCGAGATGCGTCCCCGTATTTCTGAAAACGTGGCCTAACCGCGAACGCTTGCCGAGTCCGCAATGAATTTCGCAATGAACTTCGTCACCCTCCAGATTTTGGCCTTGCTCGCGGCGCAGCCCAGTACGTCTGCGCTGCCCACCCTCGACCAGGTCCTGGCCCGCTACGCGGAAGCGCGTGGCGGCCGGGTCGCCTGGGCCGCCGTCCAGGGGATGGCGATTGCAGGCACTTTCACCGCTTTCAGCCTGGAAGAGCCGGTGCATCTCTGGCGCGCGCGCCCCAACCTCTACCGCTTTGCGACCACCGTGCGGGCACAGCCGCTGGTTCTGGGCCATGACGGCAAAGCTCCATGGTGGATCCACGGTGCCTACGGCGTCGAATGGGCGCAGCCGGCAACCGGTCCGGACTACGGGCTGATCCAGCGCGAAGCCCACTTTGCCCCGCTTTTGCTCGAGTCCGGAGATGCCCGGCTCGAACTCTTGGGTGCCGGAGAAGTCGATGGTCAGCCGACGCTCAAGGTGCAAGTCACCCTCGCGGCGGGGGCGGTCGAGATTTGGCACCTGGACCCGCAGACCGGGCTTGAAGTCGCGATCGACGCGACCACCTGGGATTTGACCCAACGCGAAGGGGCGATCGCGGAGCGCACTTATTTCTCAGATTTTCGCCCGGTCGGCGCGCTGGTTTTGCCCTTCCGGATCGAGAAGGAATATGGCGTCCGCAATACCGTCCTCGCAATCCATACGGTCGAACTCAACCCCCAACTCGACCCCCACCATTTCCGGCGGCCGCTCGAACCGGAGCTGCTGGCGCTCGCGGATTTGGTGGGAGAGTGGCAGGTCGAGGTGCAAACCCCGCAAGCGCCAGACCAGCCGTGGGCGAGCAGCAACACCACCGCGACGATCCACGCGCAGTTTGATGGCGCCCTGCTCCACGAGCAGCTGAGTCTCCCGCGCGACGGCGCCCAGATCGAGGTCGTGCGTCAGCTGGGGTGGGATCGCTTCCAGGGAGTCTACCGGCTGTTCCAATTCGACACTTTGTCGAGCTACCCCGCGGTTTACGCCGGGAAGCTTGCGGAAGGCCGCCTTCAGCTCGACAACGTCGCAACCCAAACCCCGATCAAAAGCGCGGGCACTGACGTTTTCGAACGGATGAGCTGGTCCGACCTCAACCCGGCTGGTTTCCGTCTCGAAATCGAAACTTCGCGGGACCATGGCGTTACCTGGGAACCTACCCTGCGACTCATCTACACCCGCAACCCGAACCCCGCTCGATCTCCGTGATCGCGAGCTGGCGCTGGACCGCCAAGTCGCCTTCAAACGTCAGCTTCCCTGCAGGTTAGCTAGGCGTTAGGGGTTTGGTTCATGGATTTGGGTTAAGTTCCAGAGGAGCCGAAGCGGGGCAAGACCGACGCTCCTGAGCGGACGAACGCGGCAGTGGACGGCGAGCAGGCGGGAGAACAGATCGGGATCGCGGGCGAGGGCACCGATCACGCGGCGGCGGAGCCAGGGACGGCGTTCGACCGCGAGGAGCAGGCGAGTCATGGCAGTGGGCAGGGCAGCGATGCGGCGATGGGCGCGGACATACGCTCCGAGGTCACACCGGACAAGGGCATGAACCAGGGCTTGAGCCTGGTGGAATGCCAAGGACAGCCCTTCGCCGGTGATCGCGTCGAGGTAGCCCGAGGCATCACCCAGGAGCACGAGCCGCCCACGGACCAGCCCGCGCACCCGCTGGTGCAAGGGGCCCGCACCGCGGTCGCGCGATCGGCTGGGCGCTCCGGCAAGCCGCGCGGCGAGCGCGGGGAATCGGGGCAAGAGCTGGTTGAAGTTGGCCTTGCTCCCGCTCCACAAAATGGCTACCCCCACCTCGTCCGGCGCCACCGGCGTGACGTAAGCCTCGCAGCCGTCGGCCCAGTAGACCTCGACGCAGTCGCTCCACGGCGCTACCCGAAAATGACGGCGCACCCCAAAACGCGAGTTGCTGGCCGGCCGGCCGGCCAAACCCGCCCAATGGCGGAGCGATGAGTGGAGCCCGTCAGCCGCAACGATCCAGGTGGCGCTCAGCCGGGTGCTGGCAGTGACCACACCAGCATCCTCCAGCGCTAAGACCCGCTGATTCCAGTCCACGGGAATGCCCAGCGCCGCGGTGCGGGCGACCAAGGCGCGATGGAGCTCGAGCCGCCGCACCCCCAGCCCGCAAACGCCAGGGAAGCGACCTTCGGCGATCACTGGGCCATCCAGGTAGCGAATGCCATGGAAAGGCTGCACCTGCTGGAGTTCCACTCCGAGCCCTTGCAAAACCGCGACGCCGTCGGGCATCAGACCCTCGCCACAAGCCTTGTCGATCGGCGGATGCGCGCGTTCGACCACGCGCACGCTCAGACCCGCAAGCCGCACCGTGATCGCAGCAGCCAGACCCGCGGGTCCGCCT
Source organism: uncultured Thermoanaerobaculia bacterium (assembly GCA_964499975.1). Taxonomy (GTDB): domain Bacteria; phylum Acidobacteriota; class Thermoanaerobaculia; order Multivoradales; family J023; genus CAZCOV01. The sequence goes on from CAZCOV010000066.1 coordinate 11,421, forward strand.
CCGACCACCAGCACGTCGGTCGGCGCGGGCTCACTCATCCTCGCTACCCGGACCGCGACCTTCGTGGTCAAGGCGAGCGTAGGCCAGGGCCGAGCGCGCCCAGGCTTTGGCGAGCAGCCAGGGAGTCACCCGGGCCGGGGGGGTGAGTTCACCCGCGAGAAAGCGACGCAGCGCCTCTTGTCGGCGCAGCTTGCCCGAGGACGTCCGCGGCAAGCTGCCGGGTTCGAGGATCAAAACGCGGTCGACTTTGAGCCCGGTTTGGACGAGGATGGCTTCGCTCACGGCGCGTTCGAGGTCAGCTGGCGCGGATGGCCGCACTGCTTGCGCGTGTTCGGCAAAGACCAGGAGCTCTTCCCCGGATCCGCCTGCGGGCAAGTAGGAGACCGCGACCACACAGCCCTTGCGCACCCCAGGCACGGGATCCGCGGCTTGCTCGAGGTCCATGGGCGAGTAGTTCCGGCCGCGCAAGATCAGGATGTCTTTGGCTCGACCGGTGAGGTAGAGCTCGCCTTGGTAAAGAAAGCCCAGGTCACCGGTGTCGAGCCAGCCGTCGCGCAGGACTTGCGCCGTGGCGTCCGGACGACCGAGGTAGCCGTCCATCAACGAAGGGCCGCGCACTTGCACGATGCCCACTTTTCCGGCCGGCAAAGGGCGACCCGTGCGATGGGCGATCTTGAGCTTGAAACCGGGTAACGGAATGCCGAGGGAAACCAGTTCGAGGCCGCTGGACCCACTCGCCTCGGCTTCTCCCAAGGCCAGGCGATCGCGGTCGAAATGGGTGGTTTTGAAAAGTTGATCCACTGACGAAAAAGTCACTGCCAGAGTGGCTTCTGACAGCCCATAAACCGGGGTCATGGCCTCAGGCCGGAAGCCCCAGCGAGCGAACCGTGCCTGGAAAGCACGCAAAACTCCAGGCGCCACCGGCTCAGCCCCGTTCAACGCGATCCGCCACGTGCTCAAATCAACCCCCACCAGTTCTTCGTCGCGGATTTTGCTGGTCGCCAGGCCAAACGCGAAGTTGGGGGCGACCGAGATCGTCGCCCGGTAGTGGGAAATGGCGCGCAACCACAGAGCGGGCCGGGCGACAAAAAGCTCCGGGCCAAACAGCGTCAAGGTCCCCGGCCGTTCGAGCGCAGCGAACACGCAACCGATCAGACCCATGTCGTGATACAGCGGCAACCAGCTGACCCCGCTGTCCTCGACGCCAACGCTTTGCGGTCCGCTCCCCGGGGGCCAGCAATTGTTGAGCAGGCGCACCTGGGCCAGGATCGCACGATGGCTGAGAGCCACGGCCTTGGGGTCGACCGTGGTCCCTGAAGAGAACTGGATCAGGCCCCAAGCTTCGGGCGGGATCTCGACCGGCTGCCAGGTGCCGGTGGGCAGCGCGGAGAGATTGCTACACCCGAGAAGGGGTTGCGCCGTTCGGATCGTCGGACCGAGGAAGCGTTGCAGGCGCTTTTCGGTGAGCACCATGCGGGCGTCCACCGCCTGCAGCATGACCGCGGTGCGCTGGTGGTATTCCTCGAGGCGACCGAAGCGCACCGGTGGGTAGAGCGGAACCGGGACAGCACCAGCCAAAAGGATGCCGAAAAAAGCCGCGAAGAACTCACGGCCGGTGGGGTAGATGAGCGCGATCCGGTCGCCGGGTACAACCCAGCTCGCCTGCAACGCTGCTGCCACGTCGATCGCTGCCGCGCGCACCGCAGTCCAGGAGAAGTCGTCGGGTTGTTCGTGGCGGTCGAGGAGGCGGAGTCCCGTGGCCGGAAAATTCGCAGCCCGCTCGAGCAATTCGGTCAATGTGGTGGGCAGCGTTTCAGACGGCAAGCTTCCTCCTCACCAGCTCGACGAGATCTCCCACGGTGACGATCGCAGCTTCGTCGTTTTCGTCGAGGCAGATGTGGAAATGGTCTTCGACCACCATCGCCAGGGTGAGCAAGCGGAGCGAGTCGAGTTCGAGGTCTTCCACTAGGCGCAATTCGGGCTGGAACTCGCCTTGCCACGCGAGATGATCGCGCGCCAGCTCGGCGATTGCCGTCAGGATTTCCACCGTGCGGCCTGGCTCGTTCACCAAGACCTCCTGCTCAAAGCCAGATCCAGCGCCGCATTTTCGACCCGGATACGGACGCGCAAGAGCCAAGCGTTGAGCATGGTGAAAACCATAGCACTGAGCCAGGCGCCATGCACCAGAGGGAGCGCCGCCACCTCAAATATCACTGCCAGATAGTTGGGGTGGCGCAAGAAGCGGTACGGTCCTGCAGTGATCCGCGGTGCTCCGGGCACGACGAATACGCGGGTCGTCCAGCGCTCGCCGAGGGTGGTGATGACCCAGTAACGGACCGCCAAGGTGGCGCCCAAGACCAGCAACATGGCGAGGCCCAAAGGCGGCCAAAATGGGCGCTCGAGCAGCACGACTTCGAGTGGGCAAGCAAGCAAAAAAGCCGCGTGCAGCAAGACCATCCAGGGGTAGTGAGAACGGCCCACTTCCCGGCCGCCGCGGGCGCGGAGCCGCCGCATGTTGCGTCCCGCGATCCACTGTTCGAAACCCCGTTCGAGGATGACGACGAGCAACAGTCCGAAGTAGAGCCAGCGGGTGTCCCAGCCGCCCAGGGTCATCGCAGGGTCACCACGAAAGCAGCACCAGTTCAGAGCAAAACCCTGGCCCCATGGCGAGCAACAAGCCCCAGCTGCCGGGCGGCAGATCGGTGGCCAGCGTTTCGCGCAACACCAGGAGAACCGAAGTCGACGACAAATTGCCCATCTGCTGCAAACTGCGCCAAGTGAGAGCCAGGGCTTCTGGAGTCAGGCCGAGCTCAGTTTCCAGTTTCTCGAGCACTTTGGGACCACCCGGATGACAAATCCAAGCAGCAATGTCTGGACGGGTCAAGCCGTGGTCCGCGAGAAAGGCATCGACGTCCCCGCGCAAGTGCTCGACCATGGCTGGCACCTCGGCCGAGAGCACGACTTTAAAGCCGCGCTCGGAAACGTCCCACCCCATCACCCGCTCAGTTTGCGGGTAGAAAATCGAGCGCGTGGCCACGATTTTCGGCCCCTGGGTTGCCGCGCGATGCGCGCTGCCCGCGACCAGCACCGCCGCCGCCCCATCTCCGAACAGCCCGCTGGCGATCAAGTTGGGGATCGAAAGGTCTTCGCGCTGGAGGGTAAGCGAGCACAGCTCGACGGAAAGCAGGACGGCCAACCGCGCCGGATAAGCGCGGACGTAATCGGCGGCGCGCGCGATCCCCGCAGCACCCGCCACACAGCCGAGGCCGAAAATCGGCATGCGCACCACGTCCGGCCGGAGCTCCAGCCGGTTGATCAAGCGGGCATCGAGCGACGGGGTGGCAATTCCGGTCACGGTCACCGTGATCAAGGCGTCGATCGCGCTGACTCCGAGGCTGGCTTGGTCCAGCGCATCGCGGATCGCTGCTGCGCCGACTTCTTGCGCCACGCGAATCCAGGCGTCGTTCGCCTGCCCCCAAGTTTCCAGACGGGCATATTCGCTGAGCGGCAACGCGAGATGGCGTCCACCGACCAGCACATTCTTGTGCAAGCGCGCGAGGCGTTCGGGGTTGTGGTGTTCGGCGGCCCAGTGCTGTTGCAGCGCAGCGAGGAGCTGCGCCTGGTTGTAGTAGTGAGGAGGGAAGCTTTGGCCTACGGCAACGATGCGCACAGTCGGCAGGTTCTCAAACAGCTGTTCTCGAGATTGATCCTCAGGGTTCTTGGCAACTGCGGGTTCTCAAGGCACTGATGCCCCGCTGCTGCGCAGAGCTTACGCGCGATTGGGCTGCTCGGGCTCCATGGATGTGGATGTGGATGTGGTTGTGGATGCGGCTGGGGGTGCAGGATCCGGGTCGGTTGCTTCCTCCGCCCCCCCGTTGATCACCGGCCCGCTGATCACCGGCACGGCCATCGGCTCGGTCGCGGGTGCAGTCGTGGGGGCCGCGCTAAACTGCGCTGAGCGGCGAGCCAGCAAGGCCAAACTGAACCCAGCTAGCGAATACAGCACCCACCAGGCCAAAACCAGCTGCCACCAGGCTTGCTGCCGCTGTCCAGGAGCCGCGCTGACGACCGTGATCACCAGCAGCGGACCGCGAAAAATCCAAGCGATCCAGCCGGTGACCAGCCCATCGAGCACCCACCAGGAAAAGCGGCCCTGGAGCAGCAAGCAGAGAGCGACCAGACCGCTCGCTTCGAGCAGCCAGGTGCCCAACAGAAGCGACCAGGGAAGCGGCAGCTCGCGCTGGGGGCCGAACTCGCCGACGTCAACGACCAGGCCGAACAGCGCGAAGAGGACAAGAACTAGTGGCAGCGCGTAAATCGTGAAGCGGAACAAGGTTTCCCAATCGTGCGCGGAGCGCCCATCAAACCAGACCTATGGCTTGCCCTGACGTGGGGTCGGACGCCGTTCAGACGCCGGGCGAATGGCCGTTTCCAGGTAGGTTCCCACCGGGCGCAAGGCGTCACCATCGATGCCATCAAGGGTCAGAGCGTCGCTGCCCAGGGGGTCGAGCCAGTCGCTGAAGCGAGTGCCAGGGCGCCCGCCGCCGCTCCAGGACGTGGCAAAGCGTCCGAACCAGTCGGCGCCGCGACGGTTACCGCAGGCTGCGTATCCCCCGTGGAGCTGTCCGACCACCCGGTGATTTTGATCGAAAAGCGGCGCGCCCGACGAGCCGCCTTCGGTGGTCCCGAGTTCCCAGTTGCCGACCCGCAAGTGCGCCGCGCGGGGCAAAACCTTGTTTTGGAGATGGGCGGTGGGCAGGACGGGATCAGAGTCGAAGCTGATGCGTTTCCAATCGGTGTTGGGATGATGGATCGCGACCGCTTCTTCGATGGCCGCGCCCGAGCGGTCCCAGCCCGCGTAAAACACATTGAACGACGGATCTGGAAAATCGTCGAGTTCGAGCAGGAGAGCGTCACTTCGGGGATAGGCTGCGCGCAAAGTGGCGCCGGTCTGGAACTGGCGGAGCTGCTCGCCAGGATTGAGATCTGCATCGCTGGCCCCGCGTGGAGAGCGACAGTTGGGGCTCTGCTGGTTCCACAAGACCACCACCGAAGGCGCCGTCTCGGCTTTGATGTCGCAGTGGTGCGCCGTGATCAGGAACGGACGACCGTCGTGGGCGGTGTTGTTGACCAAAAAGCCGGTGCAGAACCGGACGCCAGCAATCGAGAGCAGTGCCACAGCCCGCGCCTGATCGTGCCACAAATCGCCCGCGGAGCAGGCAACGTCCAGGTTGCAGGCTCCTGACTTGGGCTGCGGATCGCCGAAACCGGCATAGCCGTGGTTGACCTGGATCAACTCGAGCTCGAGTTCATCCAGGCGATCGAGCGGCAAGATCAACTCCAGGAGCAACTCTGAACTCAAGAGCGGCGGAGTCCACAGTTGGTTGTGGGTTTCGTTGTCGCGTTCGGTGAACGGACCGATCGCCAACCGTCCGTCTGGCGTCTTGACCGTGAGGCTGCCACCGAGCGGCATGCGGTAGCGGCTAAAGCCCAAATTGAGCGACAAGGCGCCGTTCGAAACCAGGTGCAACCGCCACCGTGCTTGCTGCCGGCCTGGACGTCCCACCAGTTCCCAAGTTCCGTGATTCCAAGGGTTGATCGCGACGGGGATCTTGACCGCGTAGTGGGTCACTTGACCGCGGTTGATGCGGGCTTCGTCGTCGCGTTCGGCGAGCAGCGGATCGACTTTGGGCAGCACCAGGCGCTCGACTGGGCCGCTGGACAGACCGCGTCGCGGCGGGGCTGGCACCCCGGAAGGAGCGCCTTGGGCCCCAACCATGGCCGGGCTCAAGACCGCCAACACCGCGAGGCAGGGCAGGAGCCTCCGCCTCAGCTGCGGCTCGGAGGAATCAGAAGAGAGTCGTGGCACGATGGTTTTTCGTCCTCTCAAAGCGATCAAATCATGGCCATCAAACAACAAGAGGACCGCGGAAACTGCCCGCGGTCACCTGACCGGACGCCCGGCGCGCTGATTTTAGCACGGTCAAGGTCTCTGGAGGTGATCGGCGCTCGCGGTTCGCGCGGTTCGCGCGGTTCGGCCTCCTCGGCCTGCCGCTGGAAGTGCAGCTCCGAAGTCCTGGTCGACACCGTCGATGCGACCACCAACGCCCCGCCGACAGCCAGCGGAGCGGGTGAGTGTTCCTGTCAGGACAAGGGCATCGGCCGCCACAGGTCGATTCAGGCCGCGATTCGTTCCTTGGGTGCTGAGACCTCGACGAAAGCAAATACCAGGTCTTGAAATTCGGGGTTTGCCAGATGGCACTCTACCTTTTGCCGCTCAGGGATAGTGTGCCCTGCTTCTCGATAAGCCTCCAGATTGATCTGGATCGCTTCGCAGGCTGCTCGCTTCGCGGCTTGGATGCTTTCTCCGTGAGTCACAATCGCCAAATCGGGCACCTGCACGCCAAAGCCTTCTTCCGTCTCTTCCAACATGATCAGAAAGCGCATCAGTTCACCTCCAGCCTCACGCAGCGCCACCAGCCGCGGCGCGTCGCCTCGTCGACCAGTGCCTTCAGACCCAGCTGAACTGCAACCGTCTTGCTCGGCGCACCGGTGACTCTTACGGCTTCTTCGAGGAGATCACGGTCGATATCGAGAGCAGACGACGTGAGCTTGACTTCGCGCCACGAAGAAACCATAATGGTTCCATTGCGGTTGGAGGTTGTGATGCCCACCACGTTGACCCTAAAGAACATTCCTGACGCCGTGTATGACCGGCTGAAGCTTTCGGCCAAGATGCACCGGCGCAGCATGAACAGCGAGGCCATTGTGTGCCTGGAAACGGTCTTGCTACCGGCGAAGGTGACCACCGGCGAGCGGCTAGCCCGCGCTCGCGAGCTACGCAGTGCGTTGCCAGAAGGAAGATTCAAAGTGCGAGACATTGACGCGATGAAGCGCGAGGGCCGCTCATGATTGTGGTGGACTCCAATGTGTTGGCCTACCTCTACCTTCCCGGGGAGCATACGGCTCGTGCCGAGGCGCTGCTTGAGCAAGAGCCGGACTGGGCAGCTCCGGTGCTTTGGCGAAGTGAGTTCCGCAACATTTTGGCGGGCTACCTGAGGCGCAAGATGCTGAGTTTTGAGCAAGCCTGTAGCCTACAGAGTGAGGCAGAAGGTCTTCTGGCCGGCGCGGAATTCGAGGTGGATTCGCAGACGGTGCTGGAGTTGGTTCGAGACAGTGGCTGCTCTGCATATGACTGCGAATTCATCGCGCTCGCGAGAAAGCTGAACACGCGACTTGTGACTGTAGACAAGAAGCTTCTCCGCGCCTTTCCCACGCAGGCGATGGCGCTGCCTGCCGCCGTCGGGTAACCAGGGGGCGTTACCGGCCCCCCAGTCCCCTCAGAACCGTGCATCCTGGCTCAAAGCGGTGGCCGCAAGCCCGATCAGGTGCCTGCCGCCGGGATCCACGCCGCCAGCTGGCTGCGCCAGCGGCTGGCCTGAGATTCCCGGCTCGTGTCTGCCCAGAGATACATCCAGTCGGCGACGGCCAAGAGCGAGGCGGTGGTCCGCAGGCGGTGATCCGCAGGCGGTGATCCGCAGGCGGTGGTCCGCAGGCGGTGCCCCGCATGTGGGGGCAGGCAATCAGGCTCATTCTGGGTCGGATTCCCTCGCCAGATCGAGCTGCTGTAGTACGCCTGCGGGAATCGCTACCAGGTGGCGATCGCGATGCACCAGGCAAGCGCCTCGTTCGCGGGCCGCTGCGATCAGAGCGTCGGCAAGGGGTAGCCGCTCCGGCGTTTCGCAACCGATATCGAAGGCGGCGAGCGCTACCCTCACATCGACCGGAACGACCTCGTCCAGCAGCTCCCGGTACTCCTCCGCCATGGTGCGGGCTTCGCCGACGGATGCCCCAAGCTCACGCAGGCGCCGAGCGAGTTCGGTGAGCGAAACCGTGGAACCAAGGATCTCGCAGTCGCTTTCCTCGAACAACGCCGCCACAGAGGCCCAGCCCTGCTCCTTCCGCGCGTGAGCCAGAAGCGCGGAGGTGTCCAGCAGGAAGCGCCGCGCCATCATCCTTCGGCCGCACGCTCCGCGGCCAGATCCGCCACCGCGTCGCGATCGGGTGAGAACTTGCGACCAGCTCCCAAGAGGCGGCGTGCGCGCGCGCCGCGATCAGGGACCACACGCACGAGGATCTCGTCTTTGCCCTCGACCGGCTGCCAATCGAGCTTCCAGCCAGGCTTGATCCCAAATCTCCGCCCGACAGCGGCGGGGATCGTCACCATGTTCTTCTGGGTAACGGTCGTGATCATGGAAAAATCATCCTACATGGAAGAGACCTGCGTCAAGGCACGTGGCCCCGCTGCCCCGCTGCCCCGCTGGCCGCCGTCCCGCCGTCCTGCGGTTCGGGGGGCGTGCAGTTGCGGGCTGCGCAGAGCCACCACCCGTCAAGGCCATTGACGGACGCGGACCAAGTGCTCCTTCAGGGCCTGGAGCTGAGACAGGTTCAGGGTCGCGAGGACGGCCTGGCGCTCGGGGTCGAGTTCGATGTCCAGGGCGGCGCAGAGCGCCTGCACGGCTTGGCGGAGTCCTTCGGCGAGCCCTTCGACTCGACCTTGACGTTCGGCCAAGCTGAGCGCGCCGCGCGCGTCTTGCTCTGCCATCTTCACCCGGTCATACACGGCGAGCTCGCCCGCACCGAAATTCGCCATGCGCGCGACTTCCAGCGCTTCCCGAAAGGGGGCGGTGGCTAGCGCCGGAGGAACCACTTCCAGATTTTCTGCCTCGCGGAAAAAGTAGGCCCAGCGGTCGATCAGACGCTCGGGAGCCGGCCCGGCGGCGTACTTGGGCAGCTCCAGGAACACGTGCTGGATCTGCGACAGCCCTAGGGCTCCCGCGTGCTGCTCCT
>CAZCOV010000067.1:0-19505 GCA_964499975.1 uncultured Thermoanaerobaculia bacterium
CTGGGTGGTCGAGCGGACGTTGGCCACCCGCTCACCGTCGGGGGTGTTTCTCGAAAGCGCGCTGGCGCGCTGTGATCGGCGGGACCACGGCCTGCTGCGCGAACTGGCGCTGGGGACGCTGCGCTGGCTGCGCCGCCTCGATCATGTGATCAGCCAAGCCAGCCAGCGTTCCCTCACCGCGATCGAACCCGCCTTGCTCGCACCGCTGCGCATCGCCACCTATCAGCTGCTGCTGCTCGACCGCTTGCCCGCGCATGCGATCGTCAACGAAGGGGTCGAGGCAGCCAGGCGCTTGACCCATCGGGGAGGCGCGAGTTTCGTCAACGCGGTCTTGCGGCAAATCGCCCGCGAACGTCAGCTCGCGGCTTGGCCAGTGCAGGAAGTCGATCCCGTGCGCCGCTTGGCGATCGAGCAAAGCCATCCTGACTTTCTGGTGGCGCGCTGGCTGGCCCGTTGGGGATACCCCCGGACGGTCGCGTTGCTCGCCGCCAACAACAGCCCCAAGTTGCTCTCGCTCCTCGCTTTCCGCGACCGCGGCGGCCGTGAGCTGTTGGCGGAACGCTTGATCGACGAAGGCATGAGCGTGGAACCGTCCGCGCTGTCCCCCGTGGGCCTGATCGTGGCAGAAGGGCAACCGCTGTCTTCCCCTCGGTTTTTGGCCGGCGACTTTTACATCCAAGACGAAGCCAGCCAAGCTGCCGCGCTGATCCCGTGGCCGCAACCCGGTGAGCGGGTCCTCGATGCTGCGGCTGCGCCGGGCGGCAAAGGCTTTGCCGTGGTCGCGAGCGAACCCAGCGTCCAACTATTTTTGGCCGATGTCGCCCTGCCGCGGATCTCTACCTTGAAGCAAAACCTCGAACGCTTGCGCCGCGGTTTGCCGTTGCTGGTGGCGGATGCTGGACGCCTGCCGTTCGGGTCGGGCTTTGATCGGGTCATCCTCGACTTGCCCTGTTCCGGGACCGGGACCCTGCGCAAGAATCCCGAGCTCAAGTGGCGGATCAGCGACGACGAGATCGGTCGCTTGTCCCGCCAGGCCCTGCGCTTGCTCTGCGGTGCAGCGCCGGCAGTGGCGGTGGGCGGCCGGTTGATCGTGATCACGTGTTCGCTCGAACCCGAAGAAAACGAACTGGTGGTGGCCGAGTTCTTGCGCGACCACCCTGAATTTGCCTTAGCCCCGCTCGCGGGCCGGCTCGAATACCCCCTCGAACGCTGGGTGCAAGGGCCTGGGCTGTGGCAAATCCTGCCCGAGGCCAGCCATGACGGGTTTACGGTCCATGTGCTGGAACGGGTTAGGTCCTGACCGGGTCACGCCTGACCGGGTCACGCCTGACCGGGTCACGCCTGACCGGGTCACGCCTGACCGGGTCACGCTGACTTCGTTGCCGCCGTAGGCTGGCAAGGTCTTTGCTTTGGCGCTACTAGACGACGTCGGCCCGTAGCGCCGAAGCTCCGATGCACTTTTGAACCTCTAGCAAGGGTTGCTGTCATGAACCCCATCAAGGTCCCTGGACCGAATGATCCGGCGGCTGCACGGCTGGCCGCAAGCCATGCGAAGGCCGTTTTGGCACTGTCAGTCTTGCTTCTCACTTCCTGGTTCGCCGCCGCGGCATTCGGGTCAGGTACCGGCGACCCGGCTCCCTCCCCGGCTCCGTCCCCACTGCCGCACCACCTGTGGCTTGAAATCCGCGATGCCAAAGGACGACCGGGGAGCGAGCTCGCCAGCACGGATTTCACCGTGGAGGTGAGCGGGCAACCGCAGACCGTGACCCCTACGCCGCTGCAAACCCTGGCCACAAGCGGGGTGCCAGCCCACTTCGTCCTCTACTTCGACCCCTTGCTGGCCCAAAGCAGCACCCTGCGCCGCGCGGGTGAATCCTTGGCCGCGCTCGCCCAGCCGCTGACCGCACTCGGTGACGTCGAGCTGGTGGTCGCAGATCCGCTGCCAGAAACCCTGCTCACTTCCCGCGACCCTCTGGTGCTGGGCGAACGCCTGTCCCGGACCGCGCTCACCTTGAAGGGGCAGAACCGGCTGCTCGAACTGCGCAGCACCACCTTAAACGACCTCAGCCGGACGACGACCAGCCAGCCGGGCCCTCCTGAGACTCAGCCCGAGGCCCAGGCCAAGCAAGTCGCAGCCAGCATCCAAGAAGAACTCGGGTTCGTGCGGGAACGTCTCGACGAGCTTCTGGCCTGGGCTGCTGACCACACCTCAGAGCGTCCACAATTTCTGATCCTGGTGTGCGATGGATTTGACCTGGACCCCCTCGCGTTTTATGCGCAGCAAGTCCCTGAGGGCACGTTGCGAGCGATCGCGCGGTCGCTTGCCGCTCCCCAGAGCGGACCTCTCGGCGAGGTCTTGGCCCAGGAAGCCGCGCACAACCTGGCTGCGCTGGGCTGGACGGTCTTGCCGTTGGCCCTGCGCGGGGACGACGCCCAGCCGTCCGTGGGACTGCTCGAAACCACCGACCCCCAAGGCGAGAAGAGCACGGGTGCAGGCTTCACGCTGCGTCCCGGTCGACGTCAGCGCGAAACCGAAGCGGCTGGCCACAAACACCAGCTGGTGCAACCGGAAGAACCTCTGAACCTGCTGGCGACTGCGAGCGGCGGCGAAACCCTGCGCACCGACCAGGGTCTGCGCGACGCCGTGACCCGGCTGGGGCAGCGGGTCGAGCTGACCTACCGTCCGGCCTCTCCTGCGCATTTTGACCTGCAACCCGTGGCCATTCGCAGCACGCGGTCAGAGCTCACCGTGCGCGGTCCGCAGTGGACGAGCAGCGGTCCTCCTCCAGCCATCGCGCGCTTGCGCGCAGCCCGGGTCTTGGCCGGACGCGAACCCGAAGAAGGCCTAGCCGTGGTCGCGGCCCTGCGCACTGCACCGTCCACTCTAGGGCAGAGCGAGCTCGAAGCGCGCTGGGAGTTGCAAGACCTGCAAGATCGTGAGGTGGCTGCAGACGTCGACGCAACCGTCGACGCGGACGCCGCTGATTTGGACCCTGCTGACCCAGCTGCACACGCGGCCACGGCTAGCCCGGAGAGCGACGCCGAGGAAGACCTGGATAGCGGTGCTGAGCCAGAGCTCGACCGCGCAGACGACAGCGCAGCGGAGACGGTTAGGGAAAGCGATGCCCCGAGCAGCGGTGAAAGCAGCCCAGCAAGCCCGGCAAGCCAGAGCCCGGAGGAACGCACCAGCCCCAAGACCAGCGACTTGCGGGTGACCCTCGCAGCGGTCACGCCGCAAGGAATGCAGGAACTGCGTCAGGACCTCTTCTTGCGCACTGACTTGAGCCAGCTCACCTCGTGGCCTTACCGCGCAGCGCTCAACCTCCCGGCAGGCGTCGAGCAAGTTGCGGTGTTGATCGAGGATTTGACCACCGGGCGCTGGGGGGGAAGCCTGGCGGCCGTGGTCCAGCAAGCCCCGGATTTACTGACGGATAGCGCCTTACCCGCGCCCGCGGTGATCGAGATCCAGCGACCAGCAACCGAGCTTCTGCGCGGCAAGGTGCGCTTCGCCACCGAAGTGTACGACCCGGCAGTTCGCCGCGTGGTCTTCTTGCTCGACGAGCAGGTGGTCGCGACCGTCGAGCGTCCTCCCTTTGGCGCGCGGCTCGACCTGGGCCAGACGCCAAGGCGGCAAGAGCTCACTGCCGTGGCGTACAGCGCGGCTGGCGCCGAGCTCGGGCGGCACTCGGTGATTCTGAACGGTGGGCGCAGCGGCCTGACGATCAAGATCGCCCGCCCCGAGTCCGGGCGGGGGACCGGCTGGGTGGAGGTGGCAGCGGACGTGGCTGTCCCGCTCGAAGCTCAGCTCGACCGCGTCCTGTTTTTCTGGAACGCCGAGCCGGTTGCCACCTTGTACCGTCCACCGTTTGTCCAGCGCGTACTCATCCCCAGCGAACAACCCACCGGCTACGTCCGGGTGGTGGCCATGCTCGCGGACGGCACCATGGCTGAAGATGTGCTGTTCATGAACGGCCCGGCAGCGAGCGAACGGGTCGACGTCAACCTGGTCGAGCTTTATACCGTGGTCACCGATCGCAGTGGCCGACCGGTGCGCGGGCTCGCGCGCGACGACTTCCAGGTGCGGGAAGACGGTGCCGTGCAAGCGGTCGAGACCTTCAGCGATGCGAGCGATTTGCCCCTCACCTTGGGACTGGCCATCGACTCCTCAGCCAGCATGTTCGTTAAGCTGCCGCGGGTGCAGCAGGCTGCGATCCACTTCCTCAAGTCCACGTTCAAGGACGAAGATCGGGCCTTTCTCGTGGATTTCGACTCCCAACCGCGCCTCGCCCGGGGCACTACCCGCGAGCTGGATCGCCTGGTGCAAGCGATCGAGGGCCTGGAAGCTGACGGGCGAACCGCGCTGTGGGAGTCGGTCGTCTACTCCCTGGTCCAGCTGCAAGGCACGAGTGGGCGCAAAGCCCTGATCGTGTTCTCCGACGGCGCCGACGAAGACGACCAATTCCCCTTCCGTTCTTGCCTCAACGTGGCCCGCCGCATGGGCGTCCCGATCTACTTGATCTTGATGCGCCATGCGCCCAAAGACAGCGCCCTCACCCTGTTCTTGCGTTCGTTCACCTCGCGGGTCGATCGGCTGGTGGAATCGACCGGAGGGCGGGTGTTTTACGCCCGCGAGTATCGCGACTTGAGCGAGGTCTATGGCGAAATCGAGCAAGAGCTGCGCAGTCAGTATTTGCTCACCTACTACCCGCAAAACAAGACCGCCAAGGGCTGGCGCGACGTCACCATCGAGGTCACGAAAAAAGGGCTTAAACCGCGCACGTTGGCGGGCTATTGGCAGTGAGTCCCAGGACCGTGCGGTAAGCCGCAAAGGTGAGTTCCGCGGTCTTTTGCCAGGAAAATGCCCGGGCGCGCGCCAAGCCACGCTGTTCGAGCTCGTGGCGTTCCTCAGGGGAGCTGAGCAGCCGGGCCAAGGTGGCGGTGATCGAAGACGTCTGGGTGGGGTTGAAGTAGGCCGCAGCCCGTCCCGCAGCTTCGGGAAGACCGGCTACCTGAGAGCAGGCCACGGGCGTCCCGCAGGCCATGGCTTCGAGCACGGGCAGACCAAAACCCTCCGCGAGCGAGGGCACAACCAAGAGGGTGGCACCGCTGAGCAGCGCGGGAAGGTCGGTTTCGGGGATGCGTCCCAGCCAGCGGATCCCGGGCAAATCGAGCCGGCGGACGAGGTCTCGAGCCTGCGGATAGCGGGAGTCAAGCGACCCGGCCAGGACCAGATCCTGCGCCGCCCGCAGCGCCGGAGGCAGCTCTGCCCAAGCGCGGATCAACCCCACCAAGTTCTTGTGCGGCTTGTGGCTGCCGACAAACAGCACGTAAGGACGGTTGAGCTCGTACCGCGCACGCAAGTCCGCGCACGCTGCGCCTGAAGCGGGCGCGAAGCGCGCGTCCACGCCATAGGGGGTGACCACCACGTGGGCGGGTGCCAGCCGAAAATGCGCAAGCAGGTCCTGCTGCGAAGCCCTCGACGGCGTCAGCACGAGGCGCGCACAGCGGCACACCCGGCGGAGGCCCCAGCCCACCACAAAACGGACCCACGGGCTGGGCAAAAGCTCAGACTCAAGCCCGATCAAATCGTGAATCGTCACCACCAGCGGGCAAGGCAAGGTCCGCCCCGGCAGGGTGCCAGCCGTCCAAAAATAAGGTGAGTGGAACAGCTGGGCCTGTCCGCGACGCAGACTCTGCGGCACCAGCCACTGCTCGCGCCAGCTGCGCGCGGTGGCGTCCACCTCAAAGGCCCGCAGCGCAGCGCTCGCCCCCTCCCCCACTGCCGTCAACATCCACAGTTCGGAGTCGGTGACTACCCCCGCAAGTGCCTGGGCCAGACCTTGCACATAGCGGTTGATGCCGGGATAACCCGCCGCGGAAAAGCGCCCGTCAAGGAAGATGCGCGGGGGCATGCGGGTTGGTTTATAAATTCTTGTTGCTGCGTTGACCCTACGCGGGATGGATCGCGGCCGCGGGAGGAGCGGTGAGCACCGGAGCAAGGAGCGGATCCGGCAGCATGGGAGCCCCCACCACCTCGGGTTCCCAATATTGATCGGTCTCGTAGAGGCAGCGCACCTGGGCATAGCTGAAGAGTGAATTCATCACCATCGGTCCGGCCTCGGGTTTTTCGGCCAGGGCATCCGAGATGGTTTTCCACATCTGCCGCTCCGCTGGACCGCGGCGCAGCAGCTTGCGAATCACCCCGCTCGCTTCAGCTTCCACCGGACGCCCCTTGTGCGGCGTGTAGCCCGCCTTAAACGGCCCGCGCTGAGGCCCTAGCGCCTGGATCATGCGGACGGTACGCTGCGCAAAATTGTGCGGGTCGTAGAGATGGTTGCCCAGCCACTTGAGGCCGGCAAAAAGTTCTTCCCGGCTCATCAAGGTAGGCAGAATGTTGGTATTCCACACACCTTGCGTTTCGGAGCCGGTTTCGACCAAACGACCGCTATTTTTCATGCGCTCAAACAGCGGGGTAGCCGCTGGCGCGACCAGGGCACCGAGCGTGAAGATCGGAATGGGCGTGGCCATGGCGAAGGCGAACTGACGCTGGAAAATGTCCGGGCCGTCGTGATCGAAACCGACGATCATGCCGCCGGTCACCGCAATGCCATGGGCGAGGAAGACTTCGATCTGCTCGACTAGGTCGATCCCCACGTTTTGCCGTTTGCCGGTTTCCTTCAAGCTCTCCACATTGGGCGTCTCGATCCCGATGAACACCCGAATCAGGCCAGCTTCACCGCAGAGTTGCATGATCTCGGGATCGCGCGCTGCATCGATCGACACTTGGGTGTGAAACGCTACCGGCCCATCAGGACGCCGCGAGTTCCAATCACGCAACGCGGCCATGAGGTTCTTGGCGCGCTTGCGGTAGACCGTAAAGTTGTCGTCCGCGAGAAAAATCGCGCGAAAACCGATCGCGTAGAGCGCGTCGAGTTCAGCCAGGATTTGCTCCACGGTCTTGTGCCGCTGGGCTCGACCGAGATATTGGATGACGTCGCAGAATTCGCACTCGAAAGGGCAACCGCGAGACGTCTGGACGCAACCGGAAATGGCACGATCGTTGGGATAGAGCTCGAAACGCGGCAGGGGTGAGGTGTCGAGGCTTGGCTTGGTGCCGACATACTCACGCCGCCAACTCGCGCGCTCGAGGTCAGCGAAGAGTTCATCCGCCACTGCTTCGAGCTCGCCGATCACCAAGATGTCGCAATGATTGCGCACGGCATTGGGCGAGAGGGAGGCGTGCGGGCCGCCGATCAGGACCGTCTTGCCCCGAGCGCGAAAGGCGTCTGCCACTTCCACCATGCGCTGGCCTTGGATCACCTTGCCGGTGAGACCGATGTAGTCGGCATCCGAGTCAAAGTCGATGGGCTCGACTCCTTCCTCACAGACCTTGATGTGCCAATCCGCTGGCGCCAGGGCAGCGACGGTGACCGCGGCGAGATCAGCGATGGCCTGAGCCTGAGGATAGCCAGCCTGCGCAAAGACCTCGGCGCCAAAATAGCTCGGATGCGAAGGACGCGGATTGATCAAGTAGAGAGATTTGGGCATGAGCTCCTCGATGGGTTGGCTCGGAAGTCTACACGATCTGGCGCGGATGCACCAGCGCGTTAAAAGTACCGGCGGACCATGAAGCGCAAGATATCGAAGCCGCTGGTGAAGAGTTGCTGGCGCCGGGCCCACTCCACCGCGTCTTGGACGCTCGCATCGAGGTGGAAACCGCGGGTGGCGAGTCCAGGATCCGCGACGAAGTGGGCCTTTTGAAAGTACTGCTGACCGAACTGGCCAAAGACGCGCAAACGCGGCAAGTGGCGGAAAACCCATGGCGCAATCTGTCGCGGGACGTCCAGGAACCCGCCGGCGCGATTCATACTGGCGAACAAGTCAGCGTAAGTGACATTGTCGCCGGTCGCTAGGATTTTCTGCGCTGAGGTCGCGCCGAGACAACCGACGGTAGCGCGCGCAACGTCGCGCACGTCGACCAGGTTGATGCCATGCGGCGGACACCAGCGCAGCGGACGGAAGAGGACCAAGTGAAACAGGGCGCCGAAGTAGGTCGGGTCCAGCTGATAAGGGCCGATCATGTAGCTCGGCGACACCAGGTGCAGGGTGTAAGCGCCTGCAGCAGCGCCTTCGGCCAAGTAGTAGCCGGCCGCAAGCTTGGCCTTGGAGCTCAACTCGCGGGGTGCCAGCCGCCGCAGCGCAGGTTCGCGCGCGGGATCATGGGTGGCGTGGTGACAGCTGTAGCTGCTGATGAAAATCACTTGCTGGACGCTACCCACCCGCCGGGCGGCCTGAGCCAGCGCTTGCGCCCCCCCGACATTGACCGCATAGAGATACTCCGAGCCGCGCCAGTACTCGTGGCTATGGGCACAGTGGATCACCGCTTCGACGCCCTCCATAGCCTGCGCGAGTGCGGCTTCGTCGCGCAGGTCGCCGATCGCGATCTCACCGCTGGCAAGCCGCGCGAAGTCGTCGCTCAGCCCGGCCAGCTGCAAGACCTTGTCTGGGGAGCGCACCAGCAGCCGCAGGTCAGCCGCTTGCTGGCCGAGCGCGGTCACGATCGCGGCACCCAGATGCCCGGTAGCGCCGGTCAACAGGATCATGCGTTTCCCTGATCCAGCACTCGGATCGACCTAGATGCGCTAGACATGGATGAACCTGAGATGCCAGGCTGTGCGCCGCACCAGCTCGTCCGTGGCAACTTCTGGGTCGACCCCGCGCCCGACCGCGAGAACGGCCTCGTAGAGCTGGGCCACGATCAAATCGACGACGTCGAGAGCTTGGGGGGCTTTACACTTGACTAAGTCGATCGTCGCGGTCCCGCGCTGCGAATCTTCGATGGATTCACGAAAAGCCTGACCGCGTTCGTTTTGCACGGCGTCCTCAGCGATCACCAGGCGGTGGGCTGAAGCCCCTCCCCAGTTGTGGTAATGCCGCTGGATGGGAGTTGTGAGGAACCAGTCGAGGAGGTCGATGATCGCGCGGTAGTAGCGGGTCTGCTTGGGCACGCAAAAGACCCAGCCTTCGACCTGCCCCCGCCGCTCGGGCGCATCGATGGCGCTGGGGATCGGCAAGAACTGGACTTGGGGCACTGGGTCTTGCACCGCCATCTTCTTTTCGAGGCTCTCCAAGGCATCGTTGAACATCAGGTGCATCAACAGGTTGCCCTGGCTGAACTGGGTGATACCGTCGTCCCAGTTGGCGGTGGCAAAGTGGGGCAGAACTCCAGTGCCGCTGGCGAACTTGGCGAGCTTGGCGGCATTGCGCAAAAAACGGCGGGTGCCCCGCTTCAGGCTTAAAGCGGCCTCACGCGCGGGCAGCCGATGGTCCCCGTAAAGCACCAGATCGGTGGTCCCATACGCATACAAATAGTTGAGCCATTCATACCACAACGTGACATGACAGCGCCCCTGGAGGAGCGCCGGAGCCTGCGGATGGGACCCTGGGATCTGTTCGGTGTAGGCCGTATATTGGTCGATCAGTCGGGAATAGTCCCGCCAGCTGTTGGGCAAGTCGAGCCCGAACGCGGAGAAAACATCAGCGCGGACCGCCAACAGCATGGTCAAAGCCGCAAGCGGGACCCCATAGAGACGGTCGTCGATCATGCCCATTTCGCGCCACCAGATGAACTGGTCCGCATGATCGCGGGTGAGCGCGGGGTCAAGCTCCGCGAGCAGGCCCTGCTCCACGCAAAAGCCAAGCGCGCGGTAGGGGATGGCGATCAGGTCGTAAGGGAGCCCGATGCGCGGAGCGGCATAGCGCACCAGGTGGAGGATGCGCGAATGGGTGGCCCCGTGGTAAACGACCGGCCCGCGGATCGGTGGACTCGGGTAAGCGCCTTTGAGCGCACCGGTCAAAACTTGCTGGAACGCGCGGAAAGGGTCGTAGTCTTCGCCGAGGATTTCGAGCGGTGCGTTGCGAAAAATGGGGTGCGTCCGCAAAGCCTCCTGGCCGCCTTCGGACGCGGCTTTCGGCGGATCAGCCATAGCGACAGCCTGCTGGCGCAACTCTTCGGCGATCACCCGGATGCCGCGGGCAACATCCGCAAGAGCATCGTCCAAGTCATCCCAGGTGGCGATCGGTTTGGCCCCGGTGGGCAGCGCCTGGAGTCGGGAAAATTCGGCAATTCCCCAGTCACAAGACCGCAGCAGGACGGGAACGACACGCGCTTGCCCTAGGCGTTCGCGTTCGAGCGCGCGCCGCACTTCGACGCGGTTGCAGTACTCGGACGCAAAAAAATCCGAACTGACCAGCAGGAGGATGACTTGGGCGGCGTCCAGCTCGCGCAGGATCTGTTCCTCCCACGCTTGCCCGGGCTTGATCTCTGCGTCCGACCACTGCCCCAGGATGCCGCTCCGCTGCAGTACGGCCAAATGCGCTGCAAGCTTCTGCTTGAGCTCGCCGTCCTCGTGAGCGTAGGAGAAAAATAGCTTGATGGGTTGCTGCGCGGTCATGACGTCCGGCTTGATCTTAGCCGCTAGGCCGGCCCACGGCAAGATACCAGCTCAAGCCGCTCAAGCCGGCATCATGGCTTCCACGGTCTTTCCGCATAGACCTTGGCCGGTTCGTAGAAGGCACCGTTTTCGAGGATGACGTCGTCGTCATTGCCCGGAACACCGTCGCTGCCTGCCGAGATCAGCTGGTAGCGGTCGTCGCGGATCTGGCGGTAGAGGAGGGGGTTGCCCCAGGCATCGGTTAAGGCCAGGCCGTTGCTGAGCATGGAGTCGACCTCGTCGAGGCCCTTACGGGGATAGGAGTAGGAACCATTTCTGCCGCCGGTGGCGAGGTGGGTGTTGAGCACCTGGGCCCAGTCGAGCAGCAGCTTTTCCGTTTGGGTTTCGGGCCCGCAGCCGCTCAGAACGAGCGCGCTGAACATCAGAACGGGGACCAGAATGTGGTGAGTTTTGAACATGAACGTCTCCTTCGAAATAGCTGGAGGTAGCAACTATGCCATGGTCCTGCGTGAATAGTCCTGCTGGACATGCGATCAGCTGTGATGCATTTTATACGCAATCATGCAGAATCAGAAGCATTGACCGGGAAAAGCGGGAAAAGCGGGAAAAACAGAAAAAACGGGAAAGGGCCCTCTGCCGTCTGGCCGTCTGTGCGTGGTAAGCTTGGAGCCTTGCCAGAGAGATGCCGCGATGACCTCCAATCCACCGCCCTCGTCTGTTTCCGTGGTCTGTGAAAAGCACGGCTTGCGCTACAACCCGGCGCTCCAAACCGGCTGCGTGCGTTGCCGTCGCGCAGACGGCGCCAGCCCAGCGCCGGCTGGCCAACCGCCCAAGTCCGGTGGCACCTCGCTCGCAACCGCGTGGGTGCTGGCCTTGGTCTTGATCCTGGCGGTCGGCTTTGCGCTTTATGCCACTCACCTCAAAAGCTATCGGGCAGGGCAGCGCTTTCGGGAAGTCAGCGGGTTCGCGCCGTCCACCGCTCTCCCCGCCCCACCCGCCAACCCATCCCCCCACTGAGCCGTCCTCCTCAGAAGCGGTCGCGCGGCCAGTAGAGCGCTTCGAGGGTCGCCTGGTGACGGCGAAAGAGCAGACCCGCGAGGTGCGGTTCGAGAAAAATCCAGTAGACGCCGATCAGACCGCCCAGGACTTGACCGAGCGGGACGGTGGCGAGAAAGGTGCGCAGCAAGAGCACCACCGAGCCCAGGCCGAAGATCAAGTTGGTGAGGGTGACGGCGTCGGTCCGGGCAGCGAAAAAACCGCGCACGTGATGATGGACCTCCAGGGCCGAGAGTCGGCGGTAATTGCCGGCGGCACCAAAGGCGATCATGGCGAAGGCGCTGGTCAGCCATAGGGCCGCGGCCACACCGATCCACACCAGCAGGTTGGGCGCTTCTGCGACGCCGCGGGCTCCCGCGACCCGATAATTGCCGATGGCTGAGAGGTAAATCCAGGTGCAGGCGATCTGCGGAGCGTGGATCACCACCCAGGTGAGGAGATCCTGGAGCAGCGGGCCGAAAGCGGTGAAATCGGGCCAGTCGGGCAACTCGTTCTCGCCTTCTGCAGTGCTGCGAGCGACCTTGAACTGCAACCCGACGATCAACCCCCAGAGAAAGATCTGGACGACCAGCGCGCGCAAGCCCGGCGCGAAGCTCACCACCCAGAGCAATGCCATCACCCCGCAAGTGACGATAAAAAGGTAGACCCCGGTGCCGCGGAAGGGGTAGACCAGGGCATCGCGCAGGCCGTAGGGTCCTGCCAGCTTGCGCTGCTGGACGAGTTCGCGCACCGTCTGGGGCTGCGCGGTCCCCAGGGGCAGGGCGCGTTCACCGCACAGCCGGCACAAGAGCAGAGAGTGGCTTTCTTCGATACAGGACGAGCAGAGCTGGGAGCCGCAGCCATCGCAGCGATAAGCCGCTGGCTGCTCAGGATGTCGAGCACAAGTTGACGGCATGAGACGTGTCCTCCGCCGCCATTGTAAACTGCGGTCGATCCGCCCGGCTACGGCAACGTCGCCCTACCCTGGCGACCTGGTGAAGCAGCGCTGGTCCTGGTGCGCTCGATCCGCAACCGCGCTCCCGGGTCCCCGAGGAGGATGTAGTTGCGGGCATCGTGAAAAGCGGTCCGGAGCTGAAACCGGCGTAGATCATTGCTCTCCTCATCGCCCTTTCTGGCACCAACAACCAGCGCTCCGAGCAGCGCGACTCGGTCGCGGAAATGACCCATGGCGTGGCCGACCGGATGGCCGTCCATGATCGCTCGCAAGGTGCTTTCGAAGCCCGTGAGCTGGCTGCCGGCGTCGTGCCACAAAAAGCTCTGCTCGAGGGCGACGTCAACGTGGCCGACCACGGCCAGCGCGCCTTGCCGCAGGAGGCCCTTCGGCAGGCTCGCCACGAAGGGCTGATCGGCGGCGAGCTGTCGATCGTCATCGGCATAGGGATCAAACCGCGAGGTGCCAGCGGTGTAGCAGGCGAAATGGAACGCCACCAGGCCGTCAAGGCGGACATCGCCAGCCAGGTCGCGGGCGGAAAAGAGAAAATCATCGGGTATCGAGCCACGGCCCTCCCACGCCTTCCTGCCCGGCCAGTCCGCGCACAGCAGGGCTCCCTGATGGGTAGCCTGGCGTGGGCTTCCTGGCCGATAGCACATCGCGTGGCTGGCGGTAAAGAGCAACGCTGGCGGTCGGTCGCCACCGAGCAGGCCCACCAGCTGAGCTTTGTCGGCAGCTTGACGCAACAGAGTGCGCACACGCCAGTCCTGCCGCCCGTTGGCGATCTTCTCCTCGAGCGGTTTGACGAGCTTTTCGATGCTCGCTCGGGTTGGCGGGTCGTCTGGGTTCTCGACGCCGAAAAAAGCGATCGTCGGCGCATCGGGTAGGAGACGGTCCTCGGAGGCGATGAGCCGGCTGGCATACTCGGCATAGTCCTCCGCCTTGTCAAAAAAGAGACGCCCTACGGCATAGGGTATCCCGAGCTCAAATTGAAATTCGAAAGGGATGTCGTCAGGGCTGCCAACGATCAGCAAATAATAGGGCATCCGCGCCGGATCCACCGCGTCCGGCCCCAAGCCATGACGCCGCCAGAACTCCAGAGTCGTCTCGCCCGGCAGATAGGTCAGCTGCTTGAAAAGAGTTTCGTCAAGGCAGCTGGCTCGAGCTTGCCGATGTTGCAACAGGGTAGCCAGGGCGGCGCGGATCTCAGGGTCGGGATTCTCCGGCCAGATAATGCCCCAACCTGCCTCGGAGAGGTTCAGGGCATTCACCCCGAATTTGAGGTGTCTGGGCTTGACCGGTCTTTCTACTCCCTGTTCGAGCAGTTGAGCAAACTCCTCGAGGGTGCGTGGATGCAAGACATAGTCACCTGTTGCACCATCGATACCATTGAAATACAGCAGAGGGCCGTTCATCGTTTCAGCCTCAGAGGATGGGATGGGCCCCGCGGGAATCTCCGCGGGGTTTCAGTGCGAGTGGATCATCAGGGGATGCGTGGCTCGCCATCGATCGGGTAGCCCGCTGGTTTCGGCACATCGTCGATCGGGTAGCCCGCTGGCTTCGGCACGTCGTCGATCGGGTAGCCCGCTGGCTTCGGCACGTCGTCGATCGGGTAGCCCGCGACCGATTTCGACAGGTCGTCGATGCGGATAGATTTGACAGCCTGAGCTTCGTGCTCCTGACAGGTCTTCTGCTCCATGATGCGATCTCCTTTCGGTCGAGCTCTGGTAGCGATAGCAGAGACAACCTTGACGACCGTACGATCCTCCCGTGCCAACATCGGTGTCGGCTCTTCCCTTAGAAGGGCCTGGTAGTGCTCCTGGCACCGAGTATAGACACCGACGGGGCCGGAATGTTGAAGTTACGACCAGAACTTCACTTCTGCGAGCGACCTCATCGCCATTCACCTTGCAGCGCGAAGCCCGCCCAGTAGTAGGGCGCATGCCAGCGTTGAGTTGAGCGCAGCCAGATCTGGGCGCTGCGCAGCGCCGCCGCTGGGGTTCGATCGTTGATCAAAAGTTCGCGGTAGAGCTTCGCCATCAACTGTGCGGTGGCCTCGTCGCTGACCTGCCACAGGCTGACCAGGACGCGGGAAGCTCCTGCATCCATCAAGCTGCGGGTCATATTCATCACCCCTTCACCCTCCACATGCGGCCCCAGGGCTGTTTTGCAAGCGCTCAGGACGACCAGCTCCGCAGGTAGCTCGAGCTCGTCGAGCTCGTGCAAAAAGAGCCGCCCATCCTGAGGCTGACCGCGTGGATCGATGAACGACAGCATGAGGTGAGTGAATTCGGGTTGCTCATCGCGGAGCTCGGCATGCACGGCGAAGTGGATGATGCGATAAAGGTGAAGATCACCGCCAAGAACCTTTTGGCGTGTGGCGTCAAATCCCAGCGCGCTGTAGCTCTGCCCTGGGAGCGCTAGGCCGAGGATCACTTCAGCTTCATTGGCCGAGTACTGCAAACGCTCCGGCGGAGGGATGGCGGAGCTGTTCCTCCGGGCGGTTGAAGCGGCCGCGACACCGAGGCGTGGGTCATCGGGTCCAAAGACCGGATCGGCGATGACAGCGACCTGCTGTGGAGCCCGTTTGCGCTCCGCAGAGCGGCGGCGCAGCGCCGCCAGCACCGAGACCGAGGGCAGAGTGACGATTTCATGATCGAGGATCAGGGGACTCGAGTCTCCCGCGGGCAGGGCGGCGAAGGGAATATAATGCAGCCAGCCGTCGGCCACCACCACCAGACGCTTGTTTCCTAGAGAGCCTTCCACGCAACCCACGACCAACTCCCGCAACTGGCTGGCGGCCTCCTCGCCAGCCTTTTGGTCACCTCGTCGATCGTTGCTCAAGAGCCAGTCGTAGCTCTTGCGGGCCAACGCTTCGATCTTGTGGCGACCGGGCAGCGGGTGCGATATCACCTTCTCCTGGTCCATCATCCACACGAAGCTGCGCTCCTCGCCGAGGGAGTAGACAAGGAGCACCGTGTCCTCGTCGAGGAGGTCTCGCATCTGCCATGGATGGAGCGGTTGCGGGGCGGATGGATCAGAATGAGGATTAGGAATCTGCATCCTGAGCTTGTCATATCGCAGAACGACATCGCGCTGAGCTTTTTCGACCTCGGCGACTTCTTCTAGTCTCACTCTGCTGTGCAGCAAGCCGAGCCGTTGGTGCTCCAGGGCGTTCATCTCTCGATGCAGCTCGTCGACCTGTGCTTGCTGCCTATCCGCCCTTTGGCGGAGCACAGCCCGTTTTTCGTGTAACAGATCGAGCAGGCCTCTCGCTTTGAAGCGTTCGGCAACTTCGAGTGCCCGGGTTACAAACCGGGCATCCAGGCTGGCCTCGTACTGTTGCATCAGTACCGCGATATAGAGCTCATAGAAAGGCTGGCGGCGAGCCAGAAACGATGCTCGCAAAAGCGGGCTGTACGAGTTTGATCGCAGCATTTCAATGATCCCGACCGCCTGCTCGATGTCGATGGTGGCGGCCTGTAGATCGCCCAGCTGACGACGGGCGTGCGCCCTGCCGAGCAGGGCATGGGCGTGCTCGTGAGGCAGGTCGAGATCATGGAACCTGGCTACAGCTTGTTCGAAGTGTCGAAGGGCCACCTCGGGTCTGTGCTGCTCGACATAGAGCCAACCGAGATTGTCGTTTGTCTGTGCCACGCCGAGCGGGTCATCCACCGACTGCCAGACGCGAAGCGCTGCCTCATAGGCCTTGCGGGCTTCCTCCATCCGGCCCGCGTCCCGATAGGCCGTGGCGAGCCGATCGAGGGTCGTCGCCTTCCCTCGAACGCGGGTCTCCATATCCTCTTCAGGCTCGGCATGGCGCAGGACGAAGGCCCTGCGGAGCTGGTCGATCGCCCGTTCATGATCGCCTTCGAGGCCGTAGATCGTGGCGAGGGCGGTCAAGGTGGCGCTCCTGTCATATTCCGACGACCAGGCTTCGAGCGCGTCGCCCAGCACTTCTTTTGCCGCTTGCAATTCGCCGAGGAGCGTATAACAGACTCCGATGTTGTGCAGAAGCTCGGCTTCGCAGTCTGAGTCCCCGGCCTTACGGCAGAGGCCGAGCGCCTGGGAGTAAAGCGTCAAAGCCTGGTAGTAATCTCCCAAGCGCTTGTAGACCAATCCGAGCCCGCTGAGGGATTCTGCCAGGAAGTCCTGTCTACCGATTTCCCTGGCGTTTGTGGCGGCCTGCTCATAGGCCTCGAGCGCTGCCGACAAGTCTGCTCGTTGCAGGTGAGCTGCGCCAGCCTTCAAGCGCAGAGGAACGGTATCGAGCGCGCCGGTCGACCCGTTGCTGCCTGCTGGGGCCTTGGATCCGGGCTGTGTTTGCGCTTTTGCGCTGTACGGTATCAGCACAGAGGTCAGGATGGACAGCGCCACAAGCGAGCCAACGGTCCTCAAAGCAGCAGCGATCCCTTTCTTGGAGCGGCTGAGCGAACGCGGCGGGGCTTTCATGAGCAGCATCACATCAAGGGGACTGCGAAACCTCAAGAGCCCAACGAATTTCTTTCACCAGCGGTCGGCCCTCGTCGGCGCCATAGATCCGGATCCGGTAGCTGCCGACGGGAAGCAGCTCCCGCGGCAGAGGCAGATATAACAGGCTCCCCTGATCGGGGGTTGCGTTCAGTTCGAAGGTTGCGATGATTTCACCGCTCTCGGCCACGACTTCCAAGAGACCGCGGCGATAAGGACTGAGATCGGCGCCATGGACCAGCAACAAGATCTGCTCCGCCTGTTGGGAGATAGTGTGAGGCCGCTCGCCACGCGTTGCCTCGACATCGATCACCGCCGCGTACCGAGGGCCGCTGTAGCGAGCGAGCTGGTGGTACAGGGACCACCCCCATGACCCTCCGACGACCGCTAGCGCCAGCACGGCAGCGGCGAGCAAGTTGGCGCGCCGACGCAGAGCCTGGACATGTTCTGCGGGGAAAGGGTACAGATTTGCGGAGGGAGGCAAGCTCGCGACGAGTTCGGCTGGTGCTGATGGCAGGCGCCGGTTCTCATAGGATCCTTCATCTCGGCGAACCCGTTCACGAAAGGTCGTCAGCGCGTCCTGAACGTCTTCCTCGGACAGTTGGTGACCCTCATCAGGGGCTTGCAACCGGGCGAAATCCGTCAGGTCGAGAAACTCCCGGGCAGCCTCCGGATCGAACGCCAAACGTCTCTGGAGTTCCTCATTGGCCTCTCCGTCAAGCTCTCCCGCGTGGTATGCCACCAGTTCCTCGGGAGCCGGGAGCTCCTCGTTTCGTTCGCGGCGCTCTGCTTTCGCCCAGGCTCGAATGGCGGTCGTCAATGGGATGGATTGCTCGACCACATGCTTCCTTTCTGTCGATGCCTCCATTCAAGCGTCATGGATGTAGGCGCCGAGCCTCGTTTGGAGACGGGTCCGCGCCTGGTGCAGCAGCGACTTGACCTTTTCCACGGAGACCCCCATGATCTCGGCGATCTCGCTGTATTTCAGCTCCTGATCGAGGCGTAGCAGCAGACAATCGCGCATCCGGGGCGGCAGCTCCTCGAGCTCCTGACGTACCAGGTGCTTGAGCTCGTCGGCCAACAGCCCGGCAAGAGGATCATCATCGTTCGAGGTATTGACGGCAACCTCCTGATCTTCTTCCGACGGGGTCCCCAAAGGGATCTCGCATGCATTTCGCTTTTGTGTCGCCCGCCCGCGCAGCCAGTTTCGCCAAATATTGGCCGCAATGGTAAAAAGCCAGGTCTTGAGGCTGGCATCGGTACGATAACCCGCCAACCCTTTATAGAAACCCAAGAACGTCTCCTGGGTCAAATCGCGGCAGTCTTCCTCCGAACAGCCACGGCGGGCGAAGTAATAGGAGACCGGGCGGTAATAGAGTTCGAAAACCTGCTCAAAATGCTCAGGCTTCTCTGTGAGCTGGCTTTTACTCAAGAGGTCGGCGCTCCTCGACATTTCGCCAAGACATCACTACGCTCGGTTCCTTTGCGGGCAACCTGCTTCCCAGACCTGGGTGGGCAGCCGCAGTGTTTCGACGACGGCGCTTAGTCTAGCAGACCGGACACTCCGGCGCTTCGTGCTGAGGGCAGGGCTCCCTGCTGCGAGGCAGCGGTTCTCTTTCAATTAGAATCCCCAACCTGGAGCATGAGCTCCCGCTCCACCGCGGGAGGTATCCTCGATGAGGAAATCGACGATGACTGGTTTCCGAGCTCGAAGTTGGCCTCGAACGCCGTCGACGGAGCCTGCGGCCTTACGGCCGGCTGGTAGCGTCGATGGCGTCGGAGTCGATCGAGATTCTCCGGCGAACAGACCGCGATGCGCAAGTGGTCATGAGTTGAGCGACGCTGGAAAGCGCTTTGTCGGAAGGGTGCCGATTGGTTTGGCTGGCCGCAACTTTCCCCTCCGCGGCTCCGCCGGGTCACCCCAGAGGAGCGCGAATTTTCCTCACAGGGTTGAGAATCGACCTTTACCACGAGTGCTGCCGTCATGAACCTCCACGCGCTGCTCATTGGAATCGACCATTATGCCCCCAACGATTTCTGCTCTAGCCTGGAAGGCGCGGTTGCCGACGTCGAGGCCATGGAGGCGTATCTCCTCCGTCAGGGTGTGCTCCCCAAGCACATCCGCAAGCTCCTCTCCGCGACCGCTGACCAGGTACCGGAGAGCCGGCCGACCTACGAGAACATGGTCGCCGCGTTCCATCAGATCACCTGCCAGGCCGAGCACGGAGAAGAAGTCCTGATCCACTACTCCGGCCACGGCGGGCAGACGCGGACCTTGATCCCGAGCTTGAAAGGCCACAAGGGGATCGACGAAGCGTTCGTGCCACCCAACGTCGGCGATCCCACGGCACGCTACCTGCGCGATGTCGAGCTCAGCTACCTGGTCAACAACATGGTCGAGAAGGGCCTCCTCGTCACCCTCATTATCGACGCCTGTCATTCTGGCGGCCTGACCCGGGGTGAGGCCAAGATCGTTGCCCGCGGCAGTCGCAGGGTCGACGAGACAACGCGGCCTCTCGACAGCCTCGTCGCCTCCAAGGAAGAGCTGCAGAGTGCCTGGAGCAAGCGGCATACCCGCGCCTATGTGACCACTC
>CAZCOV010000067.1:19515-20248 GCA_964499975.1 uncultured Thermoanaerobaculia bacterium
CCACTCGCGGCGTATCTGGCGATCCCCGTTCGGCAAGCGGTTGGATGCAGGCCCCCGAAAGTACCGTGGTCCTGGCCGCTTGTCGATCCTTCGAGCTCGCTTACGAATTCCCGTTTGCAGGAAAGCGCCGGGGCATTATGACGTACTGTCTGCTCGAGCTCCTGGCGGAGGGAGGCCACAATCTCTCCTTCCAGCAGCTCCATCATCGGTTGATCGGTCGCATCCACCAGCAAACTCCGAATCAGACGCCCGTTCTCGAAGGTGATGCCTCCCGGCTTGTTTTTGGTGGTCGCCTGCGGGGATTGCTCCGGGGCATCAACGTCCTGGAGGTGGACCAGGCCCAGAGTCGTGTGCTCCTCAACGCAGGCCAGGCCTTCGGTCTTGGCAAGGGTGCTCTGCTCCGGGTCCAGCATGAGAAGTCTTCGGATGGTCGCGCTGCGGGCCCGGTTATCGAGCTTGAAGAGTGCGGTGCCGTCAAGTCGTGGGGTGCCGTCCAGGGAGGTGCGGAGGTCCATCTCGGAGATCTGGCGGTGCTGATTGATCCCGGAGTCAGCTTTCGGCACCGGATCGCGCTGGTCAACCCGCAAGCCGACCCTGAGCTTCGCGGAGGCGCGGCGACGGGATCCCCTTGGTGGCGCCCTGCGGGCCGGTTGCGCAAGCGCAGCACGCTCCAAGGTAGCGATCCATCTCGCGCTCTCGACGCGCTGCGCCAAGAGTTCGCGAAGCGCTCCAC
>CAZCOV010000068.1:0-20231 GCA_964499975.1 uncultured Thermoanaerobaculia bacterium
TGAGCACGAACGACCGGGTCTTCGCCTATCGCGATTTCCAGTACTTCCTGACCCAGGGCAACGGTCCATGGGGAACTCGCAGCTGGGGTGGGGTCACGGATAGCTACATCTATCGGTGATCAACCGTCGGTCGATACCGCGAGCGACGCCGTCGACCTGGTGTATGACGCGGCCAGCCCCCCCCGCGATCGAGCGCAACAGCTAGCTACAGCTCAAGGGCGATCGCGTTGGCAGCATGAACCAGGTCGGCCCATGGGATGTCGCCCTGCCATTTCTCGATGAGCTGGTTCTTTGCGGCTTGAAATTGCGGCAAAGCCTCGATCACGGTGAGGGGTGCTGGTACATGGACCGCGTCCGGACGCGTCGCCAGCCAGAGCATGACTTTGGGCACCACGGTTTTGGCCTGACCATCGTAACGCTGCAGGTCAAACCCACCGAGATCTGAAATGAATTTGACGTATTGGTGGTTCTCAGGGACGAGAACCATCCAGTCTTGTTGTTTTCCTGTCCGTCCTGCCCACCACCGGCCCATGGCGATGCCCAGCTACAGCGGCATATTGAACCGTGCCAGCTGTTCGTCTCCCTCACCCTTGCAGCGCGAGAGATCATGGATCGAATATTTGGAGGTGAAAAGCGCTCGCTTGATGCGCTCCAACCGCGTCACCGCCACATCGCCCGATTCCAAGGCGCTCCGCGGCAAGAACCCGCAGCAAGCGGTAGCAAAAACAATCGCGTCGAAGTTTAGCGCAAAATCTTTATCGAAGGGACAGTTGATGAAAACAGATTTTAGAGGATCAATCTTGAGCGCACCCTGACCGAAGTGCTGGCGGGCAGTTCGAGTTGGCATTGCAGACTAAATATTAAAGGGAAGATAAATCAAAGAAGCTTGGCGCTTTGGGCGATCGAGGCCAGGCGAGCTCCTCGCTCAGCAATGGGCTCTTCATTCGAGAGCTTCAAAACTGGAGCTATGGGCAACTTGCCTAGAGCTGGTAGCTTGTTACCGACGGCAAACGCCTCGCCTTCACGCTTAACCCTAACCATCTGCACAATCGCTTCAACTGCTGGATCGAGCTGGTGCGCGTCGTCAAGAGCAACCGCTTCAAGCTCGTCACTCTGCGAGCTACTCCACACAAAACTGGGCAACTCGGCACCGCGCCGCAGCACAGGGATCAAGCGCTTGTGGGTGTCTTGCCAGAGTGCTTCAAGGACGATTCGCCAGGTCAGCCGCTCCATCTCGTCGGCCTGCCGGCGGGGGCTGAAGATGACGACGATATTGTCGGCAGCACGGACAGTATCTTGTAGCCACTCGCCGCTGCTTGTGGCGGGTTCGCTGGCGTTCAGCTCGACGGTCAGACCTTGTTGCTGAAGACGCTGGCCCAGTCTTTTCGCCAGGCTGGCATCGGCGAGGGAATGGGCGAGAAAAATATCCATGAGGCTCCTTGTCGACGGTTTTGCTTCCCGGTTCTGCAAATCCGGGATGCCCTGCCGCGGACCCTACAAATGTACAGTAGTTGGTAGCCAAGAACAACTTCGAGAGCTGCTCTGATCCCAGCTCGCGGTCAGTTCAACACCTCTGCCAGCCGTGCTTCCGGCCGCTCGGTGAGCGCTGCGAGCAGCCGCTCGTAGTCCGCGACCATGGCTTCGGCGGTCGGACGGTCGAAAAGCTCATTGTCGTAGATCAGCGTGCCCTGGATCCGCTCGCCGTGGACCAGCCACAAAGCGAGATCCTGATCGGTAGTGCCCCGATTGACGGTGCGCAAACTGGCCGCGATGCCGGCAATCGAATCGGCGGGCGGGCCGGTTTCGCCCGCGGCTTCGCGCGGGGCGTTGAGGAAAGTGAACATCGCCTGGAAGGGCGAACGATCAAAAGCGAAGTCCGGCGGCGGGAAGTTGGCCAGCGCCAACATGAACGGCAGCTCCTGGTGGCTGAAAGCGCCCAGCACGGTTTCGCCCACCCGCGCCAGCACTTCTTCCAAGGTGGGATTGCCCGCCAGATCCGTGTGCAGCAGCAGCATGTTGGCAAAACAGCCAAACAACTGCTCGGTCTGCTTGCGAAAACGGTTGGCGGTGGGGCTCGCCACCAGGATGTTGTGCTGCCCGGAGTGCTGCGCCAGCAGCAATTGGTAAGCTGCCAGGCTGAGCATGTACAAGCTGACACCCGCCTCTCGGCTGCGCTGTTCGAGGGCACGGGTGAGCTCTGGGGAGAGCGCAAACCCCAAGCTGTCGCCGCGGAAGCCGGGGCGGCTGGGCCGCGGACGATCGGTGCGTAAATGGAGCTGCGGAATCCCTCCGGCGAGCTTGTCGCCCCAGTAGCCGAGCAGCCGCGTCAGCACTTGGTCTTGGAGACGGTGCCGCTCCCATTGCGCATAGTCCCCGTACTGCAGCGACAGCTGCGGTAACTGCGGGGCTTGCCCACGCGCCAGGGCTTCGTAGCAACGCGCGAGTTCGGGAAAGAAAACGCCGCTCATCGACCAGTGGTCATTGATGATGTGGTGCATGGAAACCAGCAGGCTCCACTTTAAAGATTCCAGACGTACCAGCAGCAGCAGCCAGGCCGGGGCTTGACGCAAGTCGAGCCGCCGACGCGACCGTTGCAACAAGACGCGTTGCTCCTCGAAAGCGCGCCGGGGAGGCGCCAGCGCCGTGAGGTCCACTTGGGGCAGCAAGACTTCGAGTTGGGGCAGGACCTCCTGGAAGGTCTCACCGTCCGCGTTGACGTCAAAGCGGGTGCGCAAGATCTCGTGGCGGTCGACCATGATGGCAAAGCTTTGCGCCAGCGCGCTGACGTTGAGCTGACCTTGCAGCAGCGCTTGATGGTTCGAACGGTAAACGCTCAGCTCAGACCGTTCCTGCTGTTCGATCAGCCAGAAAGCCTCCTGCATCCACGACAACGGCGCCCGGGTCGGGTCCTCGCGCCGCGGAATTTCCAGGCCGGAGGCGAGGTTGTCCTCGCTCGGATAGCCCAGCTCGATCGCCAGTTTTTGGGTGTCGGCAGCGAGGTCGAACCAGCGGTAAGTGCCGCGCCATTTCTCGGCCACGGCAACCTCGATACCTTGATGCTCATGAAAGCGCGGATCACCGTGCATGCGCGATTCTTGATAGATGCCATCGGTCATCCGCGCTCCGCTGTAGGGTTCGAGCATGGCGGGCACAAAGTCAAGACCTAGCCAGGCGCAAAGCTCGCGACTCTGCGCTTCCGGGTCGCTGAGCAAATCCTCGAAGCGCAGGCGAAATTGCCGCTCCGGGGGCACGCTCTGCAGAAACTCCAAAATGTTTTGATGATCGATCACCCACAACAATTCGGCTTGCTGCCGCCCGCTGAAGGGGTTGTCGAAACGTAAAAATTGATCGAGGCGCACGTCCACGTAAGATTTGAGGGTAGCGCAAGGATGACGCAGCAAATGGATGTAGCGCGCGTTTGAAAACCACTCTTCGGCGCGGCTGAGCGCCTGCGGATCGAGCGCGTAAGTTGTGGTCTTGTCGACCAGGCGCCGGTTGCCGCACCAGGCTTGCAGCTGGGCGTAAAACGCGCTGACCTCGAGGTCTTCGTCCTCGTAACGCGCGATCAAGGCTTTGGCCGCTGCTGCATCGCAGTCGCGCAGCTCCATGACCGCGCGCACCAAGCCTTCGGTGGCAAAACTGTGGGCGCCCTGGAAGGCGTCGCGCCGTTCGCCCAAGGTGGCGAAGGAGAGCAATTCGAGCTCGGGCGGCGCAAACAGTTGCGGATGCCCGGCCAGCATCACGCGCAGCAAGGTCGAACCCGCGCGCGGTGGTGACAGCACGAAAATCGGCGATGGCTCTTGGCGGGTTTTCGCTGACCCCAGGGGGCTCCGTTGCGCGCGCGACAGCGCGTGACTTTGCGCTGCCAGTTCCCGCATCAGCACGAGCTGCGGAGCGGTGATGCCCGGTTCGCGCGTTTTGCTTCCGGCAGCCGTTTCGCGTCCAGGAAGCCCGAGACGCGGCAAGGCCGCAGCATAATCCCGTTCGAGAAAAGCGATCAGTTCGCGGATGGTTTGATGACGAAAGATCGCGGTCACATGCACGACCTCACCCAGGGCTTCTTGCAAGCGGTTGGTGAAGATTGCCGCTTGGATCGAGTTGCCGCCGAGGTGGAAAAAGCGATCGTTCACGCCCACTTGCGCGATGCCGAGCACTTCCCGCCAGCCATCTGCCAAAAACTTTTCCAAAGCGGTTTCGGGCGCTTGGTAGTCGGTGGTAAGACCCGGCCTTGAGCCGGTGGGATCGGGCAGGGATTGGCGATCCAGCTTGCCCGCGGGAGTGCGCGGCAACGCCGTCAGCAGCAAGAACGCGGACGGCACCATGTAATCGGGCAAACGTTGGGCGACGAAATCGCGCAGCTCCTCGACCGACGGCCCCCCAGATTTTGCCCGCGGTTCAAGCCAGGCGACCAGTTGATCCCCGCTCGGCGGCCGCCGCCGCACCCCCACGACCGCGGCTTGCACGTCGGGGTGGCGGACCAGCGCCGCTTCGATTTCGCCGAGTTCGATGCGAAAACCCCGAACCTTGACCTGGGTGTCGATGCGGCCGAGGAACTCGAGTGACCCGAACGCGCGGTAACGCGTCAAGTCACCGGTGCGATAGCAGCGCGCGCCGGGCTCCGCTTGGAGCTGCGGCGCGAACGGATCCGGGATGAAGCGCGCGGCGGTGAGCGCTGGACGGGCGAGGTAGCCGCGGGCCAGCCCAGCGCCGCCGATCAACAACTCCCCCGCGACGCCGAGCGGAACGGGCACGCCATGGCGGTCGAGCAGGTAAAAACAGGTGCCGGCAATCGGGGTGCCCAGGGCGACGCTACTGTGGTCGCCGCTTTGCAGCAGCACCCGCTCGACCGCTGACCAGATGGTGGTCTCGGTCGGCCCGTAGACGTTCCACACTGCGGCGCCGGTCGCGAGCAAAGCCTCGGCCAGCGTGCGGGTCAAGGCTTCACCGCCGCAGAGGATACGGCGCAAGAGGCCGGGGCTGAGCGACCCCGTAGCGAGCAGCAGGTTCCAGGTCGCAGGAGTGGCCTGCATCGCACTCGCCCGCACTGTGGCTAGCCGGGCTGCGAGCCGTCCGCCATCCGCAGTTTCGGCGTCGTGCAGGAGTTCCAGCCGGGCCCCCACCGAGAGCGGCAAGTAGAGTTCGAGCCCGGCGATATCAAACGACAGGGTGGTCACGGCCACGAACACTTCGTCTGCGGTCAAGCCCGGACGTCGGGCCATGGCACGCAGGAATGCCACCACCGAACGGTGACCTACGGCC
This sequence comes from uncultured Thermoanaerobaculia bacterium, assembly GCA_964499975.1. Lineage (GTDB taxonomy): Bacteria > Acidobacteriota > Thermoanaerobaculia > Multivoradales > J023 > CAZCOV01. Next base: position 5,260 of record CAZCOV010000068.1, read on the forward strand.
ACCCCCTTGGGCCGTCCGGTCGAGCCCGAGGTGTAGATCACGTAAGCGAGCTGACCCGGCCAGATGGGTTCTGTCTCCAGCCCCTTCTCCGGAGCTTGCGCGGCAGGCGAGGCCGGGCCACGCGAGGCCGGGCCACGCAAGGCCGGGCCGCGAGAGGCCGGGCCACGCAAGGCCGGGCCACGCGAGGCCGGGCCCAGCTCCATCGTCTGCCATGGCTGCCCTTCCCCCGCGTCGACCAGGGGGATTGGGGTTGACGGCTCCGTCAACAGCACCCGCGGGCGTGCATCCTCCAGCATCAGGGTCAAGCGCGCTGCCGGGTACGACGGGTCGAGCGGCACATAGGCTCCGCCGGCTTGCAGCACCCCAAGGAGGGCGGCCACCAAGTCCACCGAGCGCGACAAGGACACCCCGACCAGCACTTCCGGGCCCACGCCCAAACCCCGCAACCGCGCCGCGATCTGGTCTGCTCGTCGGATCAACGCACGCCCGCTGAGCGCGGTTTCACCAGCCGCAAGCGCCACCGCATCCGGGGACTGCGCCGCCCGCAACCCCACCAAGTGGTGGATGCCTTCACCCGCAGCCACGAGCGCTGTCCCGACCGCGTTGTGCTCGACCAGCAGCGCGTGACGTTCGGCCGGACCGATCAGCGCCAGCGCTTGAATTGGGGTGTTGCTCGCGGCGAGGGCAGCGCGCAAAAGGTTGTTGTAATGATCGCGCAGGCGGGCCACGGTCGCGCGGTCAAAGAGGTCGCTGCTGTACTCGAAAAAGCTCAGCATGGGACCGTCGCCGCTGCCGAAAAAGTACAGTGATAGATCATATTTCGAAGTTGCCGTGTCAACGTCCCAGGCTTTGATCTCGAGCGCTTGTGGTCGGTGGGTGCCCCGCGGAAAGTTCAGCAAGTTGAACATCACCTGAAAAAGCGGGGTATATGCCAGATTGCGCTCTGGCCGGAGCTCTGCGACCAGCCGTTCAAAAGGCAAATCCTGGTGATCGTAGGACTCGAGCGTGGCGGTCCGGACGCGTTCGAGCAGAGTGGCGAAAGTCGGATTGCCGGACAAGTCGGTGCGGCGGAGCAGCATGTTGACGAAGAATCCGAGCATTCCCTCCAGCTCAACCTTGTTGCGGTTGGCGATCGGCGAGCCGACGACCAAGTCGCTCTGCCCGCTGAAGCGATGGAGCAACACCTGGAAGACCGCAAACAAAAGCATGTACAGCGAGAGGCCGCGCTGCTCGCAGTGGCGGCGGATCTCGGCGGTCAAGGTCTCCGGCAAGACGAAAAAGAGATGGTCGCCTACCAGGGTTTGCACCGCAGGGCGCGGTCGGTCGGTCGGCAGCTCGAGCAGCTCCGGAGCTCCCGCTGCCAGGTTTTGCCAGTAAGCGAGCTGGCCGGCGAGCACCTGCTCGCTCAACCAGCCGCGCTGCCACAGGGCAAAATCGCCATATTGGATGGCGAGTTCGGGCAAGGGTGACGGCCGACCGGCGGCCAGGGCGTCATAGATTTGTGCCACTTCGTTTTGCAACACCATCTCTGACCAGCCGTCAAAAACAATGTGATGGATCACGAGGAACAGCACATGCTCCTCATGGCCCAGCCGGACCAGCTTCAGGGCCAGCAAGGGGAGCTGGTCGAGGTGGAACGGTCGGCGGAGGAAACGCTCGCCCAGCTTGCGGGCGACTTGCGCTGGCGCGCGGAGCGCCTGCAAGTCAACGAGCGACATGGCGATGGGCAAGTGCGGCGCAATGACCTGTACGGGTTCGCCGCCTTGCGCGACAAAGCAAGTGCGCAAGATCTCGTGGCGGGACACGATTTCGTTGAAGGTCCGCCCCAAGATCTCGGGTTGCAGCGGCCCGCGGAAATGGAAAGCGCGCGCCATGTTGTAAAACGGGCTGTCCGGCGCCAGCTGGTGGACGAACCACAAGCGGTGCTGGGCAAACGATAGCGGCAGGACGACCGCGGGCGGCCGGCGATGGATCACTTGTTCGCGCGCGCTCTTCCAGCTCATTTCGGGGTCGGCCTGGGCGGCGAGTTCGAGTACGGCGACCGCCATGTCGCGCACGGTGGGCTCAGCAAAGAAGCGCCGCAGCGGCAACTCCACTTGCAGCGCTGCGTGGATGCGCGACACCGCTTGGGTCGCGAGCAAGGAATGGCCGCCCAGTTCGAAGAAGGAGTCGTCGATGCTGATGCGCGGCGCACCCAGCACCTCACGCCAGATCTCGGCGATCGTCTGTTCGGTGGGATTGCGCGGCGCGATGAAAGGACGTTCCGTCTCGATCGCGCCGGAATCGACTGCGGGCAACTGGTGACGGTCGAGCTTGCCGTTGGGCAACCGCGGCAAATTCTCGAGTTCGACATAAACGGCTGGCACCATGTACTCGGGCAGACGGCGCAGCAAGTGGTCGCGCAGGGTGTCGGCGATCACTGCGCCCACCACGTAGGCGACCAGGCGTGGCGCGGCCATTCGTGGCGCGGCCAGCCCTGGCCCGGCCATTCGTGGCGCGGCCAGCCGTGGCTCGGCCGCACTGGGTTGGGCTACCACCACGCATTCCTGGACCCACGGATGCTGCAAGAGCATGGCCTCGATCTCTCCCAGCTCGATGCGGAAGCCGCGGATCTTCACCTGGTGGTCGGTACGCCCCAAGTACTCGATCGCTCCTGCCGGCTGCAACCGGCCGAGGTCGCCGGTGGTGTAGAGGCGAGCGCCGGGTTCGGCGGTGAGCGGGTGGGGAACAAAGCGGTCCGCGGTCAGCCCTGGACGCTTGAGGTAACCGCGGGCCAGACCCATGCCGCCCAGATGGAGTTCCCCCGCGACTCCGATCGCCACTGGACGCATGCGCTGATCCAAGACCCACACCCCGAGGTTGCTGATCGGGCGTCCGATCGGTACGGTGCGACGGCTGCTGCCGGGGGTAGAGCGCTCAAACGTCACGTCCACCGCAGCCTCGGTGGGGCCGTAGAGGTTGTCGAGCGGTGCGCTGACCCGTCGGGCGAGCCGATCCACCAGATCCTGGCTCAAGGCTTCGCCGCTGGCGATCACCTGACGCAGCGAATGGAGGGGCGCCACGGCCGGGGAGTCGATGAAGGCGTCGAGCATCGCCGGCACGAAATGTAAGAGGGTGACCCGCTCTCCCGCGATCAAGCGCTGCAAATACAGACTGTCTTTGTGCCCCTCGGGCTCGGCCAAGACCAGCCGTGCGCCGCACAGCAAGGGCCAGAACAGTTCCCACACCGAGACGTCGAAACTGATCGGAGTTTTCTGCAACACGGTGTCTGCAGCGCTCAGGGAGTAAGCGTCTTGCATCCACTGCAGCCGGTTACAGATTCCCTGGTGGCTGTTCATCGCGCCTTTGGGCTGACCGGTCGAACCCGAAGTGTAGATCGTGTAAGCCAGATGTTCCGGCTCAAGGCGGACGCGCCGGGGTGCCGCGAGCGTCGGGGCCAGCGCAGTGCTGCCCCGCACGGCGCCGTGGCCGGTGAGGCAGAGCCGCCGTTCGGGCTGGGGGCACAACCGTTCGGCCAGAGCTTCTTGCTCCGCGCCGATGAGCAGCACGGGAAAACCCTCGATCCCGGACAGATCTGTGAGCATGAAGGCCAGGCGGTTCTCCGGGTACGACGGGTCGAGCGGAACGTACCAGCCGCCGGCCTTGAGCACGGCCAGCAGACCCACCATCAGCTCGACCGAGCGCTCGAGCAAGATCCCCACCGGCACTTCTGGCCCGACCCCCAGCTGCTGCAGGCGGTGCGCCAGCTGCTCGGACCGCGAGTTGAGCCCGTCGAAGCTCAACCAGTTCGCTGCGAGGTTCACGGCCAGCGCGTCGGGCGTGGACGCGACCTGCTGGGCGATGCGCGCTGCGAGGGTTCTTGGCCAGGGCAAGTCCTGCTGGGTGTCATTCCACTCCGCGAGGATTTGCTGACGTTCGGCTGAGGACAACATCTCGACTTCCGCGAGCGGGCGCTCGGGTGCGGCCAGCAGCGTTGTGACCAGGGACGCATAGTTGCGGAGCAGCCGCGCCATGGTGGTGGCATCGAATAGATCGCGCGCGTATTCCAGCCGACCGGACAGCTCTCCCCCAACTTCGGTGAACATCAGTTCCAGATCGAACTTCGCCGTCCCAGTGCGCTGCGGCTGCGACGACAGCCGCAGTTCCGGCAACTCGAACTCCCCAACCGGCGCGTTTTGCAACGCGAACAAGACTTGAAAAAGCGGCGTGCGGCTCAGATCCCGGGCTGGCGTGCCCCGGGCTGGCGTGCCCCGGGCTGGCGTGCCCCGGGCTGGCGTGTCCCGGGACAGTTCGAGCGCGTCGACCAGCTGTTCGAAGGGCACATCTTGGTGGGCGTAGACCGCGAGCAGGTGCTGGGCCACCCGTTCCAGCAACCCGACAAAGCCGTCTTCTGCGGGCGGGAGGAGCGTTCGGGTGCGGACGACCAGCGGGTTGACGAAAAAGCCGATCATCGGTTCGAGTTCCGCGCGGTGGCGGCCGGCCACCGGCGTGCCGATGGCAAAGTCGTGCTGACCGCTGAGCTTTTGCAGCAGGACCGCGAAACTCGCGAGCAAGGTGACGAACAGGGTGGTGTTGGCGCGCCGGCTCAGTGCGTTGAGTTCGGAGGTGAGCGCTGCCGGCCAGGTCACGCGCAGGCTCGCGCCCCGCTGGCTGGCAACCAGCGGGCGGGGATGGTCGGTGGGCAGTTCGAGCGCCGGGGTGGCGGTGAGCTGTTCACGCCACCACGCGAGCTGGTTTGCAAGCTCTGGGCCGGCCAGCCATTGGCGCTGCCATCGCGCAAAATCCGCGTACTGCAGGGCCAGCTCGGGCAGGGGTGACGGCACGCGCAGCCGCGGCTCGGTCACGAACGCGCCATAAAGCAAGGCCACTTCGCGCAGCATGACCCCGAGGGACCAGCCGTCGGAAGCGATGTGGTGCTGGGTCACAAGCAGCCAGTGCTCCGCGTCATCGGTTTGCACCAAGTGGCTGCGCAGTACCGGACCCCGGGTGAGGTCAAAGGGACGCGCGGCTTCCTCGCGAGCCAGCTGCTGCGCGAGCCCCTGGCGGGTGGTGGGCGCCAAGGCGCGCAGATCCACGAGCGGCAGGTCGCGGTCCATGGCCGGGTGGATCACCTGGACGGCCACGCCGTCGCGTTCGGTGAACGTGGTGCGCAAAACCTCGTGGCGGCGGACCAGCTCAGCGAGCGCCCGGGTCAACGCGCCTTTGGCGAGACGCCCGGCAAAGCGCACCACCAGCGGGATGTTGTACGTCGCGCGGTCCGGTTCCAGCCGATCGAGGAACCACAGACGCTGTTGCGCAAACGACAGTCGAGGTGGAGAGGGCGCAGCCGCGGGCAGCTCAGCCGCGGGCAGCCCAGCCGCGGGAGGGACGGGCTCCTGCTCGCGGGCATATCCAAACGACACTGCCAGTTGCTGGGTGAGGGGCGCAAGGTCCTGCCAGCGGTAATTGCCGCGCCACTTCTCGGCCACGGCCGGGTCAATGCCTTGGTGCTCGTGGAAGCGCGGATCGCCGTGCATGCGCGATTCGCGATAGATGCCGTCGGTCATCCGCCGGCCGCTGTAGGGTTCGAGCATGGCCGGCGCGAACTCGAGACCCAAGAACGCGCACAACTCGCGGCTTTGTCCTTCAGGATCGCTCAGCAGATCTTCGAAGCGCAACTGAAATTGGCGTGCAGCAGGTACCGTCCGGAGAAATTCCCGAATGTTTTGCTGATCGATCACCCACAGCAATTCAGCTTGCTGGCGTCCGGTGAAAGGGTTGTCAAAACGTAAAAATTGATCAAGGCGCACGTCCACGTAAGATTTGAGCGTGGCGCAAGGGTGACGCAGCAAGTGGATGTAGTGGGCGCCCGCGAACAGTTCCTCCGCCCGGTGCAAAGTCGGCAAATCAAGCGCGTAAGTCGTGGTCTTGTCGACCAGCCGGCGGCCGTTGCACCCGTCCTGGAGCAAAGCGTAAACCTGGGCCACCGGCAAATCTTCGTCTGCCCAGCGGTCGAGCCAGGCTTTGGCGGTCGCTGCAGTGCAGTCGCGCAGTTCCATGACCGCGCGCACCAAGCCCTCGGCCGCAAACCCATGGACGCCGGTGAAGGCTGCACGCCGTTCGCCCACCGTGGCAAACGACAGCAATTCGAGTTCGGGCGGCGCAAACAGCTGCGGATGCCCGGCTAGCATCACGCGCAGCAAGGTCGAGCCGGCACGCGGCGGCGACAGGATGAAAATCGGTGACTGCTGCTGCCGGGTAGCCGGTTTGCCGGGCCAGCGGCGTTGCGCTCGGATGCTGGCCGCAGCCAGCTGGCGCAGCTCAACGATTTGCTCCGCGTCAATGCCGGGCGCGCGGGCAACGCGGCTCGTCGCGGGGGCACCGGCAGTCCCCAGCCGGGCGAGGGCAAGAGCGTAATCGCGGCTGAGGAAAGCGCTCAGTTCGCGGATCGTCGGATAACGAAAAACTGCGGTCACGTGGACGATCTCGCCCAAGGCTTGTTGCAGCCGGTTGGTGAAAATCGCGGCTTGAATCGAGTTACCGCCGAGGTGAAAGAAGCGGTCCTCAACGCCCACGCGGGCCATCCCGAGCACTTCTTGCCACAGCTCGACGAGGAAGCTTTCGAGCGGGTTGGCGGGGGCCTGGTAGTCGTCCGCCAGACCTAGGCGTGAACTTTCTGGGTCGGGCAAGGCCTGGCGCGCGACCTTGCCCGCCGGGGTGCGCGGAAATTCCTCCAGCAGCACAAAAGCGGCTGGCACCATGTAGTCCGGCAGCCGCTGGGCGACGAACTCGTGCAAGGTTGCGAGCGCCGGCGCTGGCGTCTCCTCGGTGGCTTGCAGTTCGAGCCAGGCCACCAACTGGTCGCCACTCGCGGGCCGCCGCCGGACCCCGACCACGGCGGCGCGCACGCCAGGGTAATGGACCAAGGCCGCTTCGATCTCTCCCAGCTCGATGCGGAAACCCCGCACCTTGACCTGGTGGTCGATGCGTCCGAGGAATTCGAGCGAGCCTTGTGGCCGGTAACGCACCAGGTCGCCGGTGCGGTAGCAGCGCGCGCCTGGCGGCCCGGCCAGCGACTCGGCAAAGGGGTCGGGAAGGAAGCGCTCGGCCGTCAACCCCGGCCGCGCCAGATACCCCCGCGCCAGCCCGGCCCCGGCGATCATCAGCTCGCCGGCGATGCCCAGGGGAGAGAGGGCGCCGCGGCGGTCGAGGAGGTAAAAGCAAGTGCCTGCAATCGGGATCCCAAGCGCAATGCTGCCCGCGGCGCCGTCCGGCAGCACCGCTTCGACGGCTGACCAGATCGTGGTTTCGGTCGGGCCATAAACGTTCCACACCTGCGCACCCGTCGCCAGCAGACGGTCCGCCAGCACGCGGGTCAGGGCCTCACCGCCGCAGAGGATCCGGCGCAACCCCCCGGCGGGCAGCGCGTCGGTGGCCAGCAAGAGATTAAAGGTCGCGGGCGTGGCCTGCAGGGTGGTTGCCCGCACGGCGGCAAGCCGTGCTGCGAGCATTCCACTGTCGGCGGTCTCGGGGTCGCGCGCGAGCTCCAGCCGGGCTCCGACGATCAGCGGCAAATACAATTCGAGGCCGGCGATGTCAAACGACAGGGTGGTCACCGCCAAGAAAATTTCTTCGGCGGTCAAGCCTGGGCGTTCGGCCATTGCGCGCAAGAACGCCACCACCGAGCGGTGCCCGACGGCCACGCCTTTGGGCTTGCCGGTCGAGCCCGAGGTATAGATCACGTAAGCCAGCTGACCTGGCAGGATCGGCCCCATCCCCAGCGCTCTCTCCCTGCCTGAACTGGGGGGCAAAGCCGCACCGAGATCGATGGTGGCCCACGGTCCGCCTTCCCTTGAAAGAACGGCTGGGGCCGGCGCCTCCGTCAGCAGCACCCGCGGACGCGCGTCCTCCAGCATCAGCGTCAAGCGCGCTGCCGGGTAGGTCGGATCCAGCGGCACATACGCTCCGCCGGCTTGCAGCACCCCCAGAAGTGCCGCTACGAGGTCCACTGAACGCTGGAGCGCCACCCCGACCAGCACGTCGGGTCCGACGCCCTGGTCTTGCAGCAGGCGCGCTATCTGAGCGGCGCGCTGGACGAGCGCGCCGAGGCTGAGCGCGGCATCGCCCGCTGCGAGCGCCACGGCGTCGGGCGCTTGCCTGGCGCGGGTCAAGATCAGGTGGTGGATGCCTTCGCCGTCATTGACCAGCGCCTTGGGCACGGCATTCGCTTCGATCAACAAAGCGTGGTGTTCGGCGGGTGCTAAAAGCGGCAGATCGTGAATTCGGGTTTGCGGCGCTGCGAGCGCGCGTTGCAACACGTTCTGGTACTGCTCGCGCCAGCGCGCCACCGTGGTGCGGTCGAACAAATCGCTGCTGTATTCAAAAAAGCCGCGCAAGGGACCGCGACCACTGCCCGCAAAATAAAGCGATAGATCATATTTCGAAGTCGCGGTGTCGAGCTCCCAAGTTTGGATCTCAAGGTGTGCCAACGTGGGCGCAGCATGCGGGAAGTTCAGCAAGTTGAACATCACTTGGAACAATGGCGTGTAGGCCAAGTTGCGCTCGGGCTTGAGTTCGGACACCAGGCGCTCAAACGGCAGGTCTTGGTGATCGTAGGCGGCGAGCGTGGCGTCTTGGACGCGCTCCAGCAAGGTCGAAAAAGTTGGATTGCCGGAGACGTCGGTGCGGCGCAACAACATGTTGACGAAAAACCCGATCAAGCCTTCGAGCTCACCTTTGTTGCGGTTGGCAATCGGTGACCCCACCAGCAAGTCGGTTTGCCCGCTCCAGCGGCTGAGCACCACCTGGAAGACCGCGAACAAAGTCATGTAAAGCGACAGCCCGCGTTTTTCGCTCAAGGCCCGCGCTGCAGCGGTCAGCTCGCTAGGCAAGACTACGGGCAAATGGCTTCCCGCCAGCGTCTGCACCGGCGGACGCGGACGGTCGGTCGGCAGTTCGAGCAGTTCCGGCGCACCCGCGATCAGGTTTTTCCAGTAATCGAGCTGCCTGGCCAGCACTTCTTCGCTCAACCAGCTGCGCTGCCACACCGCAAAATCGCTGTACTGGATGGCGAGTTCCGCGAGCGGTGACGGTTGACCCTTGCCCAGCGCCGCATAGATTTCGGCCACTTCGTGGTGCAGCACACGCTGCGACCAGCCGTCGGAAATGATGTGGTGGATGACCAAGAACAAGACGTGCTCTGCGGGACCGGGGTCGGCCCCCCCCAGCCGCACTAATTGCAAGGCGAGCAAGGGCAGCTGTTCGAGGTCGAACGATTGGCGCAAGAACTGCTCCCCGAGTCGGCGCGCGGCTTGGGCTGGGGCGGCGAGTGCCTGCAAATCGATGAGCGGCAGGGCGAGGGACAGGTGTGGGGCGATGACTTGCCGCGGCTCGCCGTCTGTCACCACAAAGCGGGTGCGCAAGATCTCATGCCGGCGGACGATTTCGTTGAAGGTCCGCTCTAAGGTCAAAACCTCGAGCTGACCGCGGAAATGAAAGGCGCCGGGCATGTTGTAAAACGCGCTTTTGGGGGCCAACTGGTGGAGAAACCACAAGCGGTGTTGGGCGAACGAGAGCTGGGGTCGGGCTTGCGGCCGGCGCTCCGGCGGCCGGCGCTCGATTGTCTGCTCGCGCGCACTCTTCCAGCGCTGACCCGGATCCGCGGCAGCAGCTAGCTCGAACACTGCTATGGCCAGCCCCCGCACCGTGGGCGTGGTAAAAAAACGGCGCAGCGGCAGCTCGACCCCCAAAGCGGCGTGAATCCGCGACACCGCCTGGGTGGCGAGCAGTGAGTGGCCGCCGAGTTCAAAAAACGAATCGTCGATACCCACGCGCGCAACCCCCAAGACCTGCTGCCAGATCTCGGCGATCACTTGCTCCGTGGGACTCCGCGGCGCTTCGAACGGGCGCTCGGCTTCCCCGAAAGCCGCGGTGGGCGCGGGCAGCCGTCGGCGGTCGACTTTGCTGTTGGGCAAGCGCGGCAAAGCCTCGAGTTCGACAAAAAGCGCTGGCACCATGTAGTCGGGCAAGCGCTGGCGCAGGTGCTCGCGCAGGACCGCGGGGGGCGTCCCGCCTACCACGTAAGCGACCAAACGCATGCCGGCGGTTCCGTCGCCGCGATCTGCCACCACCACGCACTCCCGCACGCCCGGATGCTGGCGCAGCGCTGCTTCGACCTCGCCGGGCTCGACGCGAAAGCCGCGAATCTTGACCTGATGATCCATCCGCCCCAAGGGCTCGACCACGCCGTCCAGGCGGTAGCGGCCCAAGTCGCCGGTCAGGTACATGCCGTCGACAAAGCGCGCAGCGGTGAGCGCCGGCTCACCCAGATAGCCGCGCGCCAGGTGCGGACTGCGCACTCGGATCTCGCCCACCTCGCCGATCCCGGCCAGTCCTCCCCCTGGCTTGACCACCAGCAGCTGCACATCCGGCATGCCGTGTCCGAGGGGCAGAACCTCGCGTCCGGCCAGGCTGGCTCGCCCGGTGTAGGCGAAAAAGCCCACGGCGCGCTGGGTTTCTGTCGAACCAAAGAAGTTGACCACCGCAACGTGGGGCGCGAGTTCCCGCAAGCGGTCAGCGTCGCGCGCGCTGAACATCTCGCCGACCACGAACGCCCGTCGCAGGCTGGGTAAAACCGTTCCCGGCGCGGCAGTGTCGACCAGTAACTGGACCATGGCCGGGGTCAAGTGGGCGATGCTGGCGCGCTCTTCGACCATGAACCGCGCGAGATAGCCGGGTTCGAGCCGCTGCTCGGGATCCGGGATGACCACGGTTGCCCCGGTGGTGAGGGGAGTAAAAACATCGCGCTGCAAGGGGTCGTGCGACAAACCCGAGAGCAAGGTGTAGCGATCCTCCGGGCCGAGCGCAAAATACGCCTGCTGCCAGGGGAGGAAGTGGGTGAGTGGGCCATGCCGACCCTCGACCCCGCGCGGAACCCCGGTCGAACCCGAGGTGAACGCGATCACCGCCCGGTCGTCTGGCCCCACCTGCGGACGTGGCAGTGGCGCTGACTCTTCCCGCGGGAGGGCGGGCGAGAGGGTCGCGTCGGGCAAGAGCTGGAGACGTGTGCCGCCAAGCTCCGCCACCACCAGAGCGAGTTCGTCCGGCAGCTCTCCGGCCAGCGACAGCGCCAGCACCACCCGCGGTTGGACCTGTCGCGCCATGGCCGCAAGACGCGGTGGCGGATATTGCGGATCGAGCAGCACGAAGGTGCCGCCCGCGGCGAGCGTCGCCAGCACGGCTGGCACCAGCGCGGCGCTGCGGTGGGCGTAGATCACCACCGCAGCTTCGCGTTCAACCCCCAAGCTGAGCAGCGCCGCGGCCAAACGCAAGACGTCAGCCGTCAGCTGGCCATAGGTCGACACCCCGACGGGATCGACCACGGCCACGCGTTCCGGCGCTCTTTGCGCGTGGGCGAAAAACAGATCGTGCACCGCCCCCGGGAAATGGTCATCGAGCCGCGTCAGCGGATCGGGCAACACGGCCCGCGCCACTTCCGTCACCAGCGAATAGTGCTCCAGCGGGCGCTCGGCATCCGCGGTCACTTGGGTGAGCAGCAGCTCATATTGCCGCGCCATCTCCGCGATCCGCGTGTCAGAAAAAATCTCGGCATTGTACGCCCAGAGCAACGTCAAGCCTTCGGCTGACAACTGCGCGTAAACAGTGAGGTCGAATTTCGCGGGTTGATCGGGGAGTTCCAGGGGTTCGACTTTCACCCCGGGCAGGTCGAGTTCGGCCGGCGGCAGGTTCAGCATGTTGAACAGAACTTGAAATAAAGGATTCTGAAACTGTCCGCTGAGGCCAACTGTGCGTTCGACGTCAAGCTTTTCGATCACTTTTTCAATCGGCACGTCCTGGTTGGCATAGGCGGCAACTGCGGCCTCACGCACTTGCGCGACCAGCTGGCGGAAAGTCAAAGCGGGGGCTTCCTCGTCGTCGCCTAGACGACAACGAAAAACCAATGTGTTGAGAAACATGCCGACCAGGTTTTCGAGTTCAGCGCGTTGCCGTCCGGCCACCGGCACCCCCACCGCAAAGTCGCGGTTTTGGCTCAGGCGAGCCAAGAGCAGCTGGAACACTGCCAAGAGCGTCATGAACGGAGTTGCCCCGAGCGCGCGCCCGAGTGCCTCGTGGCGCTGGACCAGCGGCGCTGCGACCGACTGGCGATACAGCTTGCCGTGAAAGTTCTGGAGGAGCGTGCGGGAGCGGTCGTTGGGCAATTCGAGCTGCGGCGGCAAGTCTGCGAGTTGCGCGACCCAATAAGCCAGTTGCTGGGCCCAGGCCGCGCTGTCTTGTTGCTCGCGCTGCCACACGGCGAAGTCGGTGTACTGCACCGCCAGCGGCGGCAGCGGGGCTAGCGTGCCAGCGAGCTCAGCGCGGTAAAGCGCAGTGAGATCGCGGATCAGCAGGGAGATAGACCAGCCGTCACACACGATGTGGTGCAGGTTGAACACCAACACGTGCTGCTCGGCAGCCGTCCGCAACAGGCGCCAGCGCAGCAAAGCGCCACCGGCGAGCGCAAAAGGCGTCAGCACCGCCGCGCGGATCTGCTGCTCCAGTTCGTTTTGTCGCGTCACCGGGTCGAGCGCTTGCAGGTCCACGATCGGCAGATGCACCCTCGGCGCCTGGACTTCGAGTAACGGTACCCCGTCCTGCTCGCGGATCGTGGTGCGCAAGGCTTCGTGCCGTAAGACCAGCTGGGCGAGGGAGCGGTGCAACACCGCCAAATCGAGCCGGCCGTCAAAGCGCAACACCGCCGGCAGGTTGTAAGCGGCACTGCTGCCGGCAAAACGGTCGAGAAACCACAGCCGTTGCTGGGCAAACGACAGCTGCGGCGGAGTACTCGGATCGCGCGGAGGGATGCGCGCGGGCGGTGCCTCCTGCGTTTGGGTCGCCAGCTTCTGCTGTAGCTTGCGCAAGAAGAGCTGACGCTTTTCGGGCGAGACATTTTCGAGGAAAGCTTCTACCTTGCTCATGATCCGGACCTCCGCTGGAATTACTGCTCTCCGTCTCCCGCGGCCAGCAACTGCTCGATTTCTTCGGCTGAAAGGTTGTCGATTTCCGCGATCATCGCGGTGAGGTCGGCTTCGCTCAGCGCGGCGGCCTGAAGCTCGGCGACGACCAAGGTCAACTCGGCGATCGTCGGCCGGCCCAGCAGGCGATCGAAGGGCACTTCGACGTGCAGCTCCTCGCGCAGGCAGGTCGCCACCTGGGTGGCCAACAGCGAATGCCCACCGAGTTCGAAGAAGTTGTCGTGGATTCCGATCGGCTCGATCCCGAGCAGGCGCTGCCAGATCGCGGTGATTCGGGCTTCGAGTTCGTCGCGCGGTCCCTGGTAAGGGGTCTCGAGGTTGGGGCGGGGACCTGTGGGCAACAGCGTTGCTGGTGGGGAATCGGCTGGCGGTGGGAAGTCGGCTGGCACCTCCGCCAGCACCCCTGCCACTAGCGGGGAATCGGCTGGCACCACGCGCGCCGCACGGCCCACCCCACGGCCCACCCAATATCGTTGCCGTTCCCACGGGTAAGTCGGCAGGTGGACGCGCCGCCGCCGAACCCCGGCGTGGACAGCTGGCCAGTCGACCTCGGCGCCCGCTAGCCACAGCCGTCCGAGCGCCAGGCCAACCGCTTCGCAGTCAGCGCCGGAGTCCTTGGGACCGGGGAGGCTCGTGATCACGCTGCGTCCGGTGGTTTGCCGCTGCACCAGCTGGCTGAGGCTGTTGCCGGGACCCACTTCGAGGAGCACCGGATCCGACTCAGCGAGCAGCTCAGCCAGGGCTGGCGCAAATCTGACGGGGGAACGCAGGTGACGGGCCCAGTACTGTGGATCTTGCGCCTGCTCAGCCGCTATCCAGGTCCCGCTGAGGTTCGAGAGGTAAGGAATCTGCGGCGGCGCCAGCGCGACTTGTGCCACCGCTCGGCTGAACGGTTCGAGAATGGGCTCGGTCTGCGCAGAGTGAAAAGCGTGGGAGGTGTGCAGCAGCTGACTCGGGGTCCCGGTCAAGGCGAGGGCACCGCGCAAAGCCTCGATCGCGCCGAGGGGACCCGCGACCACGCAGGCATCCGGAGCATTGACCGCGGCGAGCGAGAGTTCGTTCCCGAGGTGGGCTGTAAGCTCCGCGGCTGGCAGCTGGACCGCCAGCATGGCGCCGCTGGGCAGCGCCTGCATCAAGCGACCGCGCAAAGCCACCAAGTTGAGCGCCGCTGGCAACGACATCACCCCGGCGAGGCAAGCGGCAACGTACTCGCCGAGCGAATGACCAAGCATGGCTTGCGGCACGATCCCCCACGCCATCCATAGTTTGGCCAGGGCATACTCCACCGCAAAGAGCGCCGGTTGTGCCAGCTGGGTCTGGCGCAGTTCTTGGGCAGCGGACGCGCGTTGCGGCTCCCCAGGAAACAGCACGCTCAGGAGGTCGCTTCCCGGCAGGTGCTGGCGCAGGATCTGCGCGCAAAGGTCGAGCTCGCGACGAAAGATCTGCTCGCTTTGGTAAAGCTCGCGGCCCATGTCCACGTACTGAGCGCCCTGCCCGGGGAAAAGGAAAACCACCGGTCGCTCACTCCGCGGCTCGTTCCGTCCCAACCAGCGGCGCGCAGCGTTCGCTTCGCCTGCCAAGGCCTCAGCTGCTTCTTCGCAGCTCCGGGCGACCACCAGGCGCCGATGGGCAAAGCGTTCGCGTCCGACTTGCAGGGTGTAGGCAACGTCCGCCAAAGCGAGCTCGGGATGAGCTTGCAAGTGGGCGGAAAGCCGTCCGCTCATCTGCTCGAGCGCCGCCTCGCTCTTGGCCGACAGCACCACCACCTGCCACGCGCGCCCGGGGCACGCCAGCCCGGGGTCACCCGGCGCGACCACGGGCGGTTCAGACAGGATCGCATGGGCGTTGGTGCCGCCGATTCCGAAGGCACTGACCCCCGCGAGGCGCGGCCCTGCCACCCGCGACGCGGGCCAAGGGCTGAGCTGGGTGACCACCCGGAAGGGGGTCGCCGCAAAGTTGATC
>CAZCOV010000069.1:0-14544 GCA_964499975.1 uncultured Thermoanaerobaculia bacterium
CTGCCGAACGGCGGGCGGTCGTCGTCGGTATCAACGACTACAGCGCGTCACAACTCCTCCTCAGCAAGGCCCCGCTCGCCACGGCCAGTGGCCGGACCGCCTGGCCGAGCTTGCAGGGCGCGCGCAACGACGCCGAGGCAATTCAGCAAATCCTGCTCACCCAGTATGGCTTTGCCCCAGGACAGGTGCGCTTGCTGCGGGACCAGGAAGCGACCCGTAAGGCCATCCTCACGGCGATTGAAACGGAGCTGATATCCCCAGCCGGTCCGGGTGACACGATGCTGTTCTTCTTTGCCGGCCACGGCTCGTTCATCCCCAATCCGCAAGCGCAGGAACTCGACCAGCGCGACGAGACTCTGGTGCCCGCTGATGCCCGGCTCGGCGTTCCTGATCTGCGCGATCAGGAGCTGCGCCAGCGCTTCAATCAGGTGCTCGATCGCGGCGCGCACCTCACCGTGATTCTCGACAGCTGCCATAGCGGCTCGGCCTTCCGCGGCTCGGCCTTCCGCGGCCTGCCGCCGTGGCCGCAGTCGCGGAGTCTCGCCCCCGACTTGCGCGGCGTGGTGCAGGTAACTCCACCAGGACCGCGGATCGAAGATCGCGGCGCGCTGGTTCTTGCGGCTGCCCAGGATTTCGAAAGCGCCTGGGAGACCTGGGACAACGAGCGCCAGCAGCGGCATGGTGTGTTCACCCTGGCGCTCCTGCGCACCTTGCGCAGCGTTAATCCGGACGAACCTGTTGAACTGATCTATCAGCGTCTGCGGGCCAGGTTGCACGCTGAGACGACGGTCCAGGAGCCCGTTCTGGGTGGCACCGAGGAGGTGCGGCGCGCACCGTTCCTGGGCGGACGCCCGGCTGCTTTTGCCCGTCGCGTGGTGGTTGCCGTCGAGCATGTCGACGGCGAAAAAGTGGTGCTGCAAGGGGGCTGGGCGAATGGTTTGACCGTCGGCAGCGAACTGGTCGCGTGGGGCGATTCCACCGTGCGGCGGCCACGCTTGCGCATCATCGCGCAAGAAGGGTTGGTGCGGAGCACGGCCCAGATCGTACCCGGGGATCCCAACCCGGCGGGAGTCGTCCCCGGTGACCTCTTCGTCCTCGACCGCTGGGCGACACCTGCCTCTACCCCACTGCGGGTGTTCTGGCCGCAGGCATGGGCTTGGAGCCAAGTTTTTTCGTGGGCCCGGGCACTCCATGCGGCGGTGGCCAAGGCCAGGTTCACCTGGGTGGAGGACCCGCTAACTACGCCGCCAACCCATCTGCTCACCTGGCGTGCCGGCTGGCAGTTGCACACGGCCAGCGCTGACGTCGACCTGGGTGCTGCTCCCGCAGTTGACGAGGTCTTGACCCGGCTTAAGCCAAATGATCGGCTCTTCGTTCAGTTGCCACCACCCCAAGCGCTGGCGCAACAGCTGGTGATGGAGCATCCGGCGCTGGAACCAACCTGCGTCCCTGAGCTGGCAGACTACATCCTTGTGGGCCGCCTCACCGATGATGGGATCTCCTATGCCTGGAGTCGTCCGGCAACGTTGGGCAGCGATCTTGTGCGTTCAGCCCTGCCGCTCAGCACAGATTGGCAGCCGTGGCGCGAAACCGCGGCAGCAGCCGTGCCTTTGGCCACTAGCCTCAGCCACGCGGCGCTGCAACTCGCCAAGATTCGGGCCTGGCTGAGCCTCGAACCACCGCCCAAAAACGACTTTGCCTATCGTTTGCTACTGCAGGCGGAGGGCACTCCGCTTGCCGCGAATCCCGCCGTGCTCAACGCTGGCACCAGCCTAGAGCTGGGGCTGGTCCGACGCACCACCCCACTGACAGCAATTACCCCTCGTTATGTGTACGTTTTCGCCCTCGACAGCACCGGCACTTTCAAGCTGCTGTTTCCGCGCACAAATGTTGAAAACCGTTTCCCGTTGAGCACCCAGCTACCTTCCCCGGCCAAGATCATGCTCGGCGAATCAGCACGCTTTACAGTGGGGCCGCCCTACGGTGTTGAAACCCTCTTCTTCCTGAGCACTGAGCAGCCTTTGCCCAACCCCTGGGATCTGGATGACGGCTCGCGTTCGGCGCGTGGCCAACCCCAAGGCACCACGCCGCTCGCAGCGCTCCTGCTCAGTATCGGGATGACCCACCGCGGCTTGCAAGAGCCCACCCCGGTCAACTGGTCGCTCGAACGCGTGACGTTGATTACCCGACCGGCACCTGCTTTCTCGCCAGCCCCCGCTGCGGCATCACCAGTTCCTCCGTGGACCATACCGCCTAGACAGCACCGCGATCCGTGCTCAAGCTGAGGCCAAACGTCAGGGCGCGGCAACCACGTCGCCCCTTGCGGTCGATCAATGCGGCCAGCATGTGGTCTTGACCTCCTGCTCGACGCGGGGCAGCCCTGGCTGCCCGTGGGGATGGCTTTCTGCTGGGGCACATCTATAATCTGCCCTGCATGCGACGCGTCGACCGCTACATCCTGGCTGAGATCTCTGGCCCCCTGGCGCTGGGCTTCCTGGTTTTCACTTTCATTTTCTTGATCAACTTCCTGTTCAAGTCAGCGGAGCTGATCATCCGGGCGCAAGTCCCAGCCGGGTTGGTTGGCAAGCTGCTGCTCTTGTCGCTGCCCTCGATCGTCGTGCTCACCATCCCAATGGCGCTCTTGTTCAGCATCTTGATCGCGATCGGACGCCTGTCGAGTGACAGCGAACTGACCGCGCTGCGTTCTTGCGGGATCAGCTTGTTCTCACTGTTCCGCCCGATCCTCGCGCTGTCGACGGCGCTGGCCGGGGTGTGCGCCTATCTCATGCTCACCGTCCTGCCCGAAGGCAACCATGCGCTGCAACAGCTCCAGGTCAAAATCTTGACCCAAAGCCTGGCGCGGCAGGTCGAGCCGCGGGTGCCCTACACCGAGTGGCCGGGCAAGGTGCTCTACGTGTTTGCGGTGCCGCCCACCGGCGGACGCTGGCAAGGGGTTTTCCTGGCGGACTCGATCCCGGCTTCAACCGAAAGCACGATCGTCCTGGCTGAAAGTGGTGAGGCTTTAGGACAAGACGATGGCAGCCGGGTGTTGATCTCCTTGAAGAACGCCTTGACCCACCATGTCGATTTGAGCAACCCGGCGCGTTACGACATCGGCGTCAAAGATTTGAGCCAGTTCTTGATCGACACCCAGGGTTCACCCCAAGCCGTGGCCACCACAGTCAAGCGAGGCTTGCGCGAACTCAGCTTTACCGACCTCAAAGCTCAGGTGGACGATCCCCAAAACGACAGCATGACCCGCAACCTGGCCCGTGTCGAGATCCACAAGAAATTCAGCATCCCGGCAGCTTGCATGGTTTTTGGACTGCTCGCGTTGCCGCTCGGCTTCACCCATGCGCGCGGTGGCAAGTCCGCTGGCTTTGCGCTGTCGTTCGCGATCATCCTGATTTACTACATCTTGCTCAGCTGGGGGGAAGAACTGGCGCGCGGCGGGACTTTGCCCGCCTGGTTCTCGATCTGGATGTCGAACGTGATCTTCTTGGGGCTGGGTTTGATGTTGCTCTTCCGACGCAACCGTGACAAGCCGACGCTTTTGAACAGCCTGGGCGCTTGGTTCAGGCTCAGACCGCAGCCAGCCCACAAGCGCACCCGCCCGCGGGTAGCGCGGGAGCTGCGCGCCATGGCATCCACCCAGCGCAAACCCAACAAAGCAGACCTCGTCTTGCGCTTGCCCGAGATCAACCTCCGCCTCTTGAATACGATCGACCGTTACATCTTGGCGACCTATTTGCGGGTGTTCGGAATCGCCATACTGGCTGGGTTGACCATCTATTTGGTCGCAGATTTGACCGAACGGCTCGACGAAATCATCGAATTCCAAGTTCCTCAACAGGTGGTGCTGGATTACTACAAGTTCAAATGTTTCACTATCCTCTACCAGATCGCTCCCATCATCTCGCTGGTCACCACCCTGGTCGCTTTTGGTCTGCTCTCGCGAACCAACGAAATCACCGCCTTCAAGTCCTCGGGAATCAGCCACTACCGGCTCGCCGTACCGGTCATCTTGGTCTCTTTGGGGATTGCGTGTGTGAGCGGCTGGTTGCAAGCCGAGGTCTTGCCCGCAGCCAACAGCCGGGTTGCCGAACTCGAAGCGGTGATCATGAATCGTAAGACCGCTCACCTGCAACGGGCAGACCGTCGCTGGCTTTATGGTCGTGGCGACGACGGTGCCAGTCATTACCTCTACAACTACTTGAGCTTCGACGATAGGAAGAACGAGCTTTTCCGCTTGCAAGTCTTCAAATTCGACGCCGAGTTTCACTTGACCGACCGCTTGCTGGCCAACCACGCGACTTATGCCGGGGATGGTTGGTGGACGTTTGCAGACGGCTGGTCCAGATCCTTCGCGGGCAACCGTCACACTTCCTATCGCCGGTTTCCCGAGTCGGTGCGCGATCGCTTGCCGGAAACCCCTGCTTTTTTCCAGGGTGAACTGCGCCAACCCACGGAAATGACTTACCGGGAACTCCGTCAGTATGTTCAGGAACTGCGCGAGATCGGCGGCCAGGAGCAGTTACCCCAACTCGAGGTGGCGCTCCACAACAAGATCGCCTACCCCGCCATTTCTCTGGTCATGGCGCTGGTGGCGCTACCTTTTGCCTTCCGGCTGGAACGCAAGGGGGCACTTTACGGCATCGGGCTGTCCCTGGTCTTGGGCATTGTTTTGATGGGACTTGTGGCACTATTCAACGCGCTCGGCCAGGTCACGATCTTGCCCCCGGTCGTGGCGGTTTGGAGCCCCAGCATCCTGTTCGCGATCTTTTCCCTCTACCTCTTTCTCGGAGTGCGGACATGAGCGCGCCTTGACGCGCCCCTTGACGTGCCCCTGACCTGGATGCAAGCGACCATGACGATGAACGATCTTTTTCTTCGCGCCTGCCGGGGTGAGGCCGTACCCCGCCCACCGGTTTGGCTGATGCGCCAAGCCGGCCGCTATTTGCCCGAGTATCGACAAGTCCGTCAAGCCCACGACTTCCTGACCCTGTGCAAGACCCCGGAGCTGGCAGCCCGAGTGACCCTCCAACCGGTCGATCTGCTGGACGTCGACGCCGCGATTCTCTTCGCCGACATTCTCTTGCCGCTCGAAGCCATGGGCGCCGAGCTGCGCTTCGTCCAAGGCGATGGCCCCAGTTTTCCCCACCCGGTGCGCACACGGGAGGATGTCGACCGCCTCGTGGTTCCTGACGTCGAGCAGAAGTTGGGTTATGTGTTTGCGACGATCCGCTTGTTGCGCCAGCAGCTGACTGACCGCGTGCCGCTGATCGGCTTCGGTGGCACGCCCTGGACCCTGGCGGCCTACTTGGTCGAAGGAGGTACTTCAAAATCCTTCAGCCACCTGTTGGGTTGGAGCTACCGCGATCCCCAGGGGCTTTCTACTCTCCTTGCCCGGCTGGCCCAAACTTCGCTCGCCTACTTGCGCGGGCAAATCGCGGCCGGGGCGCAAGCCATCCAACTCTTCGACACCTGGGGCGGATTGCTCGATGAGCGCCGTTTCCGTCAACTCGCGCTTCCCCCGCTGCTCACCATTTTGCAGGGACTGCGCGGTCAAGTTCCCCTGATCTACTTCATCCGCGATGCCTGCCACTTGCTCGGTGTGCTGCGCGAGCTACCGGTCGAAGTGCTGTCCGTGGATTGGCGTTTGCCGCTCGATCGGGTCCGCGAACAGGTCGGCCCGCGCTTAGTGCTGCAAGGCAATCTCGACCCAGGAGCCCTGTTTGGCACCCCGGAGAGCATCACGGCCGAAGTGCAACGGCTGATCGCGCTGGGGCGGACCAGCGGGGGTGGTCACATCGTCAACTTAGGCCATGGCCTGCTGCCGGAAACTCCGGTCGACAACGTCCGCGCCATGATCCGCGCGGTCAAAGATCACTCCGACAGAAATCCCTAATTCGGCGGGATTGCGGCCACAGAGCTTGGTGGTCAGGTCTGAGCCGCGAGGCCCGCCCACCTTTAGGTTTAGGGATGGCCTCGCGCCTGATGCCGATTTGGATGGTTTTGAATGAGTAGGAAGCGCTCAGAAATCGCACGTCGCAAAAGCGCGGGTGTCAGCAACGGCATCTGCCCGCCGTAAATCGGGATTGGTGTAAGTGCGGGAAGTCCTGGCTTTGGTGTCCTCGATCTTGAGCTCGAACCCGACCGTGGTTGCGGCTGCATAAAAGACCCAGAAATGGTCGGTAATGGTGCAGCCGTTGAGAACTTTGACTAAGACTTCGGGATTGGCCGGATCGGTGAAGGAGAACATGCCCCCTTTGGGGATGCCCACGGCAGCCAGCGGGGTGGCGACGGCATCGCCCATGATGCCGCCCCCTAACACCGACTCGTAGTTCAGGGTAATCCGGAACCGACGATCTCCAGGCCGGTCGTCGAGGCAGAGGGTGGTGCTGTTCGGGCTACACGTGGACGGCGTGACATCGGCCTCACCTGAAATCACAAAGTAAGCGAAGAAGATGTTGTCGTCGTCGGATGGATTCTCCGTGTCGACCGAAACCTGAGTGGTCGTTGGGGTGAGAAACGGTAACAGGGAGTAGAGTTCATCGTCAGTGCGCGGGTTGCCCCCTGGCCCAGCGTTGGGGTTGGCAGGATTGGCATTGGAATCATCGAGCCCGCCGACCGTGATCAGCGCGCCATCCGCGCAAACGCCATCATCTTCGCCGCCCGCAGCCGAGGTCAGTCTTTGACCATTGACGTCGATGGTGCTGAACTGGATGCCTCTGGCGCATGGAGCTTGAGCCCCAAAGGAAATCCCGAGGCCCATGTCCAGGGTTGCGTCGGGCGCGTCTGGGTCCAAGGGCTCCGCGAGGTTGATGGAGAAGGAATCGCCGTCCGGGTTCTGAGCCCCGAACAGCAAAGTGATGGTGATGTCTTCACCGCGTTCTGGGTCGTCGAAGATCACCGCCAGGGCCACCCCATCGACCAGGTCGGATTGCGTCTCATTGACCGTCAGGGTGATGCGACCGGCAGCCCGCCGGTTGACAATGGGGCGGACAATGGCAGTCACATCGGCAAGATGGTTCGAACTTGCGATCCTGGTGCCAAGCATGTTGTTCCACACCACAGGATCTAGGTTTCTTCCAGATCCGAGCAAGATTTCCTGATCGCCGATCACGTGGCTCGAACCGCCTGTGGAAGCGGCCATCAGAAAAGCGCTGCGGACCGTGGCCGACTCATTCGGTTTCTCGACCGCAACCGAGTAGGCCGTTTCCAAGGAACCTCCCCCATCGACCGACAGCGTCAGTCGCCCTGTGGCGCTGAAGAACACGTTGTCGATGGTTTTGAGCAGGCTCGAGGAAGACGCGGTAAGGCCGTCGGGCAAACTGCCAACGGCAGAGAGCGGTGCGGCAATGGCTAAAATCCACAGAAAGAGAATCGTTCCAATGATCTGCGAAATTTTACGGTTTCCTGACTCAATTTTCCCTGACTCAATTTTCACAGTGGCCTCCGTTGGGTTCAAGGTGCAGCTTGAGGGAGTCAGCCGCAAAGGTGCATTTCCCTCACCTCTAAGTCGCGCAAAGCGACCTACCCAACGAACCTTCCGTCGGCATCATTTTTAGCTTATTTTGCTGTGTGGTTTATCTGTTAGTGCTGGCTGCGCGGGAGCGGGGCCGCGCCAACCATGCAAAACAAAAGCTGAGGCAGACCCTGAGAGGTCTGCCCCCTGCGCGCAGCGCTGCGGCAGCCAAAACATCTCAACGCAAGGAAAGCCCGCTGGGCCAAGCACTTGTTTTTCGGCCGTCCGCGCTCGCAGGAGTCAGAGAAGCCTGCCACCAGCTGTTGACGTGCGGAGCTGACGGGCCGTCGCCGGCTGTCCGGGTGTCGCCTGCGATTCAGCTGCGGGAATCGAGGCGACGCATGTTCAATGTCAACCGCTCTTCGCAAAGGTCATGCCACTGTTCGCAGCCGGGGTTTTGCGCGTGGGGCTCGTTCACGGTTTGTCGATGACACGACGAAACCGCGTTTCGACACGACGAAAACCGCGTTTCGACACGACGAAACTCCGGTCGCGGGGAGGGACAACTGGCAGCAGGGAGTTTGTCATTGCGTTTGCAACAGAAAATAATCATGGACACCTGGCAATTTGCCCACACGCGACATGGCACTACTCTTGCTCTCTGCCTCCAAACGAGAGCCTTGCCACAGGTTCTGTTGACAAAAAGGAGTAGATCATGTTCGAAGGTAGCACTTTTTTTCGTCCGGTCAAGTCCGTTGGGGACCTCGATCATCGAAATACCAAGACCCGTGGTCTTGCCGTCCCCCAAAAGCTTCACATCAGCTTCGCCGATCAAGAGCTCGTGCAGCCCCATTATTCGCTGGTCCAGCTGCCGTACTATGAGGAGCTTTCCAGCTGGGTTACGGCAGCCCCGATCTTCTGCTTGCAGAAGCCGCTCCAGTTCGCGGTCGAGATCCGCCTGGACCCCGGCATGGAATTTGTCGATCAGGGATGTCAACTCATCGATGCTTCCTCGGATCAAGGACCGCTAGTTGGTTCGAACCCACTGGAGCTGGTCAGGCTAGGCCCTGGCGCCCTCATCGCTACCATCAGCCTTCCCGTTGGGTCCGGTTGGGAACGTTGGATTTACCGTCTTGCGGTGTGCAAAGGCACGGTGCAAGGTAGCTTCTATCTTGCCTTCAGCTATCTCCCCCCAACGCCCGAAAGTTTGCCGGAAACTGGCCGTGGCGATGTGGGTGACAAACCTCGGACGACCGCAACATTAGGCAAGAATGAAAGCCCCAGGCTGTTCACCCAGATCGACGATTTTCGCTTTTTGGACGTGTTTCATTACGATCAGATCACCACGCCGCTGGACGAAGTCCGCCCTGAACCGCTGATCATTTTGCATCCGCGGAAACGTACGAGCGACGAACTGGTCTTTGCGTTCGCCACGGAGGGTGGCTTTGCCCGGAGCTCGGTCAATGACTGCGATTCCGGCACCCTAGCCTTGGTTTGCCGCGGGGTCACCCACCAGAAGCCCTGCTCAGCAGCGCAGCCGTATCCGCAGGGTTTTGCTCACAGCTGGGTGAGCGGCGACGCGAAGGTGGGCGGATTTGTTTGGTCTCTGGTGGAGGACGATGCCTCACGCAAGGTTCCGATGGTAGCAACCCTGCAGTTAGTGGTAGAGCCAGGCATCCCGGAGACGCAAGCGTGCCAGCGAGGTTTGCAGGATCCGACGATCATCGTCGAGCCTCCCTGCTCACCGGTTGATTGTCGTTAGACTTTGGGTTTGAGATTTAGATTTTGGGCTGTTGCCCTGCCGTGAGGGGTGCCCCTAACTAACCCCTCGCGGCGCCTTCGCAGTCCCAGCCACCTTGGAGCGCATCAAACCAAGGCAACTCAAACCAACTACGCGAAAAACCCTTGGCTTCGCAGATGTACTTCAAAGCATTGTCGCGATCTCCGATCACAGCATAGACGACCGCAGCCTCGAGGTTCAGGTCGACATTCCCCACACTCTTTGCAAGGGCTTTTTGGGCAAATTCGCGAGCCTCGCTGGCTTGCCCCAAATGCGCCAACGCCTGTGCCCGTAGCATCAGCTGGGGCCCGTCCTCTGCAGGATCACCGTCGAGCAACCTCAAGACGCCGTTATAGTGAATCTTGGCATCCGTGACCAGCTTGTCGAGATATAGCGCATCAGCAAGATTAAGAAGACAAGACGGCTTATTTAGCTGCTTCAATACGACTTGGTTAAATTGTATGCGGGCTGCAGAGTAGTCGCGAAGCAACATGAAAGCTAATCCACGGTTGGAAAGTGCCTCTTCATCCTCAGGAAATTTTTCTGCCAATTTCTCGTAGAGTCTCTGCGCGGTCTGCGGATCGCCATTAACCAGCTCGATTCGGGCTTCCAGAGAAAGCATCCGATAATTTTCGGGATCCTGCTGCAGCAGCTCTTTCAACCCTTGCAGCGCGGCTCTTGCGTCGGCGATTTTGCCCTGCTTGCGCGCCTCTTCCCCATAGTTGTAGAGCAAACCTACGGAACCCCGGCGCTTGATTTCGTCGCGATAAAGGTTCAGGGCTTCTTCCCCCTTGCCTTGCTTGGCCCAGAGCTGTGCTTGCAGATTGATCACGGCGGGGTTTCCAGGTTCCAAAGCGGCGAGTTGGTCGAGGGTTTTCTTTGCCTCCTCGACTTGCTCTAGTTGAATCTCGATAAAGGCCCGTTCTAGGAGCGGTTGAGTGGCTTCCGGGGCCAGTTCGTGAGCCTGTTGCAAGAGTTTAAGGGCTTCCTGGATCGCAAGGCCGTCACGCTGGGCGATGAACAGCTTGAAGAGCAAATCGGCTTCGAGCACATAGGCATCAGGGAATTTCGGGGAACTTGTCCGTACCTCTCGTGCCCTATCAATGAGTTCCTCAGCGGTGAACCCTGCTCGCAGATGGTTTTGAATGGCGAACCACTCGTTGTAGTCTTCAGGGTTCACTTTGACTTGAGCCATTCCCGACTCCAGGCTCCGTCGAGGATAGACACGAGACATTCGTGGAACCAAGGCGATGCGGAGCGTGGACATATCAGCGTCGACATTGACTGGGAACCCAACCACCCCAACTTCTGGCACTGCCTGATCGGTGCGAGTGCGCCAAAGACTCAACTCGCATTTCCCTGAACTGCAATCGAGCTTCGGCCTGATAATGTCTTCTGCTCCCAATTGCTTGGCAATTTCCTTCTCGTTTAAGTCGAAATTCGTACCGTAGAACTCGGTGGGGTAGATGAGCCTGAGACCGCGTAGCCTATCGAGCTCCTGGATCACTACGGTGGGAATCCTTTCCCCCAGTCGCTTCTCTTCCTCCCCGTCCTCCCTCGTCAGTTGGGTCGGGAGTACTGCCACCCTGCGGGCGCGGTTGGGCCACCAAGCAAATCCCCACCAAACCCCGACTACGACCAAGGCGAGGCTCACCATCACCACCCAGCGCCACAAGCGCGCGGACGGTAGCGGCTTGGGCTCGGGGGTTGGGGTCGGTACGTAAACCGTGTCCTCATCCTCTTGAGCTGCGGCAAGATCCTGCAGCCGGGCCGCTACCTCTGCAGCATCGCGGGGACGAAGGGCGGGGATTTTTTCGAGCAGGTGGTCGATCAGGTTCGACAGAGGGGGCGGCAGTTCGGGGTTGACATCGGCCGCCGGACGGTGGGGTTCCTGAACGATTCGACGCAAGGTTTCGAAGGTATCCTCGACCGCAAACGGCGACCGGCCGGTGAACATCTCATAGAGCAGCACCCCAAACGAAAACAAGTCACTGCGGCCGTCGAGCGGATCGCCACTCACTTGTTCGGGTGACATCGAGCGCAAGGTGCCGAGCAACATGCCTTCGGAGGTCAACCCTTCTTCGCTGGGCTGCGCCTCGCTCTGCAGGCGCCGCGCTAGACCGAAATCCGCGATCTTGGCCTGGCCATCGTGGGTGAGCAACACGTTTTCGCTCTTGAGATCGCGATGGACCACGCCGTGCTGGTGGGCATAAGCCAAGCCCGCAGCAATCTGGCTCGCGATCTGCAGTTTTTCGCTGAGGGAGAGCGGCGGATCTTCCTCCAACCGCTGGCGCAGAGTCCGCCCGTGGACGTACTCCATGACGATATACTGGTCGTCAGGAGTGGTGAGTACGTCAAAAACTTGCACCAGGGCCGGGTGGCAGAGCTGAGCTGCAAGCCGCGCCTCGCGCTGAAATCTCGCTTGCGCTTCTGCGGTGGCTTCGCGGCGCAAGCGCTTGCACGCGACCTGACGGTCGAGCTGCGGATCGTAGGCGAGCACCACTTCCCCCATTCCACCCTTGCCAATGGTTTCAATTACCTGGTATCGCCCCAGCTGCATGGTCGGCATATCACTCCTCACTTGCCTGAACCCACGACGATTTTACGTCAACTGCGGAGGAAGCGCAGGCAATTGGATGACCAAAATGGTGCGAATTGTCCCAGTCCTGTTGCCCTGCACGACCCGCGCTAAGGCAGGGTTGGCGCGGATCAGGTGCGCAAACCCAGATCTTTGAGCCGCTGGCGCAAGGCGCGCAGGGAAATCCTGAGCTCGCGGGCCATGGCGGGTTCGTCGCCAGCCAAGCGGGCAAAAACGGCGCGGACCTCCTCGGGCGTGATGTTCGCCGCAGTGCGGAGCAGGGACGAGCGCGCGATCCGCGAGAAAAGCGAGGTGCGCGGGATCCCCAGGGCTCGCGCGGCAGCCTTGAACTCGAAATCATGTGCCTGCAAGGCTGCGAAGAGTTCTTCGTCCGAGATCTCCGCGGGCTTGCGCCCGTGGCGCCCTCTGCTGGAGGTTGCTGCGGTGCCTACCCAGGTCTCACCGACCGAAGGTGGGTCTGGAGGGTGGGGCAAGCCCTCACTCCAGCCCGTGAGGAGGCCCAGAGAATCTACCCCGAGCGTGGTTTGACCCCGGCTGTCGATCACCAGCTGCCGGGCAAAATTGCGCAGCTGGCGGACGTTGCCCGGCCAGCTGTAGCGGGCAAGCCGAGCGACCAGCGTCGCAGGCAGCCAGGGCGCTGCTGCTTCTCCAGTCGGTAGGGGAGTGCCGAGCCGCGCTTGCTCGGTGCGCAGGAAATGGACGAGCAGGCGGCCGATGTCATCGCGGCGGGCGCGCAGGGGTGGAACAGGTAGGACGTAAGTCGCCAGACGGTGAAAGAGCGGAGCCCGGAAGCTGCCGTCGGTCACTAAACGTTCGAAGTCGGCGTCGGTGGCGGCGAGAATCCGCACGTCCACCCGCTGCGGCTGCTGGCTGCCCACGGGCACGATCTCGTGGGTCTCGAGCGCGCGCAGCAGCATCACCTGGACTTCGATCGGCGCTTCTCCCACTTCGTCGAGAAAGAGGGTGCCGCCCCGCGCCTGGCTGAAATATCCGGGCTGGTCTTGCACCGCGCCAGTAAACGCCCCGCGGCGCGCGCCGAACAGTTCGGCAGCCGCGAGCGTCGGCACCAGCGCCCCGAGGTTGACGCTGACAAACGGGCCGTGGGACCGCCGGCTTTGCTCGTGCAAGGCGCGCGCGATGAGTTCCTTGCCCGTGCCGGTCTCCCCGCGCAAGAGCACTGGAACCTCGAGGTCCGCGACCGCGCGGATGGCAGCGCGCACCTGCGCCATGGCGTCGCTTTCGCCCACCAACCCGTAGCGTTCGTGCGCTGTGACGCTGTCAGGCAAGCTCGCGTGGAGCAGCAGGACCACGCGCTGCGCCAGTTCGAGCACCACGCCTTCTTCGAGGGTTGTTGCCGTGACGTGACAGTGATCCTTGACCTCGACCCCATCCACCAACAGGCCGGTGCGACTGCTCTCGCGTTCGAGCAAGTACCCGCCTTCGCGCAAGGGAACCAGGCGGAGCGGCTTCCGGCTCAGGAAAGGATCCTCCAGCGGGGCGCCGTGCCGGGCTCCGGGCGTGCTGAACCGCGGCTCGCGGCGGGAAAGAAAAGCGGTCTGACCGCGCACCAGTTCGCCCAGCTGGACGCGGTCACCGACCCGCTCGCAGTCCGGGTGGGCGAGAATCGTCAGGGTCGGGAGCAAGGGCAGGGCCGGACTCGCGCCGAGCGGCAAGAGCTTACGGCTCGCGGTCGAAAAGCCTGCGGTTGAACCGCCTTCCTCACGTTCCTGGATCATGGCGCTATGTATGTTATGCCATGGACGAACGCGAGTGCACCTAAAACCGACTTGGCGGGCTCAGTCGAGCTGGCCCAGTCGGGCTAGGTCAGTCGGGCTGGCTCAGTCGGGCTGGCTCAGTCGGGCTCACCTCGCCGCAAGCGGGTCAGTTGGGAAGTGATCTGAAACGCGAGTTCGTCGATCACTTCGAGCAGTTCAGGGGGCACCACGGTTTCGTCGAGCTCGAAGCTGCTGGATTCGGCACCGAGCAGCACCACTTGGTAATGCAGGTGGTCGGCGGAACCCGCAGCTCTCCCCTCACTTTCGCGGCCGGCAAACGCGCGCAAGCGTTCAGGCTGCATCAGTTCTTCAACCCGCGCGGCCAGCTCGGTGGGTAGTTCGGCGGTGTCGAGCTGGCCTTGGATCGGCAGGTTGCCCAAGCCCCCGGTAATTTTCAAACTCAGCTTCATGTCGTCAGACCTCGTCTCAGACGTGGATCCCGACCATTTTCCAGGCGCGGCGGGTGAGCTTGCCCTCAAAGCTGCCCGTGCCAAAGCGCTCCCACGCAGCAGTGACCGTTTGCTCGGCCCAGTCCGCGAAGCGGGCATGCGGATTGTTGATCGCTTGCAAGGCGTCGTACCAGATGTGGCCGGCTTTTTCCCAGGCCCGCCCTCCGAGCAACATGGCGAGGAGGTAGAACGCCTGGTTAGGGATGCCCGAGTTGATGTGAACCCCGCCATTGTCGGAGCTCGTATTGACGTACTCGTCCATGTGGTAGGGCTGCGGATCTTTGCCCAGGAGGTTGTCGTCGTAAGCGGTTCCAGGAGCTTTGAGCGAACGCAGCGCCTGGCCGTTCACGCCGGTCGGGACCGTCGCCGCCGAGAGCGTGCCGCCCCCCGTGGCGACCGCGAACGCGACCATGAACCCCGGGACCGGGTTCCCCGCGGCGTCCCGCACGCTCACGACGAACGGCGCGAGCGCC
>CAZCOV010000069.1:14554-20202 GCA_964499975.1 uncultured Thermoanaerobaculia bacterium
CGAACGCAGCGCCTGGCCGTTCACGCCGGGCGCGAGGATGCTGCTGCCGACCAGCCAGTCCGCAGCACTCGCATCCTGGCCCAGCTTGTATTGGGTGGTCAAAACGCCGAAAACGTCCGCGATGTGTTCGTTCAAGGCTCCGGATTGGTCCTGGTAGATGAGCCCCCCTGAGAACTGGACCACGCCGTGGGAAAGCTCATGGCCGATCACTGAGAGATCGCCGGTGAGCGGTTTGAAAATCATGCCGTCGCCATCGCCGTAGGCCATCTGGCTACCGTTCCAGAACGCGTTGTTGTAGCGGCTCCGGTGGTGGACTGTCGAGTCTAGGATCAAACCCTGACCATCGAGTGAGTTGCGCTGATAGACCTCAGAGTAGAGGCGAAAGCAGTCGCCCGCACCGTCATAGGCTTGATCGGCTTCGACGTCCCCGGTGGCCGGGTCGCCTTCGCTGCGGATCAGGGTGCCAGGCAAGGCGCTGCGCTTTTGCCCGTCGTAGACCCGACGTTCCAGCTTGGGCGTGGTCGCAGCTTCGAGCGCAACCCCGCGGAAAGCGTCCGGCGGCGCTGCCTCTTGGCGCGCCAGCCGAAATTGTGCGGACTCTTTCTCGATTTCGAGAGCCATCTTGCGTTGCTGCGGATTGCCCCGCATTTTGATCGCTTCGACCATGTGGGGCGGCAGGATGCATTGGAGCGGGTGGTGGCAAGGCGTCGTGGGATTCATGCAGGGCCTCCTGAAAAGATTCCGTTGCGCGAGCGCGCTGGCAGGAACCGGACTGCGATCCAGATACTTCGGAGCGCATCCTGCTAGCGCCAATGAGCCGCAAACCATTAATGAGAATAGACTTGCAAAAAAGTCGATTCCTCCCCTCAGTGTAGCGCTAGATGGATAGTCTTCAAAGAGTTTTTTTGCGAAGCCGTCGTGGTGGGCGCCCCGATAGTTCCGGAACTCGTCGAGTTCCCTCCCACCGATGATCTGATCGGTTGGCTTCGTGGTCGTCGATCGCGATTCTTCAGATGCCGCTGGCCGTCTCCGCACCGCCGATCCATCCAGGTGAGGTCATGCGTGAGGACGTTCTCCCGGCGCTCGGGCTGTCGATCAGCGAGGCCGCGCGGCGGATGGGTGTTTCGCGTCAACAGTTGCATCGTATTCTAGCAGCGGCCGTTGGCCTAGCTACCCTGCTCCCAGGTGCAGCAGGGCAGCGCGCAAGTCCGGAAGCGGGCCGATGTTCTCGCCAGCGGCTACTCCGCCCTGGGGTGTCCCGGTCGCGCTCAGCAAATCGCGCATCGTCACGCTGTCGAGCGGATTGGGACTTTTGGGTCGGGAGCGGGGCGACGGGGAGATCTTCCACACCGAAACAGAACGGACCCAGCTGCGCCGGCTTGCGACCTGGGGGCTCTTCGACCTCTACCGCGAGCGGGTGCCCGCGGGCCGGGCGTTTTCCTGGTGGGACTACCGCGGCGGCGCATTCTATAAGAACCAGGGCCTGCGCATTGACCTCCTGCTCGGCACCGCCCCGGTGCTGGCGCGGGTAGGGGACGTGATCGACCGCGAGTATCGGAAGAAAAAGGACGTGGTGTCTGTCGAGGATCACCCTACAAGCGCACCACCCGCACCTGCCGGCCGGCGTGCTCGAGTTCTTGCCGCGTCGCGCGTTCGGGAAGCGGGGGTGCCCCTCGCCGGCCGTCGAAGAGGATCAAGGTCCCTTCTCTGAGCCCCAGCCGCTCGAGATAGGCAACGAGCTGCTCCACGCCGCGTGCGAGCGGGTCGCGCTCGCCGTCGCGCCAGACCTTGAGCTCGATCGCCCAGCGTTTTACACCCCGCGGGCCAAACCAGCGCAAGTGCAAGTCGATGCGCCCACGACCAACGCCGTACTCACGGTCGATCGTGCCGCCGCCGTTGACGATCCGCTGCATCCAGGCCATGAGGACGAGTTGTGCTGCAGCTTCGCTGTAGGGCTGGCGTTCGAGGTAGAACTCGGCGTGTTCGCACCAGAACGCCTGGAACTCGTCGAGCAGCCGCTCGAAGAGCAGCGACCCGTCAGCTGCCACGTAGTCGGCCGGTGGCACCGGCAGCGTGTCTTGCACCACCCAGGCGAGCGCGCGCGGGATCACCTCGCGGTAGATCGGGTTGGCGATCTCGAGGCCGCCGGGACCCGAGACGACCAGCCCCAGGTCTTTGACGAACTGGATGTCGTCGGCGAGCGAATCGGGGGCGAGGAACTGGCCGGCCAGGATCGGTTCGAGCACCCGCCGGACGCGCTCTTCGCGCAGCCGATCGACCAGCGAGTCGAGATGCGTGTCGCGGCGCAAGATCAGCTCGTCTTTCGCGCGTTCGATCGCCTCGGCCGTTACCGGCTCAGCAGGGTTCCCGAGCTTGCGCAGGGCTTCGCGCGCCAGCGCGTTGACCAGCCAGGGTTGTCCCCGGGTGAGTTCGTAACCGAGCGCTTTGGCCTCGCTGGTGAAGACCTGGCCGGTCTCGGTGGTGTGCTGCTGGTAAAGCTCGGCGACCTCTTCGCCAGTGAAGTTGCGCAAGCCGAGCGAGTCGCTCTTGACGTTGAAAGGCGCCGCGTCTTCCCGCGTCATCAGCCTGTAGTCGCGCACGTCGCGCATGCCGATCAGCGCCACCGCTTGCGGAAACGCAGCCGGGCGATCGGCGTAGCCGGCCCGCAACTGGCGCAAAACGGAAATGAGCGCATCGGCGTAGAGCGCGTCGATCTCGTCGAGAAAAAGCACCACCGGCCGCAGCGAGTTCATGGACCACCGCCGCAGCAGGTCGAGCAAGCGGGTTTCGGCCGGCTGGGCAGGGTCGATCGCTGGGGGGCGGAGCGCAGCTGGCAGCGCCACGTCCGCGCGCAGGTGCAGGTTCGAGAGGATGGCTGCGATCGAACCTTCGAGGTCGGGGGTGAGCTTTTGGCCGACCTCGCAGCTGGTCAGGAGCGCCGTGTACCGTCCGGCGGTCGTCAAGCTCTCGGCCAGGGCGCCGAGCGACGTGCTTTTGCCCACCTGGCGCGGCGCATGGACCACGAAGTAGAGCTGCTCGTCGATCAACTGGCGAAGTTCAGCCACGCGCCGTTCGGGCGGCAGCAGGTAGTGGAGGTCAGCCCGACACGGGCCAGCGGTGTTGAAGAAGCGGGCCATGACGCAAGTCTATACTGCCCCGGACTCGGTCTTGCGTGCAGTGGCGCTTTCTGGCTTTTTTTCTGGTCTACTGCCTGCTCTTTTCCCTGCTCGCCAGCACCGATCTTTTGACCGGGCCAAGACGTCTGCTCGCCGGCTACGAGACTGCAGTGCCGCGCAACTTCCGCGGGCTCAACTGGCTCGGCGACTTGCACTACATTTTTTTGCCACCAGCGCCGCCAGTCGCAGATCGCAACCACGCCTTCGATCTGTGGCGCACGTACGTCGCGGCCATGGCTCGGGTCATCCATTGATCGGCCTCCTCGAAGGTCTTGAAGCGGTAGACCCCGGCCGGGGCGATTTTGTCGGTGCCACGCAGCGCCCAGGCCGTCTTGAGCAGCTGGCGCGTCTCTGCAATCGACGACCGCGCTTCGTGGCGCCGCTTGCCGACGATGTTCATGGTGAATTCAGTGGGCTCTGCCATTTGAGCTCGCGTTTTCCTCGGCTCCAGCATAGCAGGCGATCAAGGAGCCCGGTCACGCGGCAATTAGCCGGTCTTGCCGCTCGCGGTCAGCCAAAACACCGGTATAAAATCTCCTCCGAAATGAGGCTACCATCGGGCCAAAACGTCAACCCGGCGCAACGCCACCTCGAAGGCCGCCGGCGAGGTCGGCGAGCAGGAGGTCGAGCACTTGCTCTTCGTGGACGGCGCGGCCGGCCGCGCGCAGGGCGGGCTCGAGCTCGGGGTCCCAGGCGGCAACGACCGGGGTTCCAGTCAATGCCGTGCCCCCCGGCGCCGCCTGGTAATCGGCGACCTTGAAGCGCCAGGGCAGTGCGCCGTGACGGTGCATCACCAAGTTGGCGATCGCGAGACCCGACCAGTCGAAGTCGCCGTGATAACGGAGCTCGATTCCGGCCTGGGTCAGCCGGTCGAGGAGCAGGTGCGCGGTGGTCGCGGGCTGACCTTCGAGCGAGATCAGCGGCGCGCTCTGCGCTCCCAGTTGGTTGGCGGCAGCAGCGACCACGGTGGGGTTTTCGCAGACGTAGATCCTGGCGCCGGTCACTTGCCTTGAAAAAACCATGGCGTGGCGGAGGAGCAGGCGCGCGGTCAGGCGGTAAGGCTCGCCACCGGTGGCGTGGAGGCGCAGCGCCCGGGCGCCAAGGTCCTCGCCCGCGGCAGGGAGATTGAGCACCAGGAGGGGCGCGCTCAGCTCGTCGCACAAGACGCCCACCGCAGCCCAGGCCAGGCGGCGTTCAGCAGCGCTGTGCCAGCCGAAAATTCCGCTCACCGGAGCCATGACATGAAGGATCAGGGTGGCAAGGGGCTGGCCGCCATCGAGCGCGTGGCTGTCGCCAGTGGCTGCGACCGCGAGCGCGGGGAGGGGCACACCCTGGGCGGGCAAGCGCGCGAGTACGGCGAGCGCACGGGTGACCAGCTGCTGCGCGACCGCAGGGTCCCCCTGGGCCAGGCGGCGCAGCAAGCCAAAGGCCCGCGGCTGGTCCAAGAACCGAGCCAGCCGGGGCTCCGGCGCCGCAGTCCCCCGGACTGCGTGCCAGCTTTCCTCCTGCTCACGGCGCAGGACGCTGCGGTCGACGATGGGTCCGAGGAGCGTCTCCACGGCTTCTTTCAAATCGGAGGCGAGCCCGGCATGGCGGAGGATCGCGGCCAGGCGGTCGAGCAGCGCCGCCAGCGCCACGCCCTGCGACGGTCGACGCCCGAACAGCGCATCGACCGCCGCCCGCTCGCGTTCCGTGGGTTGGGTCAGGAGGATCGTGCCGGTGAGCGGCCGGCCGTCATCGAGCCGCCGCTCGAGCCGCCGCAGCAACCGCGACAGACCCGGCTGTTCGAGCGTCGCACGCAAACGTTGGTAGGTTTCGCGGTCAGCTTGGGTTCGGGGCCAAGGTCTTGAAAATGTTGAAATTGTCATGACACGTCCGGGCAGCGAGCTGGTCAGGCATCCGTCCGCCGTCGTTCGCGGCCGTTCCACAGCCAACGGGTGGCAAACACCGCGTCGATTTCAGGGTGGGACGTGAGGTGGTAGATCGCGAGCCCGGGCAGGGTCGGATAGCAGCCCCACTCGCGCTCGCTGGTCATCACGAAGTCGAGATCGAAAGCGACCAGCAGTCCCATGCATTTGGCGCGCATGTCAGCGTCGACCCCGACGAAAGCTTCGTCGAGCAGGATCAGGCGCGGGGCCAGCGGATGGGCCGAGCCGTAGTGGGCAGCGGCAGCCGCGAATTGCGGCACGGTCAGCGCGATCGCTTTTTCGCCCCCGGAGCCAGTGCCGTGCGTCTTGCGGGTCAGCCGCTTCCACTGCCCATCTTGCTGCCGCTCGACGCCAAAACGGTGCCAATGGCGGTAGTCGAGGGCCCGGGCCAGATGCTCCTGCCAAGTTCCCGTGTCGTTCTCGCTGCGCTCGCGCCGGATCTGCTCCTGGAGAAAAGCGCCCAGGGCTTCGCGGTCGGCTGGCGACCAGGTCCCACTGGTGCTGAGCAGACGCTGGCGGGCGTCGGCCAGACCGGCCGGACCGT
>CAZCOV010000070.1:0-10832 GCA_964499975.1 uncultured Thermoanaerobaculia bacterium
GCAGGTACCACGTTGGCATAGAGATGATAAATGCTGATTGTCTGGCTGCGCTCAACCCCCAGGGTGCGCGCACAAAAGGAGGCATACCAGGCGAGCGGGGTGTTGAAAATAAAGTAGGACACGTCTTCGAGCGCCACCCCGGCTTTGGCTAGGGCACCAAAACAGCACTGTTTGAGGTAGGGCTCGGAGGTCTCGCGCAACAAGCGGGCAGCGGTCTTCTGCGGACGCAAGCGGAAACACGGCTTTTGTTCGGCGTCGAGCTCCAGCTCATAAGTGACCGAACCGCAGGTATCGCCGGAGTGGATGGAATGTCCCCCCAAATACCCGTTGCCGTCTTGCACCTGGCCCACCACCATGGCGGTCGCGGCATCGCCAATGCCCCAAGAAACCGGATCGAACTCGTCCGTGACCCGCGAGTAAGTGCAAGACGTCACCACCAAGGCGTTCTGGTATTGCCCGGTCGCAATCAGTGAGCAAGCGGTCTGAAAACCGATCAACCAGCTGGAGCAGGCGGACTCGAGATTGAAAGCCGCGCCCTTGAGCCCTAGCTCGCGCGCGAGGAAAGTCGCTCCGCCGATACCGGTTGCATCGGGCAGAAACGACGTACAGATCAAGAGGTCGATCTGGGCCGGCGCGAGCCGTGCCAGTTCGAGCGCTTCGCGCGCAGCTTGCGACTCGAGCATGAGCGCGGTTTCCCCCGGCTCCTGGTAGCGGCGCTGCTGCGCCCCGCGGAACGGGTCCATGGCATAAGGCGCCATTTCCCGATTGAAATTTTCAGACCCCTCGGTGAGGTCGGCGGACGGTTTCCACATCCATAGCCGCTCTTCGGTTTTGGCCACGGTTTCAGGATAATTTTCTCGCCAATGATCGTTGGTCAAGATCCGATCGGGAACACTCACCGCAAGGGAACGGATACCCACTGATGGACTCATGGACATAGCTCCTGAAAAAAATCTTTCGATGGTAACTTGCTCACGCTTTCCATCCGGAGATGTTGCGCGAACTTCCCTGTTCGATCAGGCTCTTGAAACGCCTCAGAAGCGGCGATGATTCTTGCGGATCCACGCGCACATCGATGACGAAAGGTCCGCTCACATCCATCGCGAGGTCGAGTGCTGGGGCAATTTCATCCTCGGCTTCGACTCGCACTCCGTCGGCGCCCAGCGACCGGGCCATGGTCACAAAATCGACCATCGGGAAGTCTACATGCTCGCCGTTCAGCCCGAGGGTGCGCTGGCCATCGCGGCACATGCCATAGCCCGCGTCGTTGAGCACGATCCACACCGCCTGCGCCTGGTACTGCGCGGCTGAGCTGATCTCGGAGTTCATCAGCATCGAGCCGTCGCCGACCACAGCCACGGCCTTGCCGTGCCGCGCCAGGGCCGCGCCAACTACCCCGGCAGCGGTGTGCCCCATCGAACCGAAAAGCGTGCTGACACGATAGCGTCCGGGGGAACGGAATTGGAGATAGTGGTTGCACCAAGCAAACGCATTGCCGCATTCGCTGAGCACCATGGCATCGCTGGCGTCGATGATCTGCCGCTGAATCGCGCCCATCAAAATCTGGGGCCGGACCGGGCTGCGCCCCGCCTGAGGATAGGGCAGGTCCACCCGCGGACTCACGAGCGGCGACGCGACCGGTCCCACACGCTGCGGGAAATACGCGAGCAGGGCTCGGAGGAATTGGGAGATCTCCGCATGGATGCCAACAGTACGGCATTCGGGATAAGCGGTGCCCGGGATTTCCGGGTCGAGGTCGACATGGATGAACCCCGAACCAGGTCTTAAGTCCGGATCCCAAAACGAAGTGGCTTCGCCCAGCCGGGTTCCCAGCACCAGGATCCAGTCTGGCTGACGCTGGACCATGTAATCCGCCACGGTTTCGTGGCCACCCAGCCCGGTCACCCCGAGAAACTGCGGATGATCCTCAGCGAGGATGCCTTTGCCCCGCGGCGAGCAGAACACCACGGCGCCGGAACGTTCAGCCAGTTCGCGAACCAAGGGGGCTGCGGCCGTGGCGCCAAAGCCGGCCCAAATCGCAAAGGGTTGTTGCTGCAGCTGGGCGGCACACCAGGCCACGTCCGCCGCCGTCACCGCCGGAGCCGCGACACTGGCCCCGCCCGGGAAAGACGAGCTGCACAACTCGACTCGGTGGGATTGCACCGCCATCGGCAAACAGACATGGGCGATGAAACCTCCTGGACGCGACAAGCCAAGGCTCAGACGTCGGGCTACAGTGGGGAATTCGGCGGCATGCTCCATGCGGATGGCAAAATCGAAAATCGGACCGCGAGTATAGAAAGCATCTTGAGGTAGGGTGTAAGAACTCGTTTCTTGCGTCGCCCACCGCCCGCGTTGCGGCGCGCTGGTTGCACCCGAAAGCAAAACGACTTTGGCACCGTCCCACTTGGCCGCGGTGATCCCGGTCAAAGCATTCAGCGTGCCAGGGCCTGTTGTTGCAAAAACGATGGTCGGCTTTTGGGAAGCGAAATAAGCTTCGGTGGCTGCAAACGCAGCCCCGGTTTCATGACGAAAGTGGTGCAGCTCGATCGAACTCTCGATCAGGGCATCGTAAAGCAGAGCGATGGCACCGCCGCTGATCCCAAAAGCGTGCTCGACTCCCAAAGCGGCCAAGTGCGCGACCAGCGCTTCGACGACCGTACCTTCGTCGGGCGGACGCCCAAATCTGTCGCGCCCGGTCGATGTCTTTCTTGCGGTTAGGTCTTGCAGGCTCTGGGCAGACACGGGGCTCTCTGCTGATCTGGCGTAGATTACTGCTCCGGTTCCTGGTCAATCCCACTGAGCGCACAGCGCGGCTGCATTGTCCGCAACCTTCCAGCCCGATGCTGAGACACTCATAGCTGGCGAAAACCCAGCGACCACCCTCCGGGCGACCACCCACCAGGGGCCGCGATCTACCGGACGTTCGGTAGAAAACCTTCTGATGTTATGGTAAGGAAAACAATTCGGCTTGTCAATACCAAATTAAGGGGAATATTTCATTGAAGAATTTGCATAAAAACAAAGAGGCCCACGCCGCGGTCTGCGTGGGCCTCCAAACGCGGCTGCGGCAAACGCGGCTCAGGGCGCTTGCCAGCCGCAGGTTTGGCCCTGGTTCTGCTCGTCAAGCCAGGCTTTGAGCGGGGCGAAGTAGTCGAGAATGGCAGTAGCATCCATCTGACGGCTGCCGGTCAAGGCCTCGAGGGCATCTGGCCAAGGCCGGCTGACCCCCATGGCCAACATGTTGCGCAGGCGCTGCCCCGCAGCCGTACTGCCGTAAATCGAGCAACGGTGGAGCGGTCCGGTTTCGCCAGCAGCGCGACACAACTCGCGGTGGAACTGGAACTGCAGGATGTGGGCAAGAAAGTACCTGGTGTAAGGGACGTTGCCGGGCACGTGGTACTTGGCTCCGGGGTCAAAGTCCGCTTCGCTGCGCGCGACCGGTGGCTGGACCCCCTGGTACTTGAGCCGCAGATCCCACCAGGCCTGATTGTATTCTGCAGGCGTGATTTTCCCCGAAAAGACCTGCCACCGCCACTGATCAATCACCAAGCTGAAGGGCAAGAAAGCCACTTTTTCCAGGGCTTTGCGCAGCAGCAAACCGATGTCGGCCGAACTATCGGGCGCATTTTTGAGCAGGCCGATCTGCTGCAGGTATTTCGGGGTCACGGAAAGCGCGATCGTATCGCCCACGGCCTCGTGGAACCCGTCGTTGGCGCTTTGACGGTAAAGGGTCGATAAGTGGTTATAAGCCTGGAAGTAGAAGTTGTGACCGAGCTCGTGGTGGATGGTGTCGAAATCATCGCTGTTGATCTCGATACACATCTTGATCCGCAGATCGTCATTCCAGGAAACATCCCAGGCGCTGGCGTGGCAGACCACGTCGCGGTCGCGCGGCTTGACGAACAGCGACCGCTCCCAGAACGTCTTCGGCAGAGGAGCGAAACCGAGTGAGGTAAAGAAGCGCTCGCCGTGGCGCACCATCCCGATTTCGTCGACTTGCTGCGCTTTGAGCAGTTCTCCCACGTCGTAGCCAGGATCGCTGTTCGCCGGGGCCACCAGCGGAAAGATGTTGCCCCAATCTTGCGCCCAGAGGTTGCCCAGCAAGTGGGCTGGCAGCGGACCTTGAGGGTCGATCGCGGCACCGTATTTGGCGTGGAGCTTGCCGCGGACATAGCAGTGCAAAGCATCGTAGAGTGGACGCACTTGCCCCCACAGTCGATCGAGTTCAGCAGCAAAAGCGTCGGGGTCCATATCGTACTTGGAACGCCACAGCGCCCCGAGGTCGGCAAAACCGAGCTCTTTGGCGCCTTCGTTGGCGAGCTCGACGTAGCGCGCATACTCCGGGCGGATCGGTTTGGCGATCGC
Source organism: uncultured Thermoanaerobaculia bacterium (assembly GCA_964499975.1). GTDB lineage: Bacteria > Acidobacteriota > Thermoanaerobaculia > Multivoradales > J023 > CAZCOV01. Next base: position 4,369 of record CAZCOV010000070.1, read on the forward strand.
ATGCCACCCTTGCCAGACTTCGAGCAAGCGGGCAGGGTCACGGCTCTCGCGCAGGGTGCGGATGACGTCCACCTCGCTCAAGCAGTCGCCGCCGCCGGGCGGACAATAGCGTCCCCGGCCGTAGGTGCTGAGCATGGACGCGGTGAGGGCCGAGAGTTCGTTGCTTTTTTGCGGGTCGCGCGGCGATGACAGGGTCAAGTCGAGCAGCAATAAGCCCAACTTGCGCTTGACGTCGTAAGGCAAGTCGAGGTCGATGTAGCGGCGTGACTCTTGGATCAGGTCGAGCGTCAGCTGGATGGTCTGCTGCTCGGCCTGCGCCGCGAGAATCTCGGTGTCTGGCGTGATGTAGGTGGACTGGACCCACGCATTGCGGTCGCGGTGGATCCAGGAGGCGAGCAGTTTCTCTTCGGCCGCGGCAATGAAGCGGATCGCTTCTTCAACCGTCGGGGGGGAGTTGGTGTCGTCGTGATGGTCCATGGCGAGCAGGGCTGGCCCGGGAGTCAGGCTAAAGCAGAGCAGGCACAGCAACAGTCTCCAAAAGAGTGCGCAAAAGAGTGAACGCGAATCCAAGGACGCGACAGCGGTTGGGGTTGGCATCGGTGGTCGTCTCCGCGAAGTTGGGTATAGAGGTGATGGGCAAAGTCAGGAACCGCGCCGAGTTCAGCTGCTTTCGGGTTGGGTCAGCGCGAGGCGTATTCGTTCGAGGCCGTTAGCGAGGTTCTCGCGGGAGCACGCGAAGGAGATGCGGATGTGGTCGTCGTTGCCAAAAGCAGCCCCCGGAACCACGGCGACCTGCACTTTTTCGAGCAAGTAGTTGGAAAATTCAATCGAACCTTGGCGTCCTGGACGGTAACAGCCCGCCACGTTGGGGAAAGCGTAAAAAGCGCCGTCGGGAGGTTCGCAGCTCACCCCGGGCAACGCGCACAAGCGTTCGACCAAAAAATCGCGACGCCAGGCGAATTCCGCGATCATCCGCTGAACGTCCGCTTCGGCTCCGCGCAGCGCCGCCAAAGCACCTTGCATGGCAAAGGACGTGACGTTCGAAGTGGCGTGGCTTTGCAGTTCGATCACCTTGCGGATCAGGGGTTGAGGTCCGAGAGCGAAACCGATCCGCCAACCGGTCATCGCGTAGGTCTTGGAGAACGAACCGACCAGGATGACGGTTGAGGGAAACTCGGCTGCCAGCGCGGCGCAACTCGCGTGCTCCGCGCCGCCATAAACAAAGCGTTCGTAGGTTTCATCGCACAGGACCCAGATCCCCCGGGCAGCACAAGCCGCGACGATTTGCCGCAAATCCTTCGCCTGGATGATCCCGCCGGTGGGATTTGCAGGGGAATTGAGCAACACCATGCGGGTGCGCGGGCTGAGCGCTGCGAGCACCGGGTCAGCGTGAATGGCAAAGCGGTCCGCTGGGGACAGCGGCACCGGCACTGGATGGCCGCCGGCAAAGCGGATCTGCTCTTCAAAACTCACCCAAGCTGGGTACGGCAAAATCACTTCGTCAGCGTCATCGATCAAGGTCAAAATGATCTCGAAGAGCGCTGCTTTAGCCCCCACGGTGATCAAGGAGTTGGCCGCGGTCCACGGCGTCTGGTAGGCGTTCTGGTAGCGGCTGGCGAGGGCGGCACGCAGATCCGGGGTGCCGGCTGCCGGCGTATAACGGGTGAAGCCGTCAGCCAGGGCCTGACGGGCGGCCGCGACCGCGACCGGCGGGGAGTCAAAGTCCGGCTCGCCAGCGCCAAAGTCGATGATCTCGTAGCCAGCCGCGCGCAGTTCGCTGGCCTTGCGCGTGACTTTGAGGGTGGCGGATTCGGTCAAGCCGTGGGCGCGTCGTGAGGTTTGCATCGCGCGCCATGGTATCATCAACCAGGGTGCGGTGAAGCAGCAGGATTCACTTCCGGACCCGCAACTCTAACGATACTTTAACTCTGGCAACTTTGGACCCACGGTACAACCGCTTTCAACCTTTCGGGCAACACGATGAACCGCAAGATTGCCGCTATTTTCGCCCTTGTTGTCGGTCTTTTGACCCTCGTTGCAATCCCTGGCTCGGCGACGCCGACCGCCGTTCCCGGAGCTGTCACCTGGTGGACCCGGGTCGACGAGGCCAGCGCCGAAGCCGCCCGCAAAAACCAGTTGCTGCTCGTCGATCTTTATGCCGAGTGGTGCGGCTGGTGTAAAAAGCTTGAAAAGAATGTTTTTTCAACCCCTGAATTTGCCGAGTTTGCCAAGGACTATGTCTTGCTCCGAGTCGATGTCGAGGACCGGGCGCAAGGCAGCGAACTGCAGGCTCGTTTTGGTGCTCGCACCCTACCCACAACCCTGATCCTCGACGGCCCCAACATTTTGGTCGGGCTGATCCCGGGTTATGCCCCCACCGAACAGCTGATCGCCAAAATCGGAGACGCGGTCAGGACTTATCAACAATCGCTCCGCGCTTATGAGCAGCTGACCCAGAGCGAGGATTGGGGGCTGGTCCAGCAGATGGCCCACGATCTCCACGCCCGCGGCGACGGGGGCCGCGCCGCTACGCTTTATGAGCGCATCGCCCAAGGAATGCAGGAACGCGAGGCGCAAGATCCCACCGAGGAAGGCTGGCTGTTTTACCAGCTGGCAGATTCCTATCGCTTGCAAGGAGAGTTTGGGCGAGCCGAACAAAGGCTTGCACAGGCGCGGACCCTGTTCCAGCGGGCCAACACCAAAGACGTCAAGATCAAAGAAAGCCTCGACTTGCTCACTTTCCACATCGCTCAGGGTCGCGGCGATTGTCAGCAAGCGATAAACCTGCTCAAGCGCTTCATCGCCGACTATCCCAAAAGCGAAGCGCGTTCCCAAGTAAGCCGTACCCTGCAGAAGCTCCGGCGCGCTGACGGAAAAGAGTGCTGAGTTCAGCTCATTTCAATCTAGTAAAAGCTGTAAAAGTCTAGTGTGATGTTGACCACCCTCGTCAGAGCAGCGTTTCTCCTGCTCGCTCTTGGCTTGCCCGGAACGATCCTCGCGCAATTCACGCCGGAGGAGAAAGCGACGCTGCAGCTCTTGGCCGAACGCGCGGCTTATGCCCCTGGCGCCAAGGTCAGGCTCAGAGCGCAAGTCGAGGTTGCAGCTGGGTGGCACACCAATAGCCACACGCCAACTTATGATTACTTGATTCCGACCGAGCTCACTTTGGAGCTACCGCCGGGCTCTTCTCCTCCCGACGTGCGCTATCCCGCGCACCAGATGATGTCTTTTGCTTTCACCGACGAGCCGATCGCGGTCTATGACGGCAAGTTCAACATTGACGCCGAATTCAGCTTGCCCAAGGATCTGGTGCACGGACCGCTCGCCTTGCGCGGCGCCTTGCGCTACCAGGCTTGTGATGATCAGCAGTGTTTGCCCCCAGTGTCCGCAGAAGACGAGCTCGAGATCGAGATCGGCAAAGACGGGCCGGCCGTGCACCCCGCGCTTTTTGCCCCCCCCCCCCCGGTCGCCGGGACGCCGGCCGCCGGGACGCCGGCCAGCGCCAGCCTGCTGGTGATGGTGTTGCTGGCCATGCTCGGCGGTTTGCTCCTCAATGCCATGCCCTGTGTGTTGCCCGTTCTCTCCATCAAGCTGTTCGGCTTGGTCAAAAGCGGCGGGATGGGACGCGCCCACCTGGTCAGCGGTGCTCTGGCGACGACTGCCGGGATTCTGGTGTCCTTTGGGTTGCTGGCGGTGCTGGCTATCCTGGCGCGGACCGCGGGCGCAGCCGTGGGCTGGGGCGTGCAGTTCCAGGAGCCGGGCTTTGTCACCTTCCTGCTCGTCGTGGTCGTCCTCTTTTCGCTCAATTTGTGGGGGCTGTTCGAAATCCCGTTGCCCCAGAGCCTGGCGCGTGCGGCGGGGGCAAGCGTCAAGCAAGGCGCTGCCGGACACTTTCTTTCTGGGCTGTTTGCCACCTTGATGGCCACCCCTTGCTCCGCGCCTTTTCTCGGCACTGCGGTCGGCTTTGCCTTGGCCCAGCCCGGCGGCGTGATCCTCGCCATCTTCACGGCGGTCGGGATCGGGCTCGCCTTGCCCTATTTGCTGATCGCGGCGGTCCCTCAAATCGCGGCCAGACTGCCCAAGCCAGGTCCTTGGATGGCGACGCTCAAAGGCGTGATGGGTTTTCTCCTCGCCGGTTCTGCGGTGTGGTTATTCTACGTGTTAGCCGCGCAGATCCCAGCTGAACGGATCGCCCTGATCCAGCTCATGCTGCTCGCCATGGCGCTCGCGACTTGGGCCTTGGCCAAAACCGAGCACGGCAGCCCTGGACGGTGGCTGGCCCTGAGCGCCACGCTGGCTGCGGCGGTGTTGAGCGTGGTGCTCGCCGCTGGGTCCAGTGGACCGGCAACCGCAGCCGGACGGGTCGCCAGCTCGCAGCGCATCGACTGGATTGCATTTGACGAGGCGCAAGCGCATCTTCTCGCCCAAGAAGGCCGGCTGGTGTTCGTGGACGTGACCGCAGACTGGTGCTTGACCTGCAAGGCGACCGAACGACTGGTCATCGAGACCGACGCGGTGGCTGCGGCTTTTGCTCGCCACGAAGTGGTGGCGATGAAAGCGGACTGGACCAACCGCGACGATCGGATCACCGCTTTTTTGGCGCGTTTCGGTCGCTCGGCCGTGCCGTTTTACGTCCTCTTCCGGCCCCAAGAAGAGCCCCAGCCCCTGGGCGAGTTGTTGACGCAAGAACGTCTGCTCATAGCCCTCGAAACCGCGCGCCAGGTCGCTTCCTTACCCGCAACCGCTAGCCATCCCCATCGTGATGCGCCCTGACTTAAAGCGCCGTGAATTGCCACTTGCGGGACGGCAATTCCTGCGGGTGGCTCTGGGGCTCACGCTGGCGATCGTCGGCACCGCGGCGGGGTCAGGGGTTCGACCGGCCTGGGCGACGACTCCAGAAGATCCTGCCTTGCCCTGGCAGCGGCTGGAGTTCACCGCATCCAAGCTGTTCTTGACCGCAACGACGCAGGTCGAACTCCGCTGGGTGAGTCGCTCTGAAGCAGAAGCGGCCTGGCTGGCAAGCCCAGACCTTGACCGCGCTCACGGCGCCGTCCTCCAGCCGGGCCCACACCCGCTGCTCGCCCTAAGCCTCGACACTGCCTTTGCCGGACGGCACACCACCAGCACGACCTGGTTCGATTCGGGTCAAGGCACGGTGTTTCAAAGCCAACGCCAGCGATCGGGGCGCAAGGCCTACCAGAAAACCTACCGCTTCACCACGGCTGGCACCTTTTCGTTGCGTCAAGCGCCAGCGGATCAGGGTCAGGCCGCGCTTGAACCCAATGCCTGGACCCAACGACACACCGAGTTCTATCCGCACCCGACCGGGCTGAGCGAGTGCGCAGTGATTTCCGAACCGGCGGTCTTGCTCTACTGGATCACGGCGCATTTGCCGCGCGAAAACCAGCCGGTTTCGTTTTGTACGTACAGCAATAAAACGGTCCAAGTGCTGACCTTGACCGCCACAGCAGCTCCCCCGATGGACGTCGATTACACTCTGCGCCGCAATGGCCAGAGGGTGTCTCGACGGGCCGCCGTCCCCGTGTGGAAAGTCCTGGTCGAACCTAAACCCACCAGCAACGAGGCCAAGGAAGCTTTCGAGTTCCTCGGCCTCGAGGGGGCGGTCGAGATCCAGGTCGAGCGCGAAAACCGCTTGCCCGTGCAAATCAGCGGCCGCATTCCCAAGCTCGGCACCGTGCTGATCGGACTCAAAGCTGCGATCCTAGAATGAGCTTCACCCCGACCCGGGCTTCAGATTGAGCTGCGGCTCGAGACCCTCCGAGCGGAAAATTTCCCCCAAACTGCGCAACCCACTACGGACGATTTCCCGTTGTGAATCTGCCATGGGTGTCACCTGAGTTGTGCCGTTCTGGCGACTGACGACGCGCACTTCTTCGGTATCGAAGCGGTCGAGCAACTCGGGGCTATGCGTGGTCACGATGACCTGGCTACGCTGGCTAGCTGCGCGCAGATAGTCGCAGAGCAGGCCGAACGCTCCAGGATGGACCGTCAGCTCTGGTTCTTCAATGCCGATCACCGGCAGCGGTGGCTGCTGCAAGAGTGCAGTCATGATGCCTGCTACGCGGAGCGTCCCATCCGATTCCTGGTCGGCGTTAAACCACTTCCGGCGTCGCTTCGAGTTTTGGGGTAAGGGTTCGCTCGCATGGAGAAACTGGGCGATCGGAAATCCCGCAGCACTCTTGATCTCGATGTCTTCAATGTCGCCGCCGTTCAACTTCCCGAGCACTTCAACCAGACCGGGTTTCCAGGTTTCCTCAGGCTGCTCTTGGAGGATCGATGCCCAATTGGAGCCGTGCCGGTCCATGGGCTTCACCGAGTCAGGTTTTTGCGGCCGGCGCATCGCGTCGGGAAAAATCGAGTAAACCTCCATGCGCTGCAGCGCCTCGACCAGGGGAGCAAAGCGGGGGTCGCCACCCACCAGTTGAAGGGCTCATCCCTGGCGG
>CAZCOV010000070.1:10842-19946 GCA_964499975.1 uncultured Thermoanaerobaculia bacterium
CCGCTCGTCGTTCCAGAATACCTCGGCCTCTTCGGCCTTCACCTCATAGTCCTCGTCTCGCGCGCCCATCAACTCAATGTAGTAGGATGCCCGACCCCTGGGCAAACGCAGTCGCAAAGTAATCGCCAGGTTGAACGGATGCCCAGCACTCCAGCGTCTGACCGAGTCGATCCCGTGCCGCGCGGCGAGGGCTCCCGGGAGTCCGATTCGGGCAGCATCAGCGACCAGCCGCAGTGCGTCGATCACGCTGCTCTTACCCGCCCCATTGGGTCCCACGAGCGCGACGAGTCGGCCCAAGCGAAAAGTGACCTCAGCACCCAGGCTGCGGAAATTTGACAACTTAAGCTCTTCGATCATAGCTGCTACTGCTGGCCGCAGGTGCTGCGCGCCGCTCAGAAGTTGTAAATCAAGAACAAGTTGACGCGGTTGTCCGTGCCGTCGCCTTGCCCTTTGTACTCGGTGGTCCAGCGCAAGTAGTCGACGCCGATTTGGAAGGGACGACCGAAGTTGAAACGGTTGGCCCAATACCAGCTGCTGTTGTGGGTCCGGCCGCCCACGCCGAGATCGGCGTCTTGCGGGTCGTCGACGGAGTAACCGAGGTAGCCTGAGTAGCTGTCGTTGGCGCGCAGCCCTAACTCGAGCCAGCCACCCGAACTCTCGATTTCTTTGCCCTGGGCGTTGACCCCCTGGGCAATGCCGCCGCGGAAATCGGGCAGGTTTTCGCCGTTCCACAGTTCGCCTTGGAAGGTCAGGCGCTGGTACACCACTTTCCAGTCGAGGTTGAGTGAGTGGCTGTCGTAACGTTGCTTGTGCCGCAAGGCGTCTTTGAACTCCTCACGACCGAAGTGGCCGGAAAGGCCAGCGCTGAAACTGCCCTTGTCTCCCGAACGCGCGTAGCCGATGCGCGACTGCAGGTTGGGCAGGACGGCGTCGTCACCATCGCGGACGCCGTCGCGATCCGTGTCCTGGCCGGTGATCGCGCCGGTCAACCCGAGACCAAAATGGAAATTAAACTCCCCGCCATCGCCCTTGATGGCAGTGCGCACGTTCATCTGCGGACGGCGATCGCCCAGATTACCCGCATTCCACATCAAGGTATCGGCGTTGACCGTGGGGTAAAGCGGAGAGAAAAGGTCCCAAGTTTGCCCCAAAAGGAGCGTGGTTTTACCCCAGTCGAGGGTCATGTAGCCATGACGGAGGCGCAGCTGCTGGCGAGATTCACGCCCCCCATTTTGCATGTCGATCTCGATTTTTCCCCCCAGCTTGGCGCCATCGCCGCCGAGCTTGGGACCGTCATAGTTCATGCCAAAACGGGTGAGGCGGGGATGGAAGTTGAAGCTGTCTTCATCCTCGGCGCCCGGGCCTTCGGACAGGATGAACAGGGGCGATTGGAGCGAGTCCGGACGCGAGTCGTCGTAAATCGCGTCGAGGCGCAGAAAACCATAAAAGCTCAGGCGGCTTTGCCCCACCTGGATGTCTTTGAACGGTTCGCTCTTGGCCGCAGGCGATGGGCTCGGCGCTGCGGGTCCCGCCTGGGCCAGGCGGGTGGTGGCGGCGCTACGCTGCACCGCGTGGACCACTTGCGGCGCACCCGCTGGCTGGCTCGCGGCGGCCACCGAAGACGCCGCACTACCCGTTGCTGCCAGCTGTTGTTGCAGCTGTTGCAGCGCTTGCAAGATCGCTTGATTCTGCGCTTCGAGCTCGGCAATGCGCGCCTCGAGGGCGACGATTGTCGTGGCGTTTTGCGCTTCGATTTTCGTTGCGCTGGGCTCTTCTGGGACAGGGGCCGCGGTCACCGTCCAGGCTAAGAGAAGACCCAGGGTTAGACCGCTGATCGTCCATCCTCGCTGCATACGCTTCTCCTTTGATCGCAAGTGAAAAAAGCTCCTTGGTACGATTGGCACACCAATAACATCAACAATAACATCAACATCCCGTCAACATCGCTTCCAAGTTCAACCCACGGGGTGAACCTGGGCTCAACCTTATCTGACCTAGCAGCATGAGTCCAAGCAGATCTTTCCAATCCTCGCTGCGGGTTGGGCCTCAAACAAAAAAACCCGGCGGACAGCCGGGTTTGAGGGTCAAGACGGGTCAGCGGTTCAGGGCAGTTCGCTTTCCCCCTCTTCACCTTCATCGTCGCCCCCGGGACGATGCTCGCGTTGGAGCGCACGCAGCTCGCGGAAGTGTTCCCACTTGAGCCGTTGCTCTTCGGTCAAAAGGGCGGCAAACTGGCTTTCGTAGGAGGTGAAGAGTGCCCTGGTCTGCTCGCGCAAACCCTTGAGGCTGATCATCAGCTGGCCGATCTGGGCGGCATTGGGAGTGGCGCTGTCGAGGGCTGCGCGCAGCTGCTGGCGCAAGTCCTGGCCTTGGTCTTTGAGCGGTTCGAGGTCGTCGCGCAGGGACTGCAACAAGGTGCGGACCGCGGTCAGCTGTTCAGCGGTGAGCTGCAAGTAGCCAGGCGGGGGGAGAAAATGCCGCAAGGCGCGACCGCCGCGATCCCCCCCACCCGGACCGCCGCCCGGTCCACCACCAGGACCGCCCGGACCGCGCTGGCCCGGACCACGAGCCGCAAAGAAACCGCCGGCTTCCGGTCCAGGACCCTGGGCCAGTGCAAATAGCGGGAGTAAGACCAACGAGGCGGCAGCAAGCCAGAGAATGGAATTGCGTCGCATCTTTTTCCTCTCTCTCGAGTTGAGTTTGGGTTAGCGCCGGCTGCGGCTCATCCGCAGGTTCCGGTTCATTCCTTGAAACCCCCGACCCAGCGCAAACTTGCGCTGGTTGAATCATTTCACGAGCGCCTCACAAGTAGAGCTTGAGCTCGCCCCAGTCGTCGGTTTCCAGGCTGGCCTTGACCGCGAGCATGAAGTAGTCCGCGTCGGCGCCATCGATCAGGCGATGGTCAAACGTCAGCGCGAAGTAGCTCATGGTGCGAATCGCCAAGACATCTTCGCCGTCGTCTGCCGTGACCACGACCGGACGCTTTTCGATGGTGCCGACGCCCAGGATCGCGACTTGCGGCTGGTTGATGATCGGCGTGCCGAACAGGCTGCCGAAAACCCCGGGATTGGTGATGGTGAAGGTGCCTCCCTGGGTTTCTTCGGGCTGCAGCTTCTTGCTGCGCGCGCGGTCTGCCAGGTCGTTGGCGGCCTTGGCCAGACCGACCAAGCTGAGCTCGTCAGCGCGGCGCAACACCGGGACGATCAGCCCGCGGTCCATCGCTACGGCCATGCCGAGGTTGATGTCCTTTTTATAGACGACATTGGTGCCGTCGATCGCCGCGTTGAGCTGGGGGTACTTGCGCAGCGCCGCACTCACCGCGCGAAAAACAAAGGGCATGAAAGTCAGCTTGGTGCCGGTGTCGCGCTGGAACTTGTCTTTGGCGCGCTGCCGGATGCGCGCAATCCGCGACAAGTCGAGGTGGAACACGGTGGTGACATGGGCTGACGTGGCCTTGGAGTAGATCATGTGCGCGGCCGTGATCTGACGAATCCGCGACATCGGCTCGATCACCACGTTCTCGTGCGGTCCGTAAGCTGGCACCGAGAAACCGCCGGTCGGCCGGGCCGCGCCAGGCCGGGCCGCGCCAGGCCGGGCCGCGTCAGGCCGGGCCGCGTCAGGCCGGGCCGCGTCAGGCCGGGCCGCGTCAGGCCGGGCCGCGTCAGGCAGCGGACTGGGTTCGCGGCGGATCTGCACGCGGATCTTGGGGGCGGCCGCGTCGTCTTCCTGGCGCAGCCGCGCGGGCAACTCCAGGTCGAGGATGCGGGCCAGCTTGCGAGCTAGCTCAAGCACCGTGGGCCGGGCCTGGTAGTCCTTAATCAGGGTCTGCATCACCAGGGTTTCGAGCGGTGGGGGCAGCTCGGGCCGCAAGCGCCCCAGAGATTCGGGCTCGACCGTCAAGTGTTGGATCGCGACCACCATGATCTCGTTGTCGGATGACTGGAACGGAGGGCGCCCGGCCAGCATCTGGTAGAGCATCACCCCGAGGCTGTAAACGTCGGCGCGGCCATCATAGGGTTTGTTGCCGATCCGCTCCGGTGCCATGTAGACCGGGGTCCCGATCACCTGGTTGTCGAGGGTCAAGTTCTTCTCCAGGGCGGTGTCGCCGATCCACTTGGCGATGCCAAAATCGAGCACCTTGACCACCTCACCCCGGTGGGTCGCGTGGAGGAAAATGTTGGCGGGTTTGACGTCGCGGTGGACGATCCCGAGCGCGTGGGCTTCCGCCAAAACATCGCAAATCGGCAGCACGATCTCGCCACAGCGGCGGGGTGACAGCCGCCCTTTTTCCTGCAGCTCGCGTTCCAAGGAGTGCCCCTCCAGCAGCTCCATCACGAGAAAAGCCAGGCCGCCGGGCGTGACGCTGAAATCGAGGACCCCGACCGCGTTGGGATGGCGCAGATGAAAAGCAGAGATCCCTTCTTGCTGGAAGCGCGCGAGCGCACTCTGCTCGTCGTGGGTGGTCTGCAGCAGCTTGACCGCGACGCGATGCTGCAACCCGAGGTGAGTGGCCCGGTAAACCGCCCCGAAGTTGCCGGCCCCGAGCGGATCTTCGAGCTGATACTTGCCCATCAGCACCATGCCCGGACGGATCGCCCCGAGATAGGTCACCAGGTCGGCGTTGTTGGGGTCAGCGCTGCGCTTGGGGGTGCGCAAGCGGAGCTGGGTTTGGATCCGCGCCAGGAGCACGGGAAAATCCAGGGGCTTGGTCACATAATCGTTGGCGCCGGTCTCGAGCGCTTCCACGATGTCCTCGCTTTGATCCTTGGCGGTGGCCATGATCACCGGCAGCTCGGACGAAGGGAAGCTGCGCCGCAGGATCTTGAGCACCTCGATGCCGCTCAGGCCGGGCATCATGATGTCGAGGATGACGAGGTCGATCGTTTCTTGCTCGATCAAACGCAAGGCTTCGTGGCCGTCCGCTGCGACCAGGATGCGCAAACCGCTGCGCTCGAGCCGGCGCAAAAAGAGCTCGCGGTTCCATTCCTGATCGTCGACGACCAGCAGAGTTGGGGTGGCGGAGTATTGCATCAAGTCGTTTGCACCAAGTCGTTGCCCAGGCGGGATTGCACCAAGCTATGGATTGTGTCATAAGTGCTAAGAGTCGACGCAGCAATAAAAACGTGACTAAAGATCGCGGTCAAGTCACGGCAAAATAGCCGTAAAACCGCGCTAAAATCGCACCATGAAGCCGCGCCAACATCCGCCGATGACTCGGCGCAGGAAAGCGTCGACCTGGCTTGTGTTGGTAGGGCTTGGGCTGGGGGGAGCTGCGAGCAGTCTGGCGCACCCGGGGGTGGCGGATCAGCTCCGACAGGTCGAAGCCTTGCTGGCGGCTGGCCCGCGGACCCCGGCGCTCTATCTCCGTCGGGGCCAGCTGCATCAGCAGCAGGGGGCGTGGCTGGCTGCGTGGGACGACCTAGCGCGCGCTGCGGCTTTGGGGGGTGATCCCCAGCGCATTGACCTGGCCCGTGCCCAGTTGCTCCTCGCGCAGGACGAGCCTGCAGCAGCCCAAGCGTTTCTGGCGCGGGTCTTGCGCCGCCGGCCTGATCACTTGCTGGCGCTGGTGCTGCGCGCGCGCACCTACCGCACTCAGGGACAGCCCATGGCCGCCGCGCGCGACTTCGACCAAGCCCTCCGCTGGGCGGCGCACCCCGCGCCGGAGCTCTACCTCGAACTGGCCAACGCGCTTCAAGCGGCTGGCTGCCCGGCCCAAGCTGCAGCGCGTCTGGAAACGGGCATGGCCCGGCTGGGGCCCCTGCGTTCGCTGCAGCGCCTCGCCGTCGATCTCGCCGCGCGCCCAGTGGTCGCTGGACCCGATTCCGCGTGCGCGGCTTTCTCCGCCGCGGTACCCACCGCACCAGCCCCGGGCCGTCCGGCGCCCAAGCCCGGGCGGACCGCGGTCACTGCAACCCTCACCCGCGGCCCCTACCTGCAGCTCGGAACCGCGACCAGCGTGGTCATCCGCTGGCGCACCGACGTCAGCACGTCCGGCCGGGTCTGCCATGGACCGAGCCCGGACCACCTTGACTCGGTCGTCGAAGACCCGACGCTCACCACCGAACACGCCGTAGAGCTCGTGGGATTGCTGCCCAACACCACCTACTACTATGCGGTGGGAACGCCGACCCAAACCCTCGCCGGCGGCGACACCGAACACTTTTTCGTCACGGCGCCGCCGATCGGCAGTGCCAAACCCACCCGCCTCTGGGTCCTCGGCGATTCTGGGACGGCCAGTGCCAATGCCCTGGCCGTGCGCGACGCCTACTATGCTTTTACCGGCAGCCGGCCCACTGACTTGTGGCTGATGCTCGGCGACAACGCTTACCTCGAAGGCACCGACGCTGAATACCAGGCAGCGGTTTTTGCCATGTACCCGCGGGAACTGCGCCAAGCGGTTTTATGGCCGACTTTGGGCAACCACGACGGCATTTCCGCGGATTCAGCCACCCAGACCGGGCCCTACTACGACATTTTCACCTTGCCCACCGCTGGGCAGGCCGGCGGTGTGGCTTCTGGCACCGAGGCGTATTACTCGTTCGACTACGGCAACATCCACTTTGTGAGCCTCGAATCGCATGAAACCGACCGTTCCCCGAGCGGCGCGATGCTCACCTGGTTGGAAGACGATCTCGCCGCCACCAGCGCCGACTGGGTGATTGCTTTCTGGCACCATCCCCCCTACAGCCGCGGTTCGCACAACTCGGACGTCGAAGCGCAGCTGATCGAGATGCGGCAAAACGCGCTGCCGATCCTCGAAGGCTACGGCGTGGATTTGGTGCTCACCGGCCACAGCCATTCGTATGAGCGGAGCTACCTGCTCGACAGCCACTATGGACCGGCCGCCACCCTGACGCCGGGCATGATCCTCGACGCGGGCGATGGCCGTCTGTCGGGCGACGGTGCTTATGGCAAACCCACGGCGGGTCCGGCTCCCCACGAAGGCGCGGTCTACGTGGTCGCCGGCAGTTCGGGTCAAGTCAGCCCGGGACTGCTCGACCATCCGGCGATGTTCATCGCGCTCGACCAGCTCGGCTCGCTGGTCCTAGAGGTCAACGGGCGCGTCCTCAACGCCACCTTTGTGAGCAGCACCGGGGATTTGGCCGACACTTTCACCGTGCGCAAAGCCGGGGGCAACACCTTCTTCGCGGATGGTTTCGAGACCGGGAACCTGGCGGGCTGGTCGAGCAGCGTTTTCTAAGACGGCTAAGACGGCCCGAGAATGTGGTTGAGTTCGTGAGACGATGTGCGGTCCGCGAGACGTGTGGGCCGCGAGACTGGGCCGCGAGCTGGCGGGCGTCAGTTCCAGGTGCGATCGCGGAGCAAGCGTTCCTGCAGGGCTTCGAGTTCGGCCACACTCATGGACCCCAGAGCAGCTTTTTGCGCTGCATCCAGCTCGACCTTGAAGGCTGCACACAATGCAAGAATCGCCCGCTGGAGCCCTTCGGCCAAACCTTCCTCGCGTCCTTCCGCCCTGCCTTCTGCTCTGCCTTCCTCACGGCCCTGACGCGCGGCCAGGCTCAAGGCACCCCGCGCGTCTTGCTCCGCAATTTTCGCCTGGTCGTAGAGCTCCAGCTCGGGAGCGCTGAAGTTCGCCATCCGCGCCACTTCCAGCGCCTCCCGAAATGGAGTCGATGCCAGCGCTGCGGGCACCATCGCCAGGTTCTCTGCTTCCCGGAAAAAGTACGCCCAGCGCTCGATCAACCCGGACGGCTCAGGCCCGCCTCCGTACTTGGGCAGTTCCAGGAACACAAACTGAACTTGCGACAGCGCTTGCGCGCCACCGTGCTGCTCTTGCATCCGCCAGCGACTCAGCATCGGCACCGGCGGACCTCCCGCTTGCGGCGGCTCCGGCCAGAGCAGAAAGTCGCAGATCGTCACTCCGACCACGTCGTTCAGCTGCGGATAGTCCTCACCCGTGCGCAGCTGCGTCACGTAGGCTTTGGCGGCGTTGTACACGATCCGCTTCTCGAAGCCTTCGACGTTTAAAACCTGCATCTCCACCACGTACTGACGGCCTTGCTGGTCCAGGCATTTGACGTCGACCAGCGACAGCTTGAGTTCCTCGACCGGAACGTGTTGTTCGGCTGACAAGTACTTGAGGTCGACGATCCGGTGCGCAGCGTCGAGTTCGAGCAAGGCGTTCAACAGCTCGATCAGGAGGTGCTTGTGGACCTCGACGCCAAAGATGCGTTTGAAAACGAAGTCGGTCTTGGGGTCGGCGAACACCGGGCGCATGAGCCCATGCTAATGCAAAAAGGGAGCGCGTTCTATTTCCTGCCGCAAGAATGAGACGGCGGGACGGTTCTTCGCGCAGGGCTGTGGGCGCTGAGATTCCCCGACGGGCCAGCTCCAAGCCGCGCGGAGTTCGCGTGCTAGGATGGGTTCGGATTGGGTGCCAGCCAGGGCTGGCCGTGGAGGACGCCGATGGAACTCGCCCCTGAACAAGAACGTGCGCTCGCCTATTTGCGGCGCAAAGGCACGGACGCCGCGGTCAGCGACCTGGCCGCGCGAGTCCGCACTGCCCTGACCCAGCTCGAAGGGCAAATCGACGCGCTGCCGGAGACGGTGGTGCGGCAACGGCCAGCAGCGGGCAAGTGGTCGGTGCAAGAGGTGGTCGACCATCTGCGGGTCAGCCACCGGCTTGCGATCGACCAGCTGCGCGCGGTACTCGGGGGGGAATCCGTGGACGTGGATGAGGCGATCCCCGCCGGGCTGATCTCTGAAGACCCCTTCGCCCTGTCCTGGCCTGCTCAGGTTGCCGCCTTGAAGGACGTCCACCGCGAGTTTCTTGCGGCCCTCGCCGAGGGCACGGACAGCACCCCGCTGGACGCGCGCGTACCGCTCGTGATGGTGATCAAAGCCCAGGCTCAAGCCGGCACCGACCAACCGTTAGCGCGCCCAAACTACGAGTGGATCGCTGCGATCGACTGGAAGGCGTTTGCGCTCGCGCTAGCGGTCCACACCCGCGAGCACCAGGATCAGATCGCGCGGATCCTCGCCAGCTGACCCGCACTCCACGCAGCCCCGTTCGGAGTAGGGTGGGCGCCAGCCCACCGGGAGCGGAGGAACGGTGGGCTGGCGCCCACCCTACGTGCTAGCCC
>CAZCOV010000071.1:0-19943 GCA_964499975.1 uncultured Thermoanaerobaculia bacterium
CAGAATTGCCCTAACGGCAGTTGTCGTCAGGGCGAGTTGGGCGTTATTGGGGCGTTCATCGGGCGGTAAAACAGGGAGTTACTTAGAAGAGCCGCGCGACTTCAACGCGTGCATCGTTGAAGCAGGCACCGCCTGCGAGGTCGGTCAGGCTGTCGGGAGCGAGTGCATTGGCGGTTTTTCCGTTGAGCGTGTGGTGAATCCACAAGCCCTTGGGCAGCATCACGACCCCCGGGCGGAGTTCCTTGCTGATCCGGACATGGCAGTGGACTTCACCTATTTCGTTCCACACCCGCACCGCCTCTCCGTTCTGGAGCTGGCGCACCGCGGCGTCTTGCGGGTGGATTTCGAGCGCGACTTGCTCGCGATGCAGCTGACCAAAAGTCGAGCTGATGGTTCTTGCCATCGCGGGTGAGATCAAGGCCAGGGGATACGCCGCGGTGCCGGGATCCTCCAGGTAGGCGTAAAGCCCCTGGGGAGCTTCGGCGTCCAGATCCGGGGGGACCAGGTGGACTTTGCGATCAGGGGTGCCGGGAAACACGTCGACGAACTGGACCGGATGGCGGCCACACGTCGGCGCCGCGATCCCCACCGCGTCGAGGTCGGCGCGCAGCTCGGCGCCGCGGCCGCTGCTCGCGAGCAGGCCGGAAACCCACTCCGCGGGAGTCGTGACTTCCCCTGGGCGCACCAAGCCGAGACGCCGGGCCAATTCGTCAAAGACCTGGTAGTTGGGGCGGGCGGCACCCCAAGGCGGAATGACCGGCGGGGAATCGTGGAGCACCAGGGCGCCGTAGCCGCGGCTGAGTTCGTGATGTTCGAGGAAAGTCGTGGCGGGCAGCAACAAGTCAGCGTAACGAGCCGTGTCGGTTTTGACCTGATCGTAAACCACGGTGAAGAGGTCCTCGCGTTCGAGTCCAGCGCGCACTTTTTCTTGCTGCGGCAAGGTCATGAGGGGATTGCAGTTGTAAACGAACAGCAGTTTGACCGGTGGCTCGGCTTCCGCGAGCAGCAGGGCGCCCACCCGGTTCATGTTGACCAGCCGCGTGGACGGTGTGGGCTCGCCCACGAGGTGCTTGGAGCTGATCGTCCAAGCGCCCGAGTTGCTCATGGTGTAGCCGCCGCCGCGCTGGCCAAACTTGCCGGCGACCGCGGGCAAGGCGAGGATGGCTGCGGTGGCTGAACCGCCATTGCGGTTGCGCTCCTGACCCCAGCCACAACGGATCACCGCGGGTGAGGATTCCGCGTAGAGACGGGCCAAGGTCAAAAGGTCAGCGGCGGCAATTCCCGCCACTTGCGCTGCGCGTTCGCAGGTCCAAGGGAGGGAGCGCCGCGCGAGTTCGTCTGCCCCCAAGGTGTGGGCGCTGAGGAAAGCGCGGTCTGCCGCACCATTTGCAAACAACCAGCCGTGGACCGCCAGGGCGACCGCCAGATCTGTGCCCGGACGGAGCGCCAAGTGCAGGTCTGCTTTTTTGGCCAGCGGAGTTTGCCGGGGATCGACCACGACCAATTTGGCCCCGCGCGCTTGGGCTTCCTGGATGATCGGGACCAGGTGGATCCCTGAACTGGAGGGATTGGCACCCCAGACCACGATCAACCGAGCATGCACGTAGTCTTCGAGCGCGACTCCCGCCATCAGGCCATAGAGGCCGTTCGCAGCGCTGCGGGTCGGCGCTGCGCACACCGTGCGCGCCAGCCGGGAAGCACCCAGCCGATAAAACAAGCGGGTATCTGCAGCGTCTTGGGTGAGGTAGCCGTTGGACCCCCCGTAGTAGAGCGGGAGAATGGCTTCACCGCCGTGCTGTGCGGCGGTGTCACGCAAGCGCTCAGCTAAGAGGTCGAGCGCGGCATCCCAGTCGAGGGGGGAGAATTGAGCGGTGCCTTTGGCGCCACTGCGGAGGAGGGGTTGCGTGAGCCGCTCTTCGCCATAGAGGTGACGGGGGAAATTCCGTACCTTCGAGCAGATGAAGCCGCGGGTCAAGGAATTGCGCGCGGAACCCGTGATCTTGGTCACGCGGCCGTCTTTGACCGTGACTGCGAGGCTGCACGAGTCAGGGCAATCAAGGGGGCAAGAGGTATCCACCGTCGAATCAGGCACCGTCGAGACAGCCATCGCTTTTCCTCCGCCGGGGGTATCCAGGTCATTCAGCCGCAAAGCAGTCCACTCTCCAACTCGGGATTGTAGCGCAGGCAGGAGTCATGCGTTCAGCGACGGGCCAGCTTGGTCAACCCGCAGAATTTGCTGGTCGTCGAGGGCTTGCTGGGGCGAGGGTTGAAGCTGGTAGCGGCCGACCCAGATCAATGCGCCAGCGAGGACAAAGCAGATCCATTCGCCCAGCGTCAAAGCAAAGACCCCGAGCAAACCGCGCATGCCATTGGGCAGCAGGCGGAAGGGGTCGACCAGGGCGGCAAGAGCGGCAAAGCGGGCCGTGTAGGCCAAGGTCAAGAGGTGGAGGGTCTGCGCCAGTCCGAGCGAGGCGAAGCCAGGTCGAGGGGTGCGAGGTCCGGAGGTGCCAGCCGCGGCCAAACAGGGCAGCAGGGCTGCGAGGAGCAGGAGCCACGGCAAGGTGAACTTGATCACCAGCAGCAGCGTGGTGAAAACCGGCGAGAAGCCGCTTGCGGTCAGCCGGAACCCAGCCCCAGTGCGCACGTTGCCCAGAGTGTAAGCATCGCCGAGCAGATAGACGAGCCCGACCCGAGCCAAAACCGCAGCCAAGACGATCAGGGCCAAGTGCGTCGGGCGCAGCTCTTCAGGCGGACGCCGGTTCACTAAAAGGAGCGCCAAGGCTGCGGCCCCGAGAAACGCGAGAGCGAAGAGCGGGGTGTCCGCCAACACCAGGAAGAGGGCGGCCGCCCCACCGATCAGCTGGATGCTGGCGGACCTGGGCTCGCGGGTGCGGAGGCCAGCGATGAGGGTGCCAAGCCAGCCGCCGAGGGTGATGCCCGCGAAGGTGGGGCCGCCCAGCAACCGCCACGCCCAGGCGGCTGCGAAGACCATGACCAGCAAGCCAAAGCGACCGGATAGAAGGGGAGAAGAACGGCGCAGCAAGAAGTAGATGAGCCCCAGGACGGTCAGGCTGGCACAACCCAGGGCGAGCTCGGGTGCTGCCGGGAAGAGCAGGGCAGTGAAAAGCGCCAGGCCGAGCAGCGGGTAGGTGATGACTTGTTGCCGCGCCTGCCACAAGACCGCGAGCGCTAGGCCGGCCAGCCCGCCCAAATAGAGGGCATCCGGGCGCACCCACGCGTTGGCGAGGAGGGGTAGGGTCAGCACTCCGGTCGCGGTGGCAACGAGCGCCGGAACCCAGATTTCCAGGTCAGCTTGAGTGCGCAGAACAAGACGCCAGAGCAAGATGCCGAGCCCGCAGGCGAGCAATCCGAGGACGAGGGCCAGGGGTCGCGAGGCCAGGCCCAAATGGCCAGCGGCGCGCAGCTGCAGGAAGAAGGACGCGGAGACCAACAACAAGATCCAAGGCGCGAGCGTGATGCCGGCAAGGAGGGGAAAGGTCAAGGTGGGTGAGCCACCTTGCACCTGCGCGCGCCAGACCCCGGCCAGGGCGAGGAGGAGCGCTGCTGCGGTCAGCACTGCGGTGAGCAGCCGGCCGCTCGTGCGCGGGGTGGGCGGGCCGAAAAGTCGCTGATTGAGGCGCTGATTCTCCGCGGCTTCGTGGGCGACGGCTACCACCGGTTCGAGGCCTGCGACGTGGCGTTTGGCCGTGAAATAAGCCGTGTGCACGGCCTGCGCCTGCTCGGGCGAGAGGCTGAGCAGGGCCGTGGCCGGTGGTTGTTCTGAAACTTCGAGTAGGGGGAAGCCGAGCAGCACGCCCAAGGTTGTGGGAATGGCCGCTTGGGGGAGGTCTTGGCGGACGCCCGCCCGGATCCCTGCGCCCCAGAAAACGAACGGTGGACGCCGAGCTTCTTCTTCGCCGCCCCCATGTCCGCCGCGCGCGGCCAGGCTGTGGTCGCCGGTGACCAGTAAAACGATGGGCAACGTGCTGGTGCGGATACGGTCGAGCAGTTCGCCGAGCAGCTGATCTTGAAACGCCAAGCTCGTGCGGTAAGCAGCACCACTCGGGGTCACCAGGTGGCCCACGGCATCGGTGCTCACCGTGTGCGCAACCAGCAGGCCGTAGCGCGGATCACCGATGCGGACGAGCACGAATTCGACGACTTGCCGATCTTGAGCCTGCAGTCGAGCGTCGAGCGTGAGCCCGGCAAAAGGTAAGTCCAGGCGATCGGATGGAGCGGTGGTCCAGCCGAACATCTTGGGCCAAGAAGAACCCGCCAGGGCAACGCGACGACCGCCGGCCATGGTAAGGCTCGGTAAAGAAGGCCCCAACACTTCGGGCGGATGGAAGTCGCGCAGCGCTTGGCGCAACGTCCCAGGACGTCCAGTCGCCAAGTGGAAGACGCATGGGGTGCTCAAGCTGTAGGGTCCGGTCGCGGCAATGCCGGCCGCACCTTCGGCTGCCAGGTGCGTCAAGTTCGGCATCACCGCCGGGTCGAAAGCATGGCGGGGATGGAAGCCATCGATGATGAAGATCACGGCCTGTTCGGCCGATGCGGGCACGACCGCGGGAGGCTTCCGGGACTCCGGGGCTGGTCGTTCGGTGAGGTAAGTCCATGCCCCTACCCCTGCAGCGCAGAGCAGCAGGAGGATGACGGCTAGCCAGTGGATCACCAAGCGTAGGAACGACATAGAAACCAACTCGAGACCGACGCAAAGTCTAACCGTTTCGCGCAAGCCGTGCCAGGAATCTTCAGGGCAAACGGTCAAGGAGTCATTGGGGCTCCAGCGCCAGGTCATCGCAACGGACGGCGAGCGGACGCTGATTTTCTGGCTCCGCAAGCGAGAGGTGTTGGGCAAAGCGAAATTCGAGGGTGCTGATCCGGGGCCGGGCGGGATCCGGGGGCAAGGTGACGAGGTACTCGCGCAATTGGTTGTCGTGGTGGGCGAACTGGAACTGACCCGCGAAGCGGGAATCCACCCAGACCTCGACCGTCTGCGGAGCGTTTTCCAGCAGAGTAGCGCAGCGGGCGGTCAGGCGCCACGGTCGAGGTCCTGGCAGGGACACGAACACCGTGGCGGCTCGTCCCATGGCCCAAGCGAAAGTCGTGCCGTCGGGTTCCACTTCATTGCTGCCCCAGCCGATCCCCAGGTGATGGTTTTCCTCGCGGTTGCCCAAGTCGATCCGGGCGGTCGCGAGGTCGAGCTCTGGGCTGAACAGAGCCCGATCGAAATGCCAGGCAGCTTCGTCAAGGATCGGACCGGCGAGGGAGAACAGCTGCAGGACTTCAAAGTACGGCTTCTGCCAGTTTTCTTGCTGCCAACGGTAATAGCCATAGGTCCGCCGGCGCGGCGCTTCAGGTGCCAGCCGCAGCGCGGGTTCGCCCGGGAAATTGTGGCTGAGACCGAGGACGTCGAACAGGGTCGCGGGCAGATCGGTGATCGTGGTCGGCGCGGACGAGATCGCGAGGCGGCCGTGCGCGCCGGGCGGTTTGATCAAGAGCAAGGCCATGGCGCTGCTCACGATCGGTGCCAGGTCAGCGCGGTCACCTGCCGGACGGTAGCCGCGCGGACGGAGTGCGGTCCCATGATCCGAAGTGACCACGATCAAACTCTGATCGTATTGCTTTAGCGCGCGCAGCTTTGCGAGAAATTCGCGCAGCAACTCCAGCGCGCAGTGAGCCTGGCCGAGGAAGCTTTCGCGGTTGTGGGGCAAGAGGCCGACGAAGCGACAGTTGCGGTCGAGCACTGCGGGGAAGTGGGGCAGGCCGACGTGGATGTGCTTGACCACCGGCGGCTCGCGGCTGACTTCCAGCTGCGCCGTGAATTCACGGAGAAACGCCATGCCATTGGCCGCATGGAAGGCCCGATCTTCCGCGGTCAGCCAGGTCTGGACCCGCCACTGCTGGTGGTTGTAAATCCATGGCTTGAGCGCGTGGGGTGCGTGGCGGAACCAGGCGACGTCGAGCAGGTAGCCCGCGGTGAAACGCCGGTACAAGTCGTAGCTGACGTAGGGCTTGGGCAGCAAGAAGCGGTGGGTGATCGGACCTTGCATGAAGCGGCCCAAAATCGTGATCATGTCGATTTCGAAACCGTGCTGCGAAAAGGTCTGAAAGATCGACTGCCGAGCGAGCAGGTCGGCAGTGGCGTCGATCATCGGCTGCTCATTGCGGTAGGTCTCGCCGCTCAACATGGCGGGTATGCTCATCGCCGTGGTGGGAAAAGCGCCCGCATGGTCCGCGAAGAAAGTGAAACCCTCGAGGCTGGCCGCGAGGTCGGGTTCTTGCTCGATCAACTCGCGAAAGACGTCGGACTGGAAGGCGTCAAAAACGAAGTGGATGACGTTTTGCTTTTGGGATAGCTGATAGATCTCGGCGGGTGGCACCCGCCATTGGGGTTCTTCGCTGTGCTTGCTGGGGTGGATCCCCGCCGATAGCAGCACCCAGGCGAGCTGGAGAAGGACCAGCACCTGACTGAAAAACGGGGCGATCTGAGCCACCCGCGGTGCCAGCAGGAGCGCGAGGAGCGGCAGCCCGATCCACAGCGCCAGTTCGTAAGGGGAGCGTCCAGCATGACGGCTGAAGTCGAGGTCTTGGCCGTCCAAGAGGCCGTAGTCAGCGCGCAACAGATTGCCCTGGAGCCAGACCACCAGCCCGAACGCGAACAGCATCGCCAGATAAGACTGGAAGAGCCGGCCGCGCAAGCAGATTCCCACGAGGGTGAGGACCGCGGTGATCGTCGCCAGGGAGATCAGTCCCAAGCCGATGAGCGCGGAAAACGGGGCGCTGAATTCGGCGGAATTCGCCCGGTAGAGGGTGTAAGGGCCGACCAGCAGCACTTGCAAGGGGCCGAGCAGCACCGGGAAAAAAACCGCCAGCGCGCGAGTCCACAGGGACGGACGGGTTTCGTGGGTGGGAGGCGGTGCTGCCATGAGTGCAACTTTACAACAAGCCCTGGCGAGTGCAGCTGCTCGCTCCCCACCAGCGACCGGGCAGTAACCTGTGCCGGGCAACTCGTCCCGCGCAAGCAAGCCAGTCTGCTTTCTGTGGGAAAATCAACGACGGTAGGGGGACAACGTCGCGGAGGACATCATGCGACCACGGAAAAATGCGAAGCTGCGCGCGAGCAAGGTCTTGCTCAGCTGGATCCTGCTCTTAGCTTTTGGGGCCATGGCGGGACACGCGCAAGAAGGCGTCGAACTGTTCCAACTCAAGCGCCAGGGCCACGACGTGCTGCGCTTGTCTTTGCCTGCTGAGTTGGGCGACTCCTGGCAAGCGGTCAACGTCGGCCAAATCACCCTCAAGACCCCCGGCGCGCAACGCCGGGTCGACCCGGAGACCGCAACCCAGGCGCTTTCCTCGCGCCATTTCGAGTTGCGCCCCCCCGCGGAGAGTTGCTACGTCCTGCTCCTGGAGTTGGGACCACCAGCCGCCAAAGGGCGAGTCGACGCCTGGCAGCGCATCACCCGCGCGAGCAAGATCGTCGAGTGTCCCGCAGCCGCCCCCGCAAACCAGCTCTTGCTGCGCCAACGGATGACCGAGACAGCGACCGCCAAGGTCGGAAGCAAAGTCGAGATCCGGCCGCTGGCCAATCCCCTACTGATCCGTCCCGGCAGTGATCTCCCGGTGCGCATTTACTGGCAGGGGATAGCGCAAAAAGACGCGCTGGTCGAAGCGACGGGCCCGAGCGGTGAGCTCTTGCACAGCCGCACGGATGCGGTGGGGATCACGTCCTTTCACCTCACCGCGAGCGGGCGGTGGGCCCTGCGCTACCTCCACCCGCAAGCCCCGGACCCAGCCGCCATGGCCGAGCTGGTCTTTACGGTCATGCCTAGCGAATTCTGGTCCGCTGCAGGAGATGAGCGATGAGCCACAGAACTACTTGCCGTTTTCACCTCAGCCGGCTGCTGTTCGCTGCCCTCGGCGTGGCCACCGCCGCAGACGCCCCGGCGCAGACCTGGCAAGAGCTGGGGCCCGCACCCCTGCTCGACGAAGGCATCAGCATGACCGGTCGCGTTTCCGCCTTAGCGCTCAGCCCAACCCGGCCCGATCGTTATTTCCTTGCGGGAGCTTCGGCTGGGGTGTGGCGTTCGAACAATGGCGGCGAAGCCTGGAGCCCGCGCACCGATGGGCTGCCGACCCTGGCGATCGGGGCCTTGGCCCTCGATCCGGGCGATGAAAACGTGATCTATGCTGGCTCGGGGGAAGCCAACTACGCCTTCCACAGCCTCTATGGCCTTGGGCTCTACAAGTCCACGGACGGCGGGTCGACCTGGCAGGTCCTGGCTGCGGATACTTTTGCCGGACGCACGTTTTCTGAGCTGGCAGTGACGCAGAACGCGGTGTGGGCAGCCGTGTCTCGGGCTGGAGGCACGGCGGATGGCTTCGAAGGTGCGCGCGAGCACGCGCAGCGGAGCGGCATGATGGGGCTTTTCCGCTCGCTTGACGGCGGGGTGAGCTGGGAACGGCTGAGCCGCGGTTTGCCCCAGCTACCCGCCAGTGACGTCGACGTGGACCCGCGCGACGCCCAGCGGATTTACGTCAGCTTTGGCGATGGCTTTGGCCATCCGCAAAACGGCATCTACCGTTCGACCGACGGCGGCACCAGCTTCCGCAAGATCACGACGGAGCTCGATTTCAGCACCCTCGGCCGAATTTCGCTGGCGATCGCTCCGCGGGATCCGCGTCGCCTCTATGCCATCTTGACGAATGCCGCGAACCGCGGGTCGAACGGGGGATTTTCTCCGGACGGCGACACCACGTTTGGCATCTACCGCTCCACTGACGGGGGCGATCACTGGACCTTGATCCGGGTGGGCAATTTTCAAGGAGAGCAAGGCATCTACAACGCGACCGTGGTGGTGGATCCGCAAGACCCTGAAACGTTTTTCGTCGGCGGGGTGCAGCTGCTGCGTTCGCGGGATGGAGGTGCGAGTTTCAGCAATGTGACCCCACCCCATGTGGATCTGCACGACCTGGAATTCGATGCTGCCGGGCGCTTGGTAGTGGCGACCGATGGCGGGGTTTACCGTTCGGAAGATCGCGGGGACTCCTGGGTTTCGCGCAACAACGGCTTGGGTCTCGTCCAGCTCTATGCGGGGCTGTCGCTTCACCCCACTGCGCCCGACGTGCTCTTGGGCGGAACCCAAGACAACGGCACCCAACTGCGCACCGGCGGTGGACGCGAGTGGGTCAGCGTTTTTGGCGGCGACGGCGGCTACACCGCGATCAGCCAGACGCAGCCCAACACCCTGTTCGTCGAGTTCCAGGGCACGGCCAATCTCTATCGCTCAACCGACGGCGGCCTCACTTTCACGGTTTCAGCCAACGGCATCGACGCGGCCGATCGCAATTGTTTCTTGCCGCCGATCGTGTTCGATCCGCAAAACCCCGCGCGCTTGTTGTGGGCCACCCACCGGATTTACGAGAGCACCAACACCGGCGCGAGCTGGCGGGCTTTGAGCGGGGATCTGACCGCGGGCGGCCGCGCCGCGGTGCGGGCGCTGGTGATCGCGCCGTCCAACCCGCGGACGGTTTATGCCACCACCAACGACCAGCGGCTGCTGGTCAGCGAGGACGGCGGCGCTACCTGGCGGCTGGCCCGCGAGAACCTCAGCGGCTGGCCGCGGGTGATGCGGCAACTGGCGGTCGATCCCGCGGACGATCGGGTGGCTTATGCTGCGATCAGCCGCTTTGGCGGCGAGCGGGTGCTCGAAACCCAAGATCGGGGTCACACCTGGAACAGCATCGGCGCCGGATTGCCCAATGCGCCGACCAACACCGTCGCGGTCTATCGCCAGGCCGGACAACGCCTGATTTTCGCCGGACTCGACACTGGGGTTTATCTATCGCGCAATGGCGGACAGACATGGAGCGAGTACGGCAGTAACTTGCCCCAGGCCCCGGTGCAAGACCTAGTGGTCGACCCCGGCCGCAACCGGCTGATCGCGTCGACCCTGGGCCGCGGGGTGTGGTCGATCGCTTTGCCGGACAGCGGCGGTGGGGGAGGGGGTGGCTGTCCGCTGCCGCCGGGGCACGGCAATTTCTGCCGCGATTGCGCGCCCTGCACCCACGGTCAAGGCGACTGTGACAGCGACAGGGACTGCACCGCGGGTTTGACTTGCGTGCAAGACGTGGGCGCGCAGTTCGGCTTTGGTGCGGGCATCGACGTGTGCGTGGGTGCGGGCGGCGGGGGCGGAGGCAACTGCCCGCTGCCGGCTGGACACGGCAACTTCTGCCGTGACTGCGGCCCCTGTGGTCAAGGTCAAGGCGATTGTGACAGCGACAGCGATTGCACCGGCGGACTCACCTGCGTGCAAGACGTGGGCGCGCAGTTCGGCTTTGGTCCGGGCATCGACGTGTGTACCACCGCGGGTGGGGGCACCAGCTGTCCACTGCGCGCGGGCCATCCCGACTACTGCCGCGACTGCGGGCCGTGCGCGGCGGGTCAAGGCGACTGCGACAGCGACAGCGACTGCCGCAGCGGGCTCCATTGCATCGACAACATCGGCGCCCAGTTCGGTTTTGGTCCGGGCATCGACGTGTGCCGTTGAGCGAGTGCCATTCGAGGAGGTCAGTGGCCGCGGTCGGGGCGCTGACCGCGCTGGCGCAGCAAATGGTCGGCTAGGGTCAAAGCGACCATGGCCTCAGCAATCGGGACAAAGCGCGGCAAGAGACAAGGGTCGTGCCGGCCGCGGGTGAGGAGAGTGGTGGGCTCACCGCGGGTGGTGACGGTCGGTTGTTCGCGGGGAATTGAACTCGTGGGCTTGACCGCGCAGCGCAGCAAGAGCGGCATGCCCGAAGAAATGCCGCCGAGCATGCCGCCGTGGTGGTTGCTGCTGGTCGCGATGCCGGGCGGCTGGGGCACGAACGGGTCGTTGTGGTCGCTGCCGCGGCAAAAAACCGCGGCAAACCCGCTCCCATACTCGACCCCGACCACGGCGGGGATGCTGAACAGCGCCTTGCCAAGGTCAGCTTTGAGCTTGTCGAACACCGGCTCGCCCCAGCCGGCGGGCACGCCAGTGGCCACGATCTGGGCAGCACCGCCGATCGAATCGCGGTCCGCGCGCACTTCCTCGATCAACGCGATCATGCGCGCCGCAGCCGCCGGGTCGGGACAGCGCACCGGATTCGCCTCGACCGCTGCGCGGGTGATCTGGGTGGGGTCTGCCACTGCCGCGACCACCGCACCGATCTGGCAGACATAACCCACGATCTCGACTCCGTGGGTTTGCGCGAGCAGCTTTTTGGCCACGGCACCCGCGGCGACCCGCACGTTGGTCTCCCGCGCGCTGGCCCGTCCACCGCCGCGAAAGTCGCGGTGACCATACTTGGCGTCATAGGTATAGTCAGCGTGTCCCGGGCGATACTTGGACGCGATTTCGCGGTAGTCCCGGGGACGCTGATCGCGGTTTTCGATCAAAATCGCGAGCGAAGTCCCGGTGGTCCGCCCTGCAAAAACGCCGGAAAGAATGCGCGGTTCGTCAGCTTCAGCGCGTTGGGTGGTCAGGTGCGACTGGCCAGGACGTCGACGCAGGAGATCGGACCGCAGGTCGTCCTCCGAGAGCTCCAAGCCCGGCGGCACGCCGTCGATGATCACCACGTTGGCCGGGCCATGGCTTTCGCCTGCGGTGGTGATGCGAAAAGCTTGACCGAAAGAATTGCCCGGCATGACCCGAATGTATCACGCCTGGATGGGGCTATCACGGGGGTTTCCTGGTAGCAGGGTAGGGATGGGTCGTTCAGTTTTCGGACGCGACCGCGTTGGCTTTTGCCACCCGGTCGGCCTGCTCTTGGAATTCGTCGAGCAAGCGCCGGGCGCGGTCAGGGTCTTGGGCGATGAGGGCTTCGAGCAGACGGCGGAGCGCTTTCTCCCCTTCGCCGTTGCCAAACCGCTCCGCCAGCTCGCAATTCAGCCGGTGGCGCATTTCCCCCATGCGGAAGAACTCGCTGCGATCGAGCTCGAAAGCCTGGCAGATCCGGCGGATCAAAGTGGCCGACATGCTGGCTTCGCCGCGGTAAGTGCTGCTCAAATGCGACAGCGCGCAGTCCGCTTTTTGCGCGATCTCCTTGAGCGAGGTGATCTGCCGCAGCTCCATCAGGGCGTCCAGGGCCTCGCGCAATTCGGGGTCTTTGTGCTCTTTTGCGGTCGACATGCCGTTCCTCGTCATTAGCTCGTCCATTCTAGTCCTGATCTGAGCTGGTTGCTCGACAACAGATGATTTGGCCGTTTTTTGCGGACTTTTTCGCCGAAAAAATGGTTGCTGTCGGAGGTAGCATTCGGGATAGAGAATTCAGAACCGGTTTAACGTCTTTCCGGTTCAGCTGCCGTGTTTATCCGCGGTCACGGAGGTGGGCGGATCAGCCCCGAGGATACGAAGATGACAGAGAAGCCAACATTGATGGAACTAGCGGAATTCCTCCACTGTGCTGCTGGCCATGGCTACTTCGACAGCGTGGAACAAGTCGCCCTGTGGCTCATCGACCAGAGTGGAGAAGCGCGGCTGATGCTGGAGCAGCTCAAGCAAATGGCCCGCGATGCTGGCCTGGAAGAAAGCGGTGCCTGGCTGCACCAGGCGGCCTACTCGCACGACGAGTTCGAGCGCTTGCTCCAGGCCACGGGCTGGCAAGACGCGGCCGAAGTCCTTGACCCGGGGGGGGCAGGAGGTTTTC
The DNA here is from genome assembly GCA_964499975.1 of uncultured Thermoanaerobaculia bacterium. Lineage (GTDB taxonomy): Bacteria > Acidobacteriota > Thermoanaerobaculia > Multivoradales > J023 > CAZCOV01. Next base: position 12,670 of record CAZCOV010000071.1, read on the forward strand.
GCTACGAGTACCTGCTCAGCATCTGCCAAGCGCGGCTTGCGCGCGGAGAAAGGCCGCGGCGCCGTCTCGAAGAAATTCGCCGCAGGCTGGAGCGCAGCGTGGAGCGCGACCAAATGAGTTGATGGTTGTTTGCCAGCTTTGCGCGCGAACCCAAAACTGCAGCTCGGCCAGGGGAAAAATGAAAACGGGGTCGGGCCGCAGCCCAACCCCGTACCGCGATCCGTCAGGTTTTCGGTTTATGGCGTGTAGGTGATCACCAGTTCGGGTTTGTTGCCGGTCGCAGCCTCGCCCGAGTAGAAGCCCATGTAGTCCGTGCCCAGGTCGTCGTTGTCATCGAGCGTGAAGTAGACCTTGAACTGGGTCTTGGCGGTCTTGCTGATCGCGGCCAAGCCCGCTGCGTTGAGCGTGCCGGTCGAGAAAGTGCCGTTGGTCGTGGCGTTGCTCATCGAAGCAACTCCAGTGGCCGTGGCAGCGGCTTCAAAATCGCCCGCGGCAAAGGCCGTCGAAGCCCCAAAGCCGCCGTTGCTGATGTCGACCGTGCAGGTGCCATGGGTCGAGAACGGGCTGGTGCCCGAGACCGTGCCGCGCTTGAGCCGCAGGGTTGCGGCCGTGATCGTGGCCGTATCCGGGATGGACGAAGTGTCGAACGAGACCAGCGTCTTGTACTGCGTGTCGTCGCTGAAATCGCCGACCCGCAGCGAAGCCGTGGTGTTGTCCGTCGAGTTGCCGCCGCCGCCGACGTTCGAAGTCTCGGTCGATTCCCACAGACGTCCATCTTCAGCGCCCACCGAAGTGAAAGTGACGGTCACCGGACCGCCGGGAGCGGTGTAGCTGCCGGTTAGCTGCAACCCTGAGTAGGTGGCGAAGCCGTAGATCAGCACGTGGTAGGTGCCGGTGCTGGGGGTGGCAAACGAGCAGGACTCGGAGTTGGTGGAACCGATCGACTGGCAGTCGAAAGTGCTGGTGGTCGGCTGGCTGCCGAAGCGCACGTAGAGGTCGGCGTCACCGGGGCCGCCCGAGGTCACGAACGACAGGTTGGTGGCGCCTGCGGGCACAGCCAGGGTGAAGAAGGTGTTGCTGCCGGTGGCACCGGCGATGCCGGTGACCGGGACGCCGTTGGTGAGCGCGGTCGAGCCCGCATTGATCGTGATCGAGATTTGGGCCGAACCGTTGAGACCGCCGGTGTCGGTGACCGACGCGGTGATCGTGTGGGTGCCCACCGACAACGTCGAGGTCGAGAAAGAGGCGCCGCTGCCGATCGATCCATTGATCGACGAGGTCCAGGCGAGGTTGGCCGAGAGATTGCCGTCCTGGGTGTCCGTGGCCGTGCCGGAGAAGGACACCGAAGCGCCTTGTGCAAAGGACGAGCCATTGGCGGGCGCGGTGATGGATACCGCGGGCGGGGTGTTGCCGCCGCCGCCGCCCGAGCAGGCCGGTTGGCTGCCGCAAGCAATGCCGTGGGCAGTAAACGCACTCCAGATCCGGCAGCCATTGGGCGTGCCATTGGCGAGGTTGCCGTCGTCATCATCGGCCGGCAAGAAGACGGTGTACCAGTTGGTCGAGGCGCAGCCGTCAACCGTCGCACTCGGGTTGCAGGTGCCGCCCGAGACCACGCGATAAGCGCTCTTGCTGGGGGTCAGCGAGCCGTACCAGATCTGGTCCATGCGCTGCCAGCCCGCGGTCGAGCCGTGAGTGGTCACCAGCGACTGCGCCAGATCCCAGTTCGCGGTCGAAGCGATGTAGCTCTCGCAGTGCCCTTCGTAGCCCATCGGTCCTTGGTAAGGGAAAATGCCTTGCGAGAGGTAAGGGCAGGTAAAACGGTCGCAGTTGATGCCGCTGTTGCTGGCCACGTTGGCGGGAGTGGCGATGGTGCTGATGCCGCCCAGGGCGAAGGCCGCGACATCGCGCACGCCGGTGCAAGACGAGCGGCAGTTGGCGCAAGGCGAGCCGGGCAGGAAATTTTCGCCGATGCAGGCGTCCTTGGTCTCGATGAAGGCGAAGGTGTCGCCCACGGCTTCACCCGACCCGTTCTCGCTCGCCGCACCACCCGAGTTGGTGTCCATGCCATGGCCCCACTCGTGGAGGAACACCGCCGCGATCTCGCCGGTGTTCGAGCAGCCGCCGCCTGACCGGTAGAAGTTCACGGTCGAGCCGTTCCAGAACGCGTTGCACGTCTGATTGATGTTCATGTTGGCGGTCAGCGTCCCGTTCAGCCAGGTGTTCGACGGGAAAAAAGTGGCGGCTTTGCGGTTGATGTTGGTCAAGTGGTAAAAGCCGCTGCGCGCTGAGTGGGTGTTGCCCGCACCGCCAAAACCCGGGGTGGTGCAATCGGTGCCGCCCGAACCGCCGAAGTTGAGGTTACCGGTGGAGCTGTCGGACAGCGAAATGGCGCCGCAGTTGTCGCTGATGCTGATGTAGCGGCCGTTGAGCGTGGAAGTGGCGGTGCCACCCGAATAGGTGTAGTTGCCGCTCGCATCCGTGATCTTGGCGGTACCGTTGGTCACATTGGCGAAGGGGAACGGCACCGTGACCAGCGGGTTGGTGTTGGTCACTGGGTAGATCTGGCCCTGGACCGTGGCATAGACGGTCTCGTTGCGATACTCGAGCACGGCCCCGGTCTTGGCGTCGACCAACAACCGCAGCAGGTCTTCACTGCCCTTGACCTGGAAGAAGTATTCCCACACCAGAAGATGCTGGTAGCCCTGACCGACCGGTCCGCGATAGAGCTCGCCGTAGCTCTCGCGGACATCCATCACCGGGAAGATCTTGAGGGTTCCGGCATTGACCATCTTGCTGATCTCTGCTTCGAGGGTCAAGGCGGCGAGCGCGGCGGTGAAGGCCTTGTCCGCTGCGATCGCCGGGGTGGCGTCGATCGTGATCTCGCTCACCCGGTTGGCACCGAACTGGACGATGTTGCCATGGTTGATGCGGAAGAAGACGTTTGCGCCCTCGACCGGCACCCCCTGGTGGTATTGCTGGAGCTCGATCGTCCACAGGTAGTTGTCCTTGCCGTAGGGGATGCTGGTATTGCGGTTCAAGCGGAGGTCAAAACCGTTGACCCGCAGCACTTCGGGGTAAGCCGCGAGGAAGCCGCGTACTGCCTTTTCCACCACTCCAACGCTGATCCCTTCGGCCGGCCGCAGGCCGAGGCTGGCGGCGCTGAGCGAGTTACCGCGGCCGGGGATCGCCGGCACCCCGGCGCCCTGGAGCAGGTGCGGCCGGTCGCTGCGCAGATCCTGGCGGACTTCCCACTGGCTGGAGAACGCCGCGCGAAAACGTTGCAGACTCGGGGTATCTTGGACGGCGCGCGAGCCCATGGCGCGGAGATCAAGGCTGGGTTCGACCCACAGCGAGGGGCTAGAGAAGGCGTTGGTGGCCATCGCTGGGTGCCACGTCGCGTCTTCGACCGGGGCAATGGCGTAGAGAGCAGCTGCACTCACCAAGATGAGCGCGGCGAGCGAAAGGCGAGCGAAGAGCTTCATGCGGTTAGACTGTCGCTTCATAGAGCTTCTCCAAATTGGGACAAGGTCCAAAGAGCTGGTCCCGCGCACGCTGCGCGAGGCTTCGGTGCTCGCTACTGGCGGGCGCCGTGAAGATCTGGGGGGGCAGGTCATGCAGCCAGCTGGGCTGGCCACGGCAAGGCGCTTTGGGTTGGTCGGACCAGTAGCAAACTGTCCCAAAGCAACGGTTGTGCCAGGAGCTTTTCAACTGGATATTTCTCGCCCAACAGAGAGGCTCTTCGTAGGAGCAACCTTTCACTGTCTAGGAGGCATCTTGGGGTTCACCTCAATGCCTGACACCCGCTCCAGCGATTCACCGTTGAGAGCTGAGCTGCTCAGAATTGAGAATCGCTGGCCAGCCGCGCTGTTTCCAGGTTTTTCCGTTGGGATTCAGAAGATATAGTCAGACGGGTATGATCAAAGCTGAGAATCGTTGGTTTTGAGGCTCGCTCCGCTGCGGCGCGCCACCCTCGGGTTTTTTCCCCAGAGCCACCTAACAAAGATGTTGATGACTAGAAATTAGCGTTGCATTATTCGCAAAAACACCACTAGTATCTCTGGATAAAGCACGTCCTGCAGCATTTGCAAATCAGCCCGCTTCGAACTAGCATTCGGCCCTGGTAGTGGTGTGAAAGCCGCGACCACAGATTCACCAGGGCCCAACAGGGGTCAGCTACAGGGTCAGCTAACAGGGTCAGCTAACAGGGTCAGCTAACAGGGTCAGCTAACAGGGTCGCTAATAGGATCCGCTGTTGGCCTGTCAGGCCACGAAGAACCTGCTAGCAGTAGCGTTGAGCGGCGAGCGACCCACAGAGGATGGCTGAAATGGCGCGCAAAAAACCGGATGAACGACCGCTGCGGGTGCGGCGACTTGGTGTCGAGGGGCTGTTCGGGCTCTACAACCACGACATTCCGCTGTGTGTCGAGGATCGGGTCACCATCCTCCATGGGCCCAATGGAGTTGGCAAGACAGCCTTGCTGCGGCTTCTCGCGGGGATCTTCACTGGGCACTACGCGGATTTTGCGAAGTATCCTGTCAAATCCTTCAAGGTGGAGTTCATGGATGGGACTTGGATTCTCGTCCGGCCAGCGGGAGCGCGGGGGAAAAACGGACGCAAACCGCCGCTAGAGATCGTCCACAGCGCAGAAAAGGAACCGGCCACGATCCGGCTGGATAGTCACGAAGTTGTGGAAACAGCGAGGATGGCAGCCATCGAGCAGCTGCCTCTCATCGTCCAAGTGGACGACGATCAATGGCTGGATCGGCAGACAGGGGATCTGCTCACTGGGTTGGAAGTCCTCCGTTTCCCTGCGCTCAGCCCTCGCCTCCGCGGCCAGCGCCGCTACGACGAACCTCCTTGGCTGCGCGGCCTGCGGCAGCGTCTCAATGTGCATGTCATCGAGACGCAGAGGCTTTTGCGCATGGGGCCGGTGGGCCCGCTCCGGCTTGCCGCCATGCGCGAGCCAGTGCTTTCAACGGTTCGCGATGACGCCACAGACCTCAGCAGCAAGATCAAGGACACGCTGGCTCGGTATGCCAGGAAGTCGCAGGAACTTGACCAGTCATTCCCCCAGCGACTACTTAACCCAGTGGGTTCTGCCAGCAAGTCACGGGAAGACTTGGAAGATCTCAAGCAGCGCATGACCGCACTCGCCCAGAAGCGGGACGAGTTGCAGCATATCGGTCTTCTCGATCGGACCTCGACGTTCGACATCGCGAGCTTGGACAAACTGATGGAAGGGCAAGTTGCCGCCATGTCGCTTTACATCGAAGACACCGACAAGAAGCTCGAGGTCCTGACGGGTCTTGCTCGGCGGATCACGCTCTTGCGCGACAAAGTCAACAGCAAGTTTCAACATAAGAAGCTGCGCATCGATCAAGAGAAGGGCTTTGTGGCGGTGGATCACGGCGGCGAATCCGAACTCGACCTGGACTCTTTGTCTTCGGGCGAACAGCACGAGTTAGTGCTGCTCTATGACCTCCTTTTCCGCGTCCGGCGCGGTGCGCTGGTCTTGATCGATGAGCCTGAGCTGTCGCTGCATGTCGCCTGGCAGAAGCAGTTCCTTCCAGATCTTCTGGAGATTGTTGAAATTGCGGAGCTCGATGCCATCTTGGCCACGCATTCACCTTTTATTGTCGGCGACCGGGAAGATTTGCTGGTCGAGCTAGCGGGGAAAATGGCTCCATGAGTCTCTCCGCGTGGAAAGACTCAGCTAACGTGGCAGTCGAAGTCCGGATGCAAAGGGCCGCGTTTTCTGGCGCGTTCCTTTTGGTTGAAGGGGCTGACGACAGCAGGTTCTTTAGGGGCCGAGTGCAAGAAGGAACCTGCGAGATTGTGATAGCTGGTGGCAAACCTGCCCTCTTGGGGGGAATGGAGCGCCTCAACAACGAGGGTTTTGTCGGTGCGCTGGGGGTCTTTGATGACGACTGTGATTCGCTGGATGGTCGGTATGTGGCGCGCCCTAATTTGATCTCGACCGGCGATTTCCGCGACTTGGATGCTTTTTTGATCTGGTCGCCAGCTTTGGGCAGACTGCTGCATGAATTCGCAGATGTGAAGAAAGTCAAGACCTTCGGCGGGGTCGAAGGCGTGCGCAGTCGGCTGGTCGAGCTGGCCTTGCCTTTCGGAATCTTGCGGCGCTGGTCGTCTGCCAAGCAGGCAGGTCTCAAAGAATTCCCACCGAGTCGCTTTGTCAAAGAAAATTGGGTCTTTGACCCGCAGGAGCTCTATCAGGCCGCAGCCAAGCTGCTGGGATGGCAAGTCAACGAGCTCATGGGGCAACTCGACGAGCTAGCGCCAGCAGGGTCGAGCGCAGTGTGCCAGGGCCACGACATGATCAAGATCCTCGCGATTGGCTTGACGGGTAGAGCGTTGGGGCCACGTAAGCCAGTAGGGGAGGCACAAGTCGGCTCGGTCCTGCGAGCTGGCCTGGATACCATTCCCTGGCGTGCTTCGCAGCTGGCCCAGGACATTTTAGGCTGGGAGGGTTCGCACCCACCTTTTTGTGTCCTGGCCAGATCCGGTGGATCGGCGGCGAACCATCAAAACAAGTCCGCGAAAATTTGAGCGCCGGCGAGCCAGGTGGCGCTGGCACTGCCCAGGTCGGCGAGGACGAAAACGAGGAAGATGCGCAGCAGCTTGTTTTGCCACCAGCGACGCCAGACCGAGACGTCGTCGGTGATCTGCTGCAGCTCTTTGACCACCGGCGGACGGAAATAGGCTTGCACAAACGCGCAAACGTAACCCGCCCCGATCATCGGCAACAGGCTGGTGATCGGGCTGGCGAGGAAGGCTGCGAGGATAGTCAGCGGGTGGCCCCAGGCGACTAGGGTTCCCAAGCTGGCGAGCACGCCGTGGGAGAGGATCCAAAAGCGGAAATTCTCGCCGGCCGCGGCTTCGCCCTGGCTCCACCCGATCCAGCCGAGCGCACCGAGGATCAGCAGCGGGATGCCCCAGCCGATGATCTTCCACAGCGGAGACCCTGAAGGAATGCGGTCGAGTTCGGCGAGGTCGACCTGGCGCCCGGCTTGCAACGCTTCCCGCATGCCCTGCAAGTGCCCAGCCCCGACCACCGCGACAATCGTCTGGCCGGGTGCGGCTTGGATCTTGGTCGCAAGGTAGCCGTCCCGCTCGTCGATCAAGACCCGCTTGAGTTCAGGCATGGTGCGGCCGAGTTCGCCCATGAGTTCGCTCAAGACGTCCTGCTGCTTGAGCCGTTGCAGCTCTTCTTCCGTGATTTCCGGAGCTTTCTCGAAGAGGGTAGCGAGCAGCT
>CAZCOV010000072.1:0-10989 GCA_964499975.1 uncultured Thermoanaerobaculia bacterium
CCTCGCTCAGCCCCACGCTGGCCACCTCGGGCTGCGAGTAGGTGGCCGAGGGGATCCTCCACGGCGGCCGGCTGGTCGTGGTGCCCCCGGCCACGAGCCGCGATCCCGAGGCTTTTTCCGCCCTGCTGGCGACGGCCCGGGTGAGCGTCCTCAACCAGACCCCGTCGGCGTTTCGGTTGCTGATCGCTGCGCTTGCGACGCGACCGTTGCTCCCCGCGTTGCAACAGGTGATCTTCGGGGGTGAGGCGCTCGAACTGGCGGCTTTGGCGCCGTGGTTAGCTCGCTACCCGGACCAGCGACCGCAGCTTGTCAACATGTATGGCATCACCGAAACCACGGTCCACGTGACGTACCGCCGGCTGCTGAGCGCTGACGTGAGCCAAGGGCGCGGCAGCATGATCGGTCGCGCCATCCCCGACTTGGTGCTGACCGCCCGCGACCCTGCCGGCCAGCTCGCGGTCGTGGGGGTGCCAGGCGAACTCCATGTGGCTGGCGCTGGCCTGGCGCGTGGCTACCTCAAACGCCCGCGCCTGACCGCTGAGCGTTTCCTGCCCGACCTGTTCGCGAGCGCGCCAGGAGCGCGGGTCTACCGCACCGGCGACTTGGCGCGCCAGCGCTCGGACGGCGACTTTGTTGGCGACTTTGTTGGCGACTTTGTTGGCGACTTTATTTACTTAGGGCGGATCGACGATCAAGTGCAAGTGCGCGGCTTCAGAGTTGAACTCGGCGAGGTCCAGGCGGCTTTGCAGCGCCACCCAGAAGTGGCAGAAGCCGTGGTCCTGGCCGCGGACGAGTCCACCGCCACCCGCCTAGTCGCTTACGTGGTGGTCGCTGGCGAGAGTAGCGTGGGCGTGTCCGCCGACCAGCTGCGCGCTTTCCTCAGCGGGTGGCTGCCCGAGTACATGATCCCGGCGGCTTTTGTCTGGCTGGCGGCGCTGCCGCTCACCACCAACGGCAAGGTGGACAAAAAAGCGCTGCTCCGCCAGGGGGCTGCGGTGGATGCTGCCACGCGTTTGCGCAGCCAGGGAGAAGCGCAGGGAGAAGCGCAGGGAGAAGCGCAGGGGGAAGCGCCGCGGGTGGCACCGAGCAGCCCGGAAGAGCGAACCCTAGCCGCGATTTGGGAAAAGGTGCTCGGGGTTTCCGACGTGGGGATTTTTGACAACTATTTTGCTTTGGGTGGGGATTCGATCCGCAGCATCGCGGTCGTATCGCTTGCCCGCGAAGCAGGACTGGTGTTCGAACTGGCGGAACTGCTGGCGCACCAGACGATCGCCGAGTTGCTCGCCTATATCCAGAAAAAAAATATCCAGGAAAAAAATATCCAGGAAAAAAATATCCAGGAAAAAACCGGCCAGGAAAAAACCGGCCAGGGAAGTACCTCAGTGGACGGTGGGGTAGCCGCCCCCGGCCCGTTCGCGCTGCTCGCCCCAGACGAGCGCGAGCGTCTGCCCGCTGACCTCGAAGACGCTTATCCCCTGGCCCGACTGCAGGCGGGCATGCTCTTCCACAGCGGGTGGAGCCACGAGTCCTCGGCCTATGTCGACGTTTTCAGCTATCACTTGCGAGCGCCGTTCGCGGCCGCGGCGTTTGACCGCGCGCTCGGACGTCTGGCCGCGCGTCACCCGGTGCTTCGCACTTCCTTTGACCTGTCGCACTTCGCGCAAGCCTTGCAGCTGGTCCACCGCGAAGTCGCGATCCCGTTCACGGTCACGGATTTGCGCGAGCGAGCTGGAGCTGAGCAAGAAGCGGTGGTCGACGCTTGGATTGCGGCCGAGCGCCAGGCCGGCTTTGCGGTGGGCCAGGCGCCGCTCATCCGGTTCCACATCCACCGCCGCAGCGCGGACACCTTCCAGCTCGGCCTGACCGTCCACCACGCCATTCTCGATGGCTGGAGCTTAGCCACGCTGCTCGCCGAACTGGTCCAGGAGTATCTCTACGACCTTGGCCAAAGCGTCGCCCCGCCAGCTGCTGCGCCACCGGTTTTTCGCAACTTTGTCGCGCTCGAACGCGAAGTTTTGGCCGATCCCGAGGGGCGCGCTTTTTGGCGCGCGCAAGTGGCGGACGCGGACTTTTCCCGCCTGCCGCGGCGCGGCGGCCAGCGCGGCGGCAGGCGCGGGGAGGGTCGGCGGATCGTCCAGCGCGAAGTGCGCTTCTCGGTCGCGACGTGCGAGGGCCTCAACCGCCTGGCAGACGAATACCAAGTGCCGCTCAAAGCGCTGCTTCTGGCCGTCCACTTGCGGGTCCTGGCGGTGGTTTGCGGCACCCGCGAGGTGATCACCGGCTTGGTGGCCAATGGTCGTCCGGAAGTGGCCGAAGGAGAGCGCGCCACCGGGCTCTTCTTGAACACCCTGCCTTTCCGGCTCAAGCTGCCCGCGGGCACCTGGCGAGAGCTGGTGCGGGCGACATTTGCCCACGAGATGGCGCTCTTGCCCCGGCGGCGCTTTCCGCTGGCCGAGATTCAGAAGCTCGCCGGTGGCCAGCCGCTGTTTGAGACCGATTTCAACTACGTCCACCTCCACGTCTTGCGTCAACCCATGGACTTTGCCGGGGTCGAGGTGCTGGCCAGCCGCACGGTCGAGGAGACCAACTTTGTCTTGACCGCAAATTTCAGCAAGGCGCTCGTCGGCGAAGAACTCTCCGGCCTGCTGATCGCCGACAACGCCGAGCTGGACGCGGCCCAGCTGGTCGAACTGGCGGCGCTGTACGAGCGCGCGTTCATTGCCTTGAGCAGTGCGCCGGATGCGCTCTACCTCGATGTTTCGCTGCTGACGCCCACCCAAGAGTGGCGGCTGCTCACCCTGTGGGGGCGGCCGGACAGAAGCTCTGCGCCCGCGCCTTTGCTCCCCTGCGCGGTGACCGCGCAAGCCGCGCGCACGCCGGACAGGGTGGCGGTCCACGCTGATCAAGACGAGCACTGGCTCAGCTATGGCGAGCTCACCGCACGCAGCGAGCGGCTGGCCGCGCACCTTAAAGCGCACGGCGTCGGGCTAGAGCAAGTCGTCGGGGTGTTGCTCGACCGCTCGGTCGAGTTGGTGCTGGCTTTCCTCGCGGTGCTCAAAGCCGGTGGCGCTTATTTGCCGCTCGATCCCGACTACCCGCGTGAGCGGCTCGACTTCATGGTGCGCGACAGCGGCACGCGGCTGATCTTGACCCGCGCCGCGGTCCCCGACCTGGGCGACGGGGTGGCCCAGCTCGCGCTCGCCGAACTCGAACTCGGGGAGCGCTGCCTCATGGCCAGAAACCCGGGATTCGCCGCATCGGCGCTGCCTCCAACCGCCTTGGCTTACGTGCTCTACACCTCGGGCTCGACCGGTCAGCCCAAGGGCGCCCAGATCTCCCATGGCGCGATTGCCAACCACATGGCCTGGATGGATACCGCCTTTCCCTTGCACGCTGCCGATCGGGTGTTGCAAAAAACTCCCTCCAGCTTCGATGCCTCGGTGTGGGAGTTCTGGGCTCCGCTCGGAAGCGGTGCTCAGTTGGTCATGGCCAGGCCGGGCGGGCACCAGGACCCCGCCTACCTTGCGGACGCGATCGCGCGTTTGGGCATCACCATCTTGCAGGTGGTACCGACCTTGTTGCGGCTTCTGCTCGAGCGCCCAGAGCTGCCCGCCCAATCCTCCTTGCGGCGGCTTTACTGCGGTGGCGAAGCCCTCGACCGCGAACTCCTGCGGCGAACCCAGAAGCGCTTGCAGCACTGCTCAGTGACCAACCTCTACGGGGTCACCGAAGCAGCGATCGACTCGCTCACTTTGACCGTCGACTCTGGGGCGGACGAAGTCTGGGACAACCCCAGCAGCGCGGTGCCGATCGGGCGTCCGATCACCAACACCCTCGCTCTGATCCTCGATCCCCGCCTGCAGCTGGTGCCGGTCACGACGCCGGGCGAGCTCTTCCTCGGCGGGTCTGGCCTGGGCCGCGGCTACCTCAATCGTCCGGCGCTCACCGCCTGGCGCTTCGTGCCCGATCCTTTTTCGAAGGTGCCGGGGGAGCGGCTTTACCGCACCGGGGACCTCGCCCGCTTCCGCGTCGACGGTGCGATCGAATACCTCGACCGCAGCGATCGTCAAGTCAAGCTGCGCGGCTTTAGGATCGAGCTCGGGGAGATCGAAGCTGTGCTCGCGAGCCATCCGGCCGTGACCCACGCCGCAGTGGTGGTCAAACCCGCAGAGAGCGGCCCGCGACTCCTCGCTTTTGCCGTGACCCGCGACGCGGAGCCGCCGCTTGAGGTGCGCAGCTTCTTGCAAGCGCGGCTGCCCGAACACATGGTGCCGAGCGCGTTTTTGTGGCTGCCCGAGCTACCCCGCAACCCGAGCGGCAAGGTCGATCGCCGCGCCCTCCTCGCTGGCGACGTGAGCGCGGCTGCAGTCCACCGGCCTTGGGTGGCACCGCGCAACGCCCACGAGGAAATCTTGTGTGCGATCTGGCAGCAGGTGCTGGGGGTCGAACGGGTCGGAGCCTTGGACAATTTCTTCGAGCTCGGCGGCGACTCGATCTTGAGCCTGCAAGTCGTGTCGCGTTGCGCGGCGCAAGGGCTTGAGCTCACCCCCAAGCTGATTTTCGCAGCCCAGACGGTCGCCGCCACCGCCGCTCGCCTCACCGTGAGCCGGCAACGGGCGCCCGCAGAGCGCCGCACGGCCAGCGGGCCAGTGCCGCTGCTGCCAATCCAGCGGCACTTCTTTGCCCGCTCGCATCCTCATCCAGCGCATTGGAATCAGGCGCTCCTCTTGCGCGTCCCCCCGGATTTCAGCTTCAGCGCGCTGAGCGCGGCCCTGGCGCAAGTCACCCGTCACCACGACGCGCTGCGCCTCCGCTTCACCCGCGACGGCTCGGCTGGCACCGGGCAACCGGGCGCCTGGCAGCAGGGCGCCTGGCAGCAGGCTTATGGTCCGCTCGCGGGCGCGGCTGCGGCGTGTTCCACCGACCTCTCGGCTTTGACCGACCGCGATCGCCGCGCCGCGCTCACCCGGGCGGCCACAGCTGACCAAGGCGGGCTCGATCTCGCCCACGGCCCGCTCTTGCGGGCGCGCTATTTTGACTTTGGCGAGGACCAGCCCGGACGGCTTTTCGTGGTCGCCCATCACCTGGTGGTCGACGGGGTGTCGTGGCGGATCCTGCTCGAGGATCTCGCCCTGTCCTACACCGCGGCTTGCCGTGGCGAAGCCGGCGAACTCCCGCGAGCGACCGCATCAGTAGGGGACTGGGCAGCGGCCTTGACCGCTTTTGCCGCGTCCGACGAGTTGCGCCGTGAACTCGATTTCTGGCGGGAGCAGGGTAGGGGAGCGCGCCTGCCTCGCGACTTTGCAACGGACAGCGCGGAGAACCGCGAAGCCACGGCCAAGATCGTCGCCAGCAGCTTGGACCCAGACGCCACCCAAGGCCTTTTGCGCGAGGTGCCAGCCGTTTATCGCGCCCACCTCCACGAGGTCCTGCTGGCCCCGCTGGTCGCCACCTTGGCGGAGTGGAGCGGGGGCGCAGCAGTGACGATCGACCTCGAAGGCCATGGCCGCGAAGAGCTCCTGCCCGAGTTCGGTGAACTCGACTTGTCGCGCACCGTGGGCTGGCTGACCAGCCTCTTTCCCGTCACCCTGCCGTGGTCAGGGCCAGGGCAGCCGGGGGCAACGCTGGCAGCCGTCAAGGAGCGCTTGCGGCAAATACCGCGGCGTGGGTTGGGGTATGGGGTGCTGCGCTATTTGACCTCGGATCCCAACGTGGCTGCCCAGCTCAGCGCCTTGCCGGAAGCCGAAATCGCGTTCAACTACCTCGGACGCTTTGACGCGGGCCTAGCCGAAACCTCGCTGTTTGCCCGCGCCGACGAGGCGACCGGTGCGGACCACGACCCGCACGCCCAGCGTCAGCACCTGCTCGAAGTGGTCGCCCTGGTGGCTGACCGCGGGTTTGAGGTGCAGTGGATTTACAGCGATCGCGTCCACCACGAAACCACGATCGAACGCTTGGCCGAGCGCTATCTCTTCCACCTGCGGGCGCTCATCGCCCACGGCCGCGAGCCCGGCGCCGCGCGCTTCACTCCCGCCGACTTTCCGCTCGCCGCGCTCGATCAAAAAACCCTCGATACGCTGCTCGCCGGGCGTCGTGATGTGAGCGATCTCTATCCGCTTTCGCCCCTGCAAGAAGGGCTGCTGTTTCATGCCATGGCCGAACCAGACGCCGGGCTTTATGTGCAGCAGGTCACGGTCGCGGTCCAGGGCGAATTGGTGCCAGCCGCCTTCGAAGCAGCCTGGCAAGCGGTGATCGATCGCCATACGGTCCTGCGCACCGGGTTTTTCTGGGGTGAGCTGCGGCGCCCGCTCCAGCTGGTGGTTACGGCCGTGCGCTGCCCGCTGACCTGGCTCGACTGGCGCGACTTCGACCCAGCCGAGCAGGAAGGGCGCTGGCGCGATCTCCTGGACGCTGACCGCAGGCGCGGCTTTGACACCCAGGCCCCGCCCTTGATGCGCTGGACCGCGGTCGACTGTGGCGCGGGCACCTGGCGCCTGCTGTGGAGTCACCACCACTTGCTGCTCGACGGCTGGTCCTTGCCCCTGATCTTCGAGGAGGTTCTGGCGGGCTACCGCGGCCTTGCCCTGAACCGCCCAGAGCCGCGTCCGTACCGTGACTTCATCGCTCGGCTGGAACGCCGCAGTCAGGGCGAGCGAGCGGCCGAGGAGAACTATTGGCGGAGCGCCCTGGCCGCGGTCAATGAGCCGACAGTGCTGCCGCTCTTCGCTGCCCCGGCAGCTGATGCGGCACCGCCGTTTGGCGCAGCGCACCTGCTGCTCGACGCCGACCAGAGCAGCGCGTGGGTGGCTTTGGCGCGGCGTCAGCACCTGACCCTCAACACCCTGGTGCAGGGCACTTGGGCCCTGCTTTTGAGCCGCCTTTGCGGAGAAGACGCGGTGCTCTTCGGCGTGACGGTCAGCGGCCGCGGGATCGACCTGCCGGGCGTTGAGGCCATGGTCGGCCCCTTCATCAACACCTTGCCGCTGTGCCTCGCGGTCCCGCCGCGAGCCACGGTGCGGGATTTCCTCGACCAAGTCCAGACGCAGCAAAGCGAACTCGGCCGCCATGAGCATAGCCGCCTGGTCGACATCCAGGGCTGGAGCCACATTCCGCGCGGTCAAGCTCTGTTTGAGAGCATCGTGGTGTTTGAGAACTATCCCTTGGCCACGGCTTTGGGCGAAAACCGCGAGCACGCCGACAACGACACTGCTCCAGGCCCCAGCAGCCTGAAGATCCACCGCGTCGAGGTGCTCGAGCGCACCAACTTCCCCCTGGCGCTTTACGTCTTGCCCGGAGCGCAGATCCGTCTCAGCCTGTCGTTTCGCGCGGACCGCTTCCCGGCCGCATTCATGGACCGCCTGCTCGAGCAGGTGCGAAGCCTGCTCAGCGCCTTGCTGGCCGACCGCGAAGCCCCGCTTTTTGCCCTCACCCTCTTGTCCGCAGCCGAGCAGCAGCAACTCCTCGAAGCTGGGCAAGCCCCGGCCGCGAACGCGACCACGTTCGCCGGAGAGCTCGCGGCCGAGTCGTGGCTGGTCCATGAATTGGTGGCGCGGCGGTCAGCCGCAACGCCGGACGCCGTGGCGGTCATGGCCGGCGACGAGCACTGGAGCTACGACGCACTGGTGGCCCGCGCCCAAGGCTTGACCGGCTATCTGCAGCGCCAAGGCGTGACCCGCGGCGATCGGGTCGGGATCTGCCTTGAGCGCGCTCCCGTCATGCTCGCCGCGCTCCTCGCGGTGCTCGCGAGCGGCGCTGCCTATGTGCCCCTCGATCCCGCGTTCCCGCGCGAGCGGTTGGCGCTGATGCTTGCTAGTAGCGCGGCTTCTTGGGTGATCACCTCGCGCGAACTCGCAACCACCCTGCCCGCGACCACCGCGCAATGGGCTTGCCTTGAGGTCGACCCTGCCGCGTCTTTCCCGGCGACGTCTTTCCCGGCGAAAAAACCCGCGCTCGAGCTGAGCGACCTGGCTTACGTGATTTTCACCTCGGGCTCAACCGGACGGCCCAAAGGGGTGCAGATCTCCCACGGCGCTTTGAGCAACCTGCTGTTTTCGTTTGCCGCGCGTCCGGGCTTTGCCGCCAGCGACGCGCTCTTGGCCGTGACCACCTTGGCTTTCGACATCGCGGCCCTGGAACTCTACTTGCCGCTCATCCGGGGTGGACGCCTGGTGCTCGCTGACCGCGCCACCGCGCAAGACGGCGACCGCCTGGCCGCCCTCCTGGGCACCGCGCGGTGCCGCGTGATGCAGGCCACCCCCGCGACCTGGCGCTTGCTTTTGACCAGCGGCTGGCACCCTGCGCAGGGGCTGATGTGGTGCGGTGGTGAAGCCATGCCCAGGGATTTAGCCCAGGAGTTGCTGGCTGGAGGCGGGGAGTTGTGGAACGTTTACGGGCCGACTGAAACCACGATCTGGTCGCTGATTCAACCCGTGACCCGTCCCGCTGACGCCGCTTTGATCGGCCGCCCGCTGGTCGGCACGCGGATCTTTATCGTCGACCGCTTCCTCAACCTGCAGCCGCCCGGAGTGCCGGGGGAGCTCTTGATCGGCGGGGTGGGCCTCGCTCGCGGCTATTGGCAGCAGGCTGGGCTGACCGCCGCGAGCTTCATTCCCGACCCCTTCCTCGGCCCGCCCGCCGCGCGCCTCTACCGCACGGGCGACCGGGTACGCAGCACGGACGATGGCCTGGTCTTCCTCGGCCGGCGCGACGCGCAGGTCAAAATCCGCGGCTTCCGCCTCGAACTCGGCGAGGTCGAGGCGGCTTTGACCGCCCTGCCGGCGGTTGAGCAGGCCGCGGTGGTGCTGCGCCCAGGGCCGGGAGGGCAACCGCAACTGGTCGCCTATTTTGTGGCCGCGCCGGGCCAGGCGCCCGCGCCAGACGGCGAAGCTGACGCCGCTTTCCGCGCGGAGTTGCGACAGCAGCTGCGGGCGCGTCTCCCTGAGTACATGCAGCCGTCCCACCTGCTGCGGCTCTTGGCCATGCCCTTGACCCCCAACCGCAAGATCGACCGCAAAGCCTTGCCTGCCCCCACCGCGTTCGAGTCGGGGGCGGGTTCGGTAGCGCCGCGCAATGCGGTCGAGGAGGTGGTGGCCGGGGTGTGGCAAGAAGTGTTGGAGTTGCCCCGCGTCGGGGCCGAGGACGATTTCTTCGCGTTGGGCGGCCATTCCCTGCTCGCCGCCCAGGCGTTGACCAAGATCCGGCGGATCTTCGGCGCGGATTTGCCCTTGACCGGGCTGTTCCAGGCGACCACCGTGGCGCAGCTGGCAGCGGCGCTGGTCGCGCTCGAGCCGCAGCCGGGGCGGACGGAAAAGATCGCCGCCCGCCTGCTCGAGATCCGCCGCATGACCCCCGAGGAGCGCGCCGCCCGGCGGCAGCAGCGGCAGCAGCCGGTGGGCGTCGCGCCGACTTGAAGCTGCGTCGACCTCAGGATTAGGAGAAGAGCATATGCATGACTCCGAGTTGGAGGAACTGGAACTCCTCAGAGATCTTCTCGCAGAAGACGGGATCCTCCTCGAAGGGCCAGCGGGTATTCCTCGCCGACAGCTGAGCAGTGCGCCCTTGTCGCACCAGCAGCGCCGGCTGTGGCTGTTTGCCCAGCTGCATCCCGGCAGCGCGGCTTACAACTTGCGGCTGGCACTGGCCATGGACGGTGAGCTCGCGGTCGACGGATTGCAGCAGGCTCTCGCTGTTCTCACCCAGCGGCATGAGATCTTGCGCACCACGTTTCGTGAAGTCGCCGGGACGCCCCAGCAGGTGATCGCCCCGCACGGCACCATTGCGCTCACCCAGGTGGATTGGCGCGACCGCGATCCCGCGGAAATCCCGACCGCGATCCAGCAGCTCGCGCGGCAGGAAGGTAACGCGCCCTTCGACCTCGAACACGGGCCTCTGGTCCGCGCCCACCTGGTGCGGATCGGCGCGCGGACCCACGTTTTCGTGCTCATGCTCCACCACATCCTGGCCGACGCCTGGTCGCTCGGCATCCTGTTCAGCGAACTCGGTCAGCTCTACGAACTGGCGATGAGCGGTCGCGCGCTCGCGCTCGCGCCGTTGCCGATCCAATACGCGGACTATGCGACCTGGCAGGTCGAACCGAGCAATCAGGAGCAGCTTTCAACCCAACTCGGCTACTGGCAAGAGCAGCTGGCTGGGGTGCCCGTGCTCGAGCTGCCCACCGACCGCCCGCGGCCAGCGATCGCTACCGCCAATTGTGCGGTCCACTGGCTGATCCTGCCCGCGGCAATCAACTCCGGGCTCGAGCGGCTGGCCCGGCAAGACGGCGCCAGCTTTTTCATGGCGCTTTTGGCCGGTTACAGCGCACTCTTGGCGCGCACTGCCGGCCAGCACGATTTGACCGTGGGTTCGCCCATGGCTGGACGCACCCGCCCTGAGCTCGAGGGCTTGATCGGATTCTTCGTCAACACCATGGTGCTGCGGCTCAAGACCGCGGGAAACCCCACTTTCCGCCAACTGGTGGCGCAGGCACGGGAAGTTTGCCTCGCGGCCTTTGCGCACCAGGAAGTACCGTTCGACTGGCTGGTCGAGTCCTTGGTGCCCGAGCGCGATTTGAGTCACACCCCCCTCTTCCAGGCCATGCTGGTGCTGCAAAACATCGGCGCCCAGGCCACCCACCTGCCCGGGCTCGAGGTCGAACCCCTGCTGGTCGAGTGGGACTGGTCCAAGTTCGACCTCAACTTGACCGTCACCGAGGAGCCGGGGGACCGTGAGGCTTATCTCGAGTACAACACCGACCTGTTCGACGCCACCACCATCGCGCGTTTTGCCGCTCACCTCCGGGTGCTGCTCGCTGCCGCGGTGGAAGCGCCTGACCAGCGGCTCGCTGACTTGTCCTGGCTCACCCCCGCAGAATGCCATCAGCTGATCGCCTGGAACGACACTGCCACGCGCTTGACTCCCCCAGACCTCGACCTCGGCGGTCTGGTCTGGGCGCAAGTTGGGCGCACCCCGGACGCGCTGGCGGTCTCCTGT
>CAZCOV010000072.1:10999-19849 GCA_964499975.1 uncultured Thermoanaerobaculia bacterium
CTGTGAGGAAGCGGCTTTGACCTACCGCGAGCTGTGGGCGCGGGCTGAAAGCTTGGCCGCACAGCTGCCTTGGGTGGCTGCGCGCGGGGCGATCGGGGTCTGCGCTGAGCGCTCCCTCGAACTGCTCGAAGCCATGGTCGCGGTGGTGCGCGCGGGCGCGGCCTTCGTTCCCCTCGACCCCGATTACCCACGGCTGCGCCTGGCGGCCATGCTCGCCGACGCCCGGCCGCAAGCCGTGCTGATCCAAGCGCATTTGCGCGGGGTCTTGCCCGAGCATGAAGGTGCCACCCTGGTGCTCGGCGAGTCTGATGGGCCAGCCTCCCCGCTGCGCTCAGCCGCCGATGCTTGTGCGCTCGACGACGTGGCCTACGTGCTTTTCACTTCAGGCTCGACCGGCCGGCCCAAAGGCGCGATGAACAGCCATCGCGGCATCGTCAACCGCCTGCTTTGGTTGCAGTCGCTGATGCCCCTCGGGGTGGGCGATCGGCTGGTCCAGAAAACCCCGATCAGCTTTGACGTGGCCGTGTGGGAGCTGTTTGGGCCGCTGATCGCTGGTGCTTGTTTGGTCATGGCGCGGCCAGGCGGACACCGCGATCCTGCCTATTTGGTGGCGCTGGTGCTCCGCCAGCGGGTGAGCCAGCTCCACTTCGTGCCGTCGCTCCTCGGGCCTTTTCTCAATGAGCCAGAGGTCACCCGGGTGACCAGCTTGCGCTGGGTCTTGTCCGGTGGCGAGGCCTTGACCCCTGAACTCGCTGCGCTCTTTGGCGAGCGCTTAGGGCCAACCGCGCTTTACAACTGCTACGGCCCAGCAGAAGCCGCGGTCGACGTCACGGCTTGGCGGGTCGTTGGCGCGGCCGCGCGCGCCCGCTTGCCGCTCGGGCGGCCGGGGTGGAACACCCGCATCGAGGTCCTCGATCCGCGGCTTTGCCCGGTGCCCAGCGGGGTGCGCGGCGAGCTGGTGGTGGCCGGGGTGCAAGTAGGGCAAGGATATGTGGCGCGTCCGGCGCTGACCGCCGAACGCTACGTGCCCGATCCGTGGTCCAAAACCACGGGCGCTCGGCTCTATAAGTCAGGGGATTTGGCTCGCCGCACCAGCGCTGGCGAAGTGGAGTTCCTCGGCCGCCGGGATCACCAGACCAAGGTGCGCGGCATGCGCATCGAGCTGGGGGAGATCGAAGCCGTACTCGAACAGCACCCCGAAGTACAGCGCGCCGTGGTGCTGGCGCGCGAGGACCGTCCGGGTGACACCTACCTCGCCGCGTACCTCGTGGTCGTCGGCACGGTGGCTGAGTCAACGTGGCTCGCCGTCGTGCGCCAGTTCCTCGCCGAGCGCCTGCCCGAGTACATGGTGCCAGCCGCCTTTACGGCGCTCGCCGAGTTGCCGCTCTTGCCCAACGGCAAGGTCGATCGTCAGGCGCTGCCAGCGCCACTCATCGACCCGACGCACGGCGTCTTGGCTGGCCCCCGCAACCCGGCCGAAGAGCTGCTCTGCGGCATTTGGGCCGAGGTCTTGGGGCGCGAGCAGATCAGCATCCACGACAATTTCTTCGAGCTCGGCGGGCATTCGCTGCTCGCTATCCAAATGGTCTCCCGGGCGCGCAAGCAGCTCGGCCTGAAACTCTCGGTGCGCCAGCTCTTTGCCGCGCCGACGATCGCCGAGCTGGCACCGCACCTGCCCACGGCCGGCGGACCGCGCAGCGACCAGCCGATCGAACCCGCCCTGCGCGACGGCGACTTGCCCTTGTCGATCGCGCAGGAACGGCTGTGGTTTCTCGGCCTGCTCGAACCCGACAGCCCGGCCTACAACATGATCCTGGCGCTGCGTTTTTGCGGCGCGCTCACCGCCGAACGGGTCCAGACCTGCCTCGACGGGGTCTGGCATCGGCATGAGACCTTGCGCTCTGTCTTGGTTGAAAAGGATGGGCGGGGCGTGCAGCAGATCCGCACGGGCGGACGTTTTCCCCTCGAACTCGCGGATTGGCGGGACCGCTCGCGTGCCGCCCAAGCGAGCGCCATCCAAGTGCGGGCTGCGGAGCGCCTCGCGCGTCCTTTTGATCTCGCGCGCGGCCCCCTGGTCCGCGCTGAGCTGATCCAGCTGGCCGCGGCCGAGCATCTGCTCTTCCTCGAAATCCACCACATCATCGCCGACGGCTGGTCCTTGGGCGTGCTGTTTCGCGAGCTGGCCGCGTTCTACCTCGCCTTGGAACAGGGGCGTGCGCCGGAGTTGCCCGCGCTGCCCATCCAATACGCTGACTTTGCGGTCTGGCAGCGCGGCTTGGAGCAGCAGCAGCGGATCTTGGCCCAGCGCGACTACTGGGCGCAGCAGCTCAGCGGCGTGCCGCCGATCGCCGAACAGCTCTTCGACCGTCCTCGTCCAGCACACTTGACCTGGAATGGCGCGTGGCAGAGCTTCCACCTCGAACCACAGCTCCACAGCCAGCTGATCCGGGTGGGGCGTAGCCGCGAAGCCACCCTGTTCATGACCCTGCTCGCGGCTTTTGCCGTGCTCCTCGCCCGCACCACTGCCGAGGACGATCTGGCGGTTGGCACCCCGGTGGCCAACCGCGACCGGGTCGAACTCGAGGGCCTGATCGGCTTTTTCGTCAACACCTTGGTGCTGCGCATCCGGCTCGACCGCCGCGCGAGCTTCGCGCAACTGCTCGATCAAGTCCGCACCACTGCGCTTGCCGCCTATGCCCATCAAGACGTGCCTTTTGAAATGGTCGTCGAGGCCGTGCAGCCGGTGCGCGAACCATCCCGTCATCCGCTGTTCCAGCTGATGTTCGTGATGCAGAACACGCCGCGGCAAGCCGTCACCCTCCCCGGCCTCGAGCTGCGGCCAGAAGAGATCACGGCCACGGTGGCGAAATTTGACCTCAGCGTCTTGGTCGCGGAGAGCCCGTCCGGGATCAGCGGCACGCTCGAATACAACCCCGACCTTTTGGACCGCGCGAACGTCCTGGCTTTGGCCGAGCACTACCGAACCCTGCTCGCCAGCTTGAGCGAGGACCCGCAGCGTGCGATCGCTCAAGCTGTACTCCTCAGCTCAGGTGAAGAGCGGCAGCTCCTGCACCAAGCACAAGGGCCGCCGCTGTCGCTGCCGCGTGCCGCCACCGTGCTCGAGTTGTTTGCCGCCCAAGTCGAGCGGGTGCCCACGGCTGCGGCTGTACGTGCGACCGGCCAAGAGCTGAGCTACGCCGAACTGACTTGCCGCGCGCGGGCTCTGGCGCGCCAGCTGATCGCGCAGCCCGGTGTCGGGCGCGGCACCCCGGTCGTCTTGTGCGGCGAGCGCTCGCTCGAACTGATCATCGGCTTGGTCGCCATCCTGCAAGCCGGTGCTGCTTACGTTCCCCTCGATCCAGCTTGGCCTGACGAGCGGCTCGCGGTCTTGTTCCGCGATTGCGGCGCCCCGCTTGCGGTTTTGACCACGTCGCTGTTGCCGCGCTTTGCCGCGCTCGGCGTGCCCTGCTTGGCGGTGCCAGCCGCCAGCGCGAACCCCTTGGCGGTGCCAGCCACCAGCGCGAACACCTTGGGGGTGCCAGCCACCTTGGGGGTGCCAGCCGCCAGCGCGAACCCCTTGGCGGTGCCAGCCACCTTGGGGGTGCCAGCCGCCAGCGCGAACCCCTTGGCGGTGCCAGCCGCCAGCGCGAACCCCTTGGCGGTGCCAGCCGCCAGCGCAAACAGGGACGATAGCGGCGATCACCCACCAGGTGACCACCCACAAAACGCGGCGCTGCCAGACCCCGAGGGTGGCCAGCTCGCTTACGTGATCTACACCTCGGGCTCGACCGGCACACCCAAAGGCGTCCAGGTCAGCCACCAGCACTTGCTCAGCTCGACGTGGGCCCGTCAAGTCTGGTATCACCAGGCCGTGGGCCGCTACTTGCTGCTTTCGCCGATCGCTTTTGACAGCTCGGTGGCGGGCTTGTTTTGGACCCTGACCCAAGGCGGCACGCTGGTTTTGCCACCTGAGGAGGCGCTGCGCGATCCCCGTGCCCTCGCCGAACTGGTCGCTGCGGAGCGCATCACCCACCTTTTGACCTTGCCTTCGCTTTACAAACTGATTCTCGATCAAGCGGCAGAGGTCGATTTGAGCTCGCTCCAAGTGGCGATCGTGGCAGGAGAGGCTTGCCCCCAGGCGGTCGTTGAGCAGCATCGCCAAACCCACCGCCAGGCCGTCTGGCTGGCCAACGAGTACGGTCCCACCGAGGGCACGGTGTGGGCCACGGCTGACCTCCTCGGCAACGCTGCCGGGCGCGATCAGCTGACGATCGGACGGCCGATTCCCGGAACCCAGGTGTTGATCTGTGATCCCCAGCTGCAGCTTTCGCCCAGCGGTCGTCCGGGTGAGCTGTGCATCGGAGGCCCGGGGGTGACCTGGGGTTACCTCCGGCGTCCGCGCTGGACAGCGCAGGCTTTCGTCCCCCACCCGTTCACGCCTGTCCCCGGCGAACGGCTGTACAAGACCGGCGACCTGGCCCGCTTCCGTGCCGATTCCAACCTGGCGTTTTTGGGGCGAATCGATGGCCAGGTCAAGCTGCGCGGTTTCCGCATCGAGCCCGGCGAGATCGAGTCCGCGCTGCTCGCGCACCCAGGCGTTGCCGAGGCCGTGGTCCGCACGCATCGCGATGCTGCGGGTGAGAACCGGCTCGTCGCTTGGGTGGTCCCGCGGCCAGACCCGGCAGGATCCGCAGACCCTGCCGTAGACGTGCTGTCCCCCGAGTTGCGGCGTTTCCTCAGCACCCGTTTGCCCGCGCACATGGTGCCGAGTGCGATCGGCCTGTTACGCGCGCTGCCGCGCTCACCGACCGGCAAGGTCGACACCCGGGCGCTGCCCGCCCCCGAACGCAGACCAGCGAGCAACACTGCGCGGGTGGCACCCCGCGACGTGCTCGAAGCGCAGCTGACCCGGATCTGGCAAGAGCTGCTCGCGGTCGAGGCGGTCGGCGTCCACGACTCTTTCTTTGATCTTGGTGGCCATTCTTTGCTGGCGGTCCGGCTGGTTGCCCAGGTGCGCCGCGAGTTCGCGCGCGCACTGCCGCTCGCGACCTTTTTCGCGCGTCCCACCCCGGCCGGTCTGGCGGCTGCGCTGCGTGCCCACGCTGACGGGCGTCCCACCTCGCTCCTGGTGCCGCTCAGGAGTGGTGCCAGCCGCCCCGAGGGTGCCCCCAAGAATGGTGCCAGCCGCCCGCTTTTCTGTGTCCACCAAGCCGGGGGCAACGTGCTCGAATATTTCGGCCTGGTCCGCTGGTTCGCCCCCGACCAAGCGTGCTATGGCCTCCAGGCTCGCGGGCTCGATGGGCGCGAGCCCCCACTTGCCACCCTCGAAGCCATGGCCGCGGCCTACCTCACAGCTGTCCGGTCGCTCCAGCCGGAGGGTCCCTACCAGTTGCTCGGACACTCGCTCGGTGGCAAAATCGCTTTTGAAATGGCCCGCCAACTGACCGCAGCCGGCAGCGAAGTGGCTTTTTTAGCCGCAATCGACGTGGTTGGGCAGATCCCCCCAGACGAAGACGCGAGCGCGATCGACGACGCTGGAGCCCTGGCCCACATCGCGCGCCAGATCGGCGATCACTACGGCGTTGACCTCGGGGTCGAAGCAGCCCAGTTGCGCGCGCTCGACCGCGAGTCCTCCTTCGCCTGGGTCGCTGACCGCCTGGCCACTTCGGGTCTGGCAGCTGAGGGCATGGATCGCGACGACCTCGCCGGCATGCTCGCGGTCTACCAGGCCAACATGGCAGCTGTTCACGCCTACCATCCACCGCTGTGGGATGGCCCGATCACTGTGTTTGCCACCGCAAACCTGATCGCTAAACATCTGGATGATCCGACCCTGGGCTGGGATGCGCTGACCCGCGGCCAAGTGACGGTCGAGCCGATCGCCGGCAACCATTTCGACGTGCTGCGCGCTGGGCACGCCGAGACCCTCGCTCGCTCCCTCAGTCGTTTCCTGCTCCGCGATCCAGCGGTGCCAGCCACGTGAAGCAAAGACCCCAATGAATCCAACCCCAATGAGCCCCAACTCACCGCCGATTGACTCCGCTGCCGCGGCTACCGGAGGCCGTTTGTCGCGTCCGCCTCATCCACTCCTCTTCGAGTTGCTCTACGAGCCCAACTTGGCGCGCGACTTAGAACACGTCTTGCCACATCTCCTGAAGATTGATGCGGCCCATCTCGTGATGCTGGCGCGCACCGGCATTCTCGCCGCGCCCACCGCCGCGGACCTCTTGGTGCTGAACCGCGAACTCGCCGCGCGTCAGCAGGCCGGAGAACCCGTGTTGCCATCGCCGCCTGAGCACCGCGGCTTGTACTTGCTCTACGAGCAGCAATACATCACCCGCTTGGGCGCGACCGTGGGCGGCGCTTCCCACGTGGCTCGCAGCCGCAACGACATCAATGCCACGGTCACCCGCCTGCGCTTGCGTGACGCGCTCGCGCGTCAGCTCGGCTGGATGGCGGACCTGATCGCCGAGCTTTTGCGCTGTGGCTTTGCCGAGGCGGAAACCGTGATGAGCGGCTTTACCCACTTACAGCCCGCGCAACCCACCACCTTTGGCCACTACCTATCAGCGGTGGCCGTGGCCTTGTTGCGTTCGATGGAGGATCTGGCAGACGGCTACGCGAGGGTCAACCTCTCGCCCATGGGCGCTGCCGCCGCCTTCGGCACCTCTTTTCCGATTGACCGCGAACTGGTGGCCGAGCTGCTCGGCTGCGATGGGGTGGTCGAGAACTCCCTCGATGCCGTGGCTTCGCGCGATTATGCGGTAACCGTCTTGAGCGACCTCGCCATGTTCGGCAACACCCTGACCCGTTTCGCTCTCGATCTCCAGGTGTGGGGGAGCTGGGCCTATGGCTTCCTGACCTGGCCAGACGAGCTGGTCAGCACTTCTTCGATCATGCCCCAGAAGCGCAATGCCTACGTGCTCGAAAACATCCGTGGGCAGGCCGCAGCCCCGACCGGCGCGCTGATGAACGCGCTGCTCGGGATGAAAAACACGCCGTTTACCAACGGTGTCGAGGTCAGTGGCGAAGCGGCTGCGCATCTGTGGGGAGCCTGCGCCAGCCTCGAACAAGCCGTGCGGCTGATGCAGCTACAAGTCGCCAATCTGCAGCTGGACCGCGCGCGCATGTTGAGTTTTTGCGCGGCGGCTGGCACCACCATGACCGCCTTGGCTGACGCCTTGGTCGCCCGTCACGGCTTGGCTTTCCGCTCAGCCCACGACGTCGTCGGCCGTTTGGTGCGCGAACTCGACGACGCTGCGGTTTTGGCCACCCCCCACGAGGTCGCGTCCCGCTTGCCGAAAATCCTTGCCGAGCTGACCGGAACTGCCAGCGCGCCATCGGCGGTGGAAGTAGCCGAAATTCTCGACCTCAAGGCCGGGGTCGAGCGCCAGACACCGTGCGTGCTCAACTCGCTGGACTCGCTTCCCGGCACCAGGCCCTGACCACACGACTGGCCTTGTGCCAGGCGCAGCGTGCCGCAGCCGAAGCGGGTTTGGCGCAAGCGATCCGTTCCTTGCTGCCGGGTAAGGCAGCAATATCTCAGGTTGAAACTACCGTAACCACTCCACCTGCTGCGCGCGCCGCTCGCAGCCACAACGCCGCAACACCTGGCTGCGCGGGCTCCATCTTGGAGCTGATGTGCAATTCCCCCTTGGTGGCCCTGCGCGGCCGCCGAGTGTCGTGTCTCCGGGCGCGGCTCTGGGCCAAGCTCGAGCTGGCGTTGCCGGGTGCGATGAAGGATCGAGTCGCCCTCTCCATGGTCGAGGACGCCGAGGCCCGCGGCCTGCTCGCTCCCGGCGGGACGATCGTCGAGAGCTCATCGGGCACATTGGCGGAAGGGCTGGCCCGGGTCGGTGCGGTCAAAGGTTATCGGGTGATCATCGTCACGGACCCGCGGATTGACCCCCTCACCCTGGCCAAACTGCGGGCCCTGGGCAGTGAGGTCCACGTGGTGGAGCACTACCATCCCCAGGGCGGTTGGCAGCGCTCGCGGCTCGAGACTTTGCGCGAGGTCTTGCGCCAGCACCCCACGGCTTATTGGACCCGCCAATATGACAACCCCGCCAACGCTGCTGCTTATGAAGAACCTATGGTGGAGGAGTTGATGTCTGCCCTTGGCGCTGACCTCGGTGCGGTGGTGGCGTCGGTTGGCAGCGGCGGCTCCTTGTGCGGCACGGCCCGTGGGCTCAAAAAGCGTTGTCCCCAAGTCCAGATCGTGGCGGTCGACGCCGTGGGCTCCCTCCTCTTCCACCAACCGGACCGTCGGCGTTTGCAGAGCGGCCATGGCAACAGCATCATCGCCGGCAACATCGATTACTCGCTGATCGACGAAGTGCATTGGGTCAGCGACGGCGAAGCTTTCAACGCCAGCCGCGAGCTGGCTGCCCGCGAGGGCATTTTCGGCGGCGGCTCCTCGGGTGCAGTCTACGTGGTCGCGTCCTGGGTGGCACAGCAGCTGGCATCGTCAAAGCACGTGGTCGCATTGCTGCCCGATCGCGGCGATCGCTACTTCCCGACGATCTATTCCGACGATTTTCTTGCAGAGCACGGCCTTTTGGGGGTTGCAGCTGGCGCCGCACCCCAGCCCATTGCTTATGGCAAGGAAGTGGCGGAGAGGTGGAGCCGGGCTGAGTTGCCGCACGCTGGTGCGGTCCCGTACCACGCTCCCGAAGCCAAGCTCACCCGCGAGCTGATCAGCGAGATGGGGCTCGGTTGAACTGGCGCGATGTTCATCGCCGGGGCATGTCCCCAGCATGCTGATCTCGGAAAAACGGACTGCTGGGTGCTGGGCCGAGGCTCAGGCGACGACCGGCACGAACGGCAGGCCTGGCGGGAAGCAGCCCGCCG
>CAZCOV010000073.1:0-19822 GCA_964499975.1 uncultured Thermoanaerobaculia bacterium
AAAAGAACACAATTCCCGCCGCGACCAGGGCCACCAAGCCCACGGCAGCTACCAACCCCAAAATCCCGAGCCAAAGATAGCCCGAACCACCCTCGGCCAGGAAAAAGCGCAGCGCCCAGATCGCCAACCCAGAAGCCAGCAGGGTGGACACTGCAATGAAAAAGATATGAAACGCCTTGAGCGACATCCTGGAATCAGTGCAAGTGGATGTTATGGGTTTCGGTGATCGTCGGCAACAGCAGCTCAAAGAGGAAGAACAAGACCGTCAAGGTCAAGACAGCGTAAATCAGCCGTTTCTCCGAGATCAGGTGCATGAAATAGCACGCCACCAACGATCCCTTGACCGTCGCGATGAAAAGCCCCAGGGCAATCGCCGGAACAGTCGAGAGGTGGAGGTAAGAGACTCCCACCGTGATGACGGTCAAGGTGAGCAGGGCGACGAAGACCAGGATGTAGGTGCGAACGTGCTTGTCGATGTCGATTTCGTGATCGTGGCTCATTTCGTGACTCGTGCCATGGTTCATGAGTGTCTCCGCTGGGGCTTTGCCGCTAAAGCAAGTAGAGTACTGGGAAAAGGAAAATCCACACCAGATCGACGAAGTGCCAGAACAGCCCAGAAGTCTCGACGCGGTTGGTGAACTGTTGGGGCGCCGTCTGCCACATTTTGGAACCCGGACCCCACAAATAGCCGTTCATGATCATCCCGCCGAGCACATGGAGCCCGTGCAGGCCGGTCAGGGTGAAATAGATCGCCAGGAAATTGTTGGTGCTCGGCCAGAGACCATGATGAAACTTGGCTGAGTACTCGAAATATTTGACGACCAAAAAGATCAGGCCGCAGAAGATGGTCAAGCCCATGTAAAGGCGGTACTTGCTGAAGTTCTTGCGCATCAACGAAGCCCAGGCCATGACCATGGTGACGCTCGACGAGATCAAGACCACCGTGTTCAAGAAGGCGAGCGGCACGTTCAAGAATTCCCGCCCGTGGGGCCAGGACTCTGCTCCGACCCGGAGCAAGATGTAGCCGGCAAAAAGCGCGCCAAACAGCATGACCTCGGAGGCCAAAAACAGCCAGATGCCCAGCTTGACATTGTTGAGCCCGGTATCAGACCGCGCTTCGACGGTGTAAGGAATCGCTGCCATCGACATCGATCATTCTCCTCGTAAAAGTGCTACCGGGTGGGTACAGACGCGGCTTCAGGTTCAAATTGAGGCAAGAAGTCTTGTGGATGCCCGGGCACACTGTACTCATAAGGACCGCGGTAAGCCCGAGGTTCGGTCGCGAAATTGCCATGCGGAGGGGGTGAAGGCGCGGCCCACTCGAGGGTGGTCGCGCCCCAGGGATTGGCTCCTGCCTCCCGCGGCTTGCGCAGGCTGGAGATGAAGTTGATGATGAAAGGAATCTGCGCTAAGGCCAGCCCCCAAGCCGAGAACGACATCACCTTGTTGAGGTACAGGGTGTCTTGGGCATAACCATAAGTCGCACCGCCATCGAAGAGTCGGCGCTGCACCCCCGCGATCCCCTGAATCAGCATCGGGAAAAACACCCCGTTCATGCAGATCAAGCTGGGCCAGAAGTGGATTTTGCCCAAAGTTTCGCTGAGCTGGCGCCCGGTCGCCTTGGGATACCAGTAGTAAATCCCGGCGAAGAGCGCGAACAGCGTGCCCGGCGCGACCACGTAATGGAAGTGGCCGATCACGTAGTAGGTGTCGTGGAGGTGGATGTCCGCGGCGGTCAGCCCCAGCGGCAACCCGGTCAAACCGCCGATCCCGAACATCGGCAAGAAGGCCAGGCCAAAGAGGGCCGGCGTCGTGAACCGGATCGAACCGCCCCACAGCGACAAGATCAGCGCGGTGAGGATGACCACCGACGGAATCGAAATGATCATCGTGGGGGTCTGGAAGAAGGCTGACATCACCGTGCCCATGCCGGTCAGGAACATGTGGTGGGCCCAAACGATGAAGGACAGAAAGCCCACCGCGATGACCGCATAGACCATCGACTTGTAACCCCACAGCGGCTTGCGCGTGTTGTTGGCGATGACTTCGGCAATGATCCCCAGGGCAGGCAGGATCAGCACGTAGACTTCGGGGTGGGCGAGAAACCAGAAGAGGTGTTGCCACAAAAGGGGGCTGCCCCCACCGGCAAGTTCGAGCGCCTTGCCGCTCACCACTAGGCCGCTGGGCATGAAGAAGCTGGTGCCGGCGACCCGGTCCATCAGCTGGAACACGGCTGCGGCTTCGAGCGGGGGAAAGGCCAAGAGGAGCAAGAACGCGGTGACGAACTGGGCCCAAACGAAGAAGGGCATGCGGAAAAAGCTCAACCCGGGCGCCCGTAACTGGATGATCGTGGTGATGAAGTTGATCGAGCCCAAAAGCGACGAGGTGATCAAGAACACCATTCCGACCAGCCACATGGTTTGGCCGGTGGTCGCGATGTTGGAGAGCGGCGGGTAGGAAGTCCAGCCCGACTGGGCTGCTCCACCCGGGACGAAGAAGCTCGCGAACATGACGATGCCGCCGATGAACAGGCTCTGGTAGCTCAACATGTTGAGCCGCGGGAAGGCCATGTCAGGAGCACCGATTTGCAGCGGCACCACGAAGTTGCCAAAGCCGCCGACCGCCAGGGGTACGACCCCCAGAAAGACCATGATGGTGCCGTGCATGGCGCCCAGCGAGTTGTAAAACTCGGGCAGCATCACGCCGCCGGGCATGGTCGCGTCGCTGAACAGCCCACCCAGGATCGGCAGAGCCTTACCCGGAAAGGCCAGCTGAAAGCGCATCAGCATCATCAAGCAGAAGCCGAACAGGAGAAAACACAGTCCGGTTACCGCATACTGGATGCCGATGACCTTGTGATCGGTCGAGAAAACGTACTTGCGCCAAAAGCCGAGTTCGTGGTGCTCGTGGTGGTGAGAGTCGTGACCCGGATCGCTCATGCCATCGCTTCCTGTTTTCGAAGTGGGGGAGGCCCCGTGCTAGCGCTGCCGCTGCGGGCAGCGCGGTGACTGCGGGTTACTTCTTGGGAACCTTGAACGAGAAATTGGAAGTTGCCGCGCCGCCTTCGGTCACGGTCACTTGCGCGGTCTGGGTGCCCAGACGCTCGTGCCAGGCTTCGATCTCATAGGTTCCGGCGGGCAGGTTGTCGATTTTGAACTGGCCGTCCTTGCCGGTCACCGCGAAGTAGGGATGGGTCATCACCGCGGCATAGGCCTTCATCCAGGGGTGGACATCGCACTTGACCGGGAAGATCGGTTCGGGCTTGTTGAAGCTCTTATCGCTCTCGGTCACCGTGGGCGGCATCCCGACGTTGAACTCACGGTTGACCGTGGGCTGGCCATGGACGTTGTGCAGGACGCCGTCGGAGTTCTTGAACTTCAGGGTCTGACCGACCATGACCCCGACCACGTGGGGTTCGTAGCGGCAGCCCTTCTGATCGATGATCACCGGGGTGGTCGGCGTGGGGTACGTCTTGGCTGGTGGGTTTTTCACCTGGATAAAGACGTTGGCCAGGGTGTTTCCGGTGCCGAGGACGAGGTAATCGGGGTAAGCCGGTTCCTTGTGCTTGGCCGCACAAACCGGATCAGCGTCCATGCTGACCGCTTTGAGGGTGGGAACCACGTCATCGTAGACGATCTTGCCAGTGACCGAGCCGCCAAAGGCCGCTCCGGCCGCAAAACAACACAGTAGTCCTAGTGTGATGGCTCTGCGCTGCATTTCTATACTCCCTTAAGTTCGCGTTACGGGGAAGCTACGCTTAACCCCGCGGATTTTCTCCAGGAGCCGAGAGGATAACACCCCCGCTTGAGGGCTGCAAGCCTCCTCCGGATTTTCCGGATTTTCGTTGCCTCCGCAATCCGGCCCCAGCGCTGCCGAGTGACCCGGCAGCGCTGGTCCTTGGGATACTGCTCCGCTAGTACCTGACGCGAGATGAATCGCAAAATATACCATCCACCATTTAAATTGAGGAGCAGTCACTGCTCGTTTTCACGGTGACACGCTGCGCGCGAGGCCGACTTCGGCACGCTCGGGCAAGTCAGGGTCAGCGCGATGCCACATCGCGCGCAGCGTCTCGTAAGTGCGCGCGGCAGTGGTGTCGTCCCCCGCCTTGCTCGCGGCCCGGGCAAGACCCAACAGCGAGCGCATGCGACGGGGAGCGCGGGCTAGGCTCTCGGTGAACTGCTGGCGCGCTTCGGCAAAGCGATCGAGCGAGATCAGAACTTCCCCAAACAGCTCATGGGACGGCTTGACCGGCACTGGCGGACCAAAACCAAAAGGCAGCTTGGCTTCGCGCGCGGTGGCCTGCTCCAAGGCAGCGACGCCTTCGTCGATTTTCCCCTGCACCAGGAGGAGCATGGCTTCCAGCTCGAGGGCCATGATCTCCGCCTCGTCTTTGGGGGTGGCTCCCACCGACGTGTAGCCCTGGGTTGGACCCGTTTTGTCGGGCGCCTGCTGGGCTGCGGTGAGACGCTGCCGCAAAGCGGCGAGGGCTTCCCTGGCGGCTGCCAACTGGCCGGCGCTGATCGCGCTGAAGCCCGCGACGAAAAGGTCGCTCGCCGCGGGGGAAAGGTCGAGATCATCGATCTTCGGCCGCGCCGGATGCGCGCCCCAGCGTTCGGTTTCGACCAGAAAATGGGCGCGCAAAAAAGCCAGGTGACTGCGCGCACGCGACGAGCCGGTGTGGCTGGCATGCTCTTCCATGGTCTGCAGTAGGCGATGTGCGTCCTGGTAGCGGCCTTGCTGCAAGTAGGCATAGCCCAGCCACAAGAGCGCGTGGAAGTTGTGCATGTCGTGACTCAGCTGCTCGCTTTCGACCTTGGTCGCCGCCGCTGCCCAGGAAGCTTCGTTGGACGCTGCGGTCTCGTCCCACATGCCCAGGGCAAGGAAGATGTGCGACGGCATGTGGAGGGCGTGGGGTGCCGCCGGCGCAATCCCGGCGTAGGCTTCAGCGGCGCGCAAACCGCGCGGCGCATGGACCGGGTCGTCGTAGGCGTGGATGAGGTAGTGAGCTGCCCCTGGATGCTGGGGATTCTTAGCGAACACGGCTTCGACGATCGCTGCGGCCTGCAAGTAGACCGCGGTATCACGGCCTTGGTGGCACGTCCCGAGGAGCGCGAGGGCATGAAAGCTGGCCGCGTCGAGGTCGTCGGGATACTTGGCTGCGAGCTGTTTCAGGGCTTCGGCATAGGCGAGATCGCGACTCTTCTTGTCGCCTTCTCCGAAGAGGATCTCGACGCTCTGCAAATAGTCTTTTTCCCGTTCGGTGGACGCCTTGGCGAGCCGTGCTTCCGCAGTCGGTGCCAGCTTGGCCAGGGCTTCGCGCCCCGCCGCAAGATTTTCTTCCAGCCAGATCGGGTGGTTGTGGGTCATGGCCTCGCCCCAAAACGCGAGCGCGAAATCAGGGTCCAGCTGCTGTGCCTGTTGAAAGGCTTGACGGGCGCTCAGGTACTCAAAGCTGTGGAGCAGCAGCAGACCGCGCAAGAAGGGTTCTTGCGCCGCGGCTGCGCCGGAAGTCGGGAAGGCCACCTCGCCGAGGTTCTGCGCTTCTCCCTGACATGGGATCGCTCCCAGGACAAAACCGCTGACGATCAGCCAGCTGACGATCAGTAAGAGGGGCACGTGTTTCATGAGCCGTCCATTCCTTTCATCCTCTCGACCTCGGTTGACCAGGACCCGCGGCGCGCGAGGATAGCTGCGGGATTGTAGCGAATCCGGGTCAAAGCGCCGCGACAAAAGCGCGGGTTTGTGCCACGGCCTCTGCGACGTTCTGCGCGGTGGTGCGCCCCGCCGCACGGCGCGGTTTGAAGGAATGGTCCCCGTCGGCGATCCAGGCGACCCGGATTTGCGGCGACAACGAGTAACCTGCGACCTCGTCCGGGGTGCCAAACGGATCGCGGGTGCCTTGCAGGATGAGCGTCTTGGTCTTGAGCTGCGCGAGGTGGGCAGTGCGCAGTTTTTCTGGCTGTCCTGGAGGGTGGAAGGGATAGCCAAAGCAGACCAGCCCGCGCACCCCAGCTTCGTCTGCGATCATGCTGGCGATCCGTCCGCCCATCGACTTGCCGCCGATCACCAGCTGGTGGGGGTCCCCGATCAAAGCGAGCGCTTGTTGCCAGGTCTGGCGCAGCACTGGTTCGCGGTCTGGCCCGGGTCGCTGCCCCCGTCGTCGGGCTTGCATGTAGGGAAACTCGAAGCGGGCGACCCGCAAACCCGCTCCCGCCAGCCCCACTGCCAAAGCGGTCATGTCCGCTGAGTCCATGGGCGCACCCGCACCGTGCGCCAGCACGATCGTGCAGCGGGCTCCCTCACCTTGCGGTTCATTCCACAACAAATCCAGGTGCATCAACTCGCTCCATTTCAGGTTTTGCTAGTCGTAAACAACGAAGAAAACGTCGGTCGTCCAGGTCGGCTTGAGCTGTCCATTTTTGAGAACTCTCGCGCGGCTCAAGTAGATGAACTCGTTGCCGATTGTCCTCATGACCTGCCCCCTTCGGGCACCAGATGGACTTCCCTGCGCGCGAATTCGAGAAATGCTTCCCCTGCCCACCGTTCAGTATCTTTCTTTACTGGCCCAAGCGACAAGTAGCTGGAGAAACGGACCGGCTTGCTTGTGGGAAGAATGATCATTTGATAAGCCCTGAATTCCATTAAAGGGCTCCGCTCACTCATCTCGAGGTTGTCATATAAGATGAGGACTCGATCTTGGGCCACTGGTAAATCTGGTACACCTGTGGTCGTCCGGCAAAGCCGGAAGCGGCCCACCTCTACCTCACCAGCTGGCAGGAAGATGTAGTTGAGAGGGCGGTTCTTCTCTCCTTTGAGCACTTCAAGGGTATGAAGGCGCAGCAGGGTTCCTGGGTCCCACCTGCGAAATCCGACAGCGGAACCAGTGACCACAGCTACCACCGCGTTTTCTTTCTGCCGCATCAGTTGGGAAAGGCTCCTGGTACCTTCCGGAATTTCTTCGCTCGAGTTGATCTCAAGGCGAACACAGTCGTCGTTGGCCTTGACTGGCAGAGCAAGTAGATCACGGATGCGATCCACTGCAACCTCGTCAAAGAGCGCAGGGTCAACCTCGCCACTCCTGAGTAGAACCCGATTAGCAGCGACGAACCTCAGCTGATCGGCAGCATCGTAGACCAACTCGGGCATCGCTGTCCCATTGGAATCTTGTGGATCCATCGGCGGGCCTGCTGTCTCTGCACTTGCTAAATAAGCAAGATTAAGAATGGCCAGGAGCAGTATCAAGGTGCGTAGTAAGCTCCTTTGCTTTTTGGAGAATCGAAAAATATTCATATGTAGCCTTCTTTTGCAGAGTTGGGAAGTTCCAGTGAGAGGTCCTATTCTATTTAGAACCTGGTTAGAACCTGGGCGGCGACCCGCTTGAGGTCTGAGCCCAATCGTTGGACTGTGTTGGTTCTGCTCGCACTCGGGTTCTACTCCGACGGAAGACCCGCTGTGCTTCGCCCCGTCGGGCGGATCATTTCCCGCTAGACGCATGCACTTGCTCCATGAACGCAGTCAGCTTGGCCGGGTCGAGGTCGCCGCCGGTGCGGACGCCGGTGCATAGGTCGAGGCCGTAGGGGGCTACCCGGCGGATCGCGCTCGCTATGTTGTCAGACCGCAGGCCGCCAGCGAGAAAGACGGGGACCGGGACACGGCGCACGATCTCGCGGCTGAGCGCCCAGTCGTGGGTGCGGCCAGTGCCGCCGAGCTCTTTTTGCGCCAGATCGGGCTTGCCCGAGTCGAGGAGCAGGGCATCGACGGCCGGGGCGATCGCCAGCGCTTCGTCCACTGACGCGGTGCCCTGCACGTGGATCACCTGCACGATCTTGATCCCCGGCAGCGCGGCCCGCAAGTCGTCATGCGTGCCCCCGGTCAGGCGGTCGCAGAGCTGCAAGGTGTTGGGACGCAGCCGGTGCTGCTGCGCGATGATGGTGTCGACATCTTGCGCGCTGGTCAACAGGAAGGAAGCCACCCCCGGCGGGATCTCCGCAATGATCTCGCGGATCAGCGCCTCCGGAATCACCCCAGGACCACTCGGCATGGCCGACACCAAGCCCACGGCGGATGCGCCCGCAGCCACTGCCAGGGCGACTTCGGCAGCGCTCTTGATGCAGCAAATCTTGACCCGCGGGAGCGGCTTGCGGCTCATCGCGGACGCCCTTGCGGCGTGATCCGCACCGGCTGACGCTGCTCATATAGGCGCAAATGAACCGCCATCTGCTGCAGCAACCCGCGATCCCCGAGCTGAGCCGCTTGGGCCATGAGCGAACGCTGCCACTGGATGGCTTTCTCGAACTGGCCCAACTCGGCCATGGCCATGCCGATCGTCTCGGCCTGCTCGGGCTTGTGCTCCAAGTTGTAAGCTTGATGCGCCAAAACCAGGGCGCGCTGACCGTCGCGCGCGCTCGCGTCGGGGCTGGTGGCGAGCAGACGCGCCAAGGTGTGGGTGATTCCG
Organism: uncultured Thermoanaerobaculia bacterium; assembly: GCA_964499975.1. GTDB lineage: Bacteria > Acidobacteriota > Thermoanaerobaculia > Multivoradales > J023 > CAZCOV01. Next base: position 8,459 of record CAZCOV010000073.1, read on the forward strand.
GAGTGTTCTGGCGCCTGCGCCAACCCCTGCTCCAGCCGCTGACGCGCGCGGGCGTAGTCGCCTTGCAGGATCCACAACGTGCCTTCAGAAAGCCACGCCGTTGCGTTCTTGGGGTCGAGCTCTACAGCGCGCGCAAAGCTTTGAGTGGCCGCAGGATAGTCGCCGCTCAGCTGGAGCACATTGGCCAAGTTGGTATGCGCCGTGCTCGACTGGGGCGAGACCGCGACCGCCTCACGGTAATAGGCGATCGCCGGTTGGGTTTCACGCTGGCGCCAGCTGAGCTCGGCGAGTTGGGTCAAAAGCCGGGTCTTGTCCGCGGCTGCAAGATCGACCGCTAAACCTTGCTGCAAGACCTTGAGCGCCTCGCCCGGACGTTGGGACTCGGTCAAGACCTTGGCCAAGCCCTCGCGAAAGTTGAGGTTCTTGGGCGCCTGACTTAAAAGCTCGCGCAGGGCTTGGCTCGCCGCGACACTAGCTCCCAGGCCATGGTCGGCCATGGCCGCGAGAAAACGCGCGTCCAGGTTTTCCGGTTCGAGCCGCAAGACCTGCGCGAGGGCAGTCCGCGCTTCTTGGAAACGGCCTTGGCTCACCAGCACGCTGCCCAAGTTGAACTGTGCGGGTACCAACTCGGGCGCCAACTCGACCGCCTGCTTCAACGCATCGCTAGCCGCAGCCACGAGCCCCTGGTTCATGTAGAGTTTGCCCAAGTCGTAGTGGAGCCAGGCGTTGTCCGGACGTTCTTCGATCGCGGTCTTGAGCTCGTGGATTGCGGCTTCGACTTCTTGATTTTTGGCCAGGGCCAGGGCGAGGTTGCGGCGAGTTTCCGGATTCTGCGGGTCCGCCACCACGGCTTGGCGGAAAGCGGCGATTGCCGCCGGAATCTCGCCGCGCATCAGCGCTTGATTGCCGCGACGCAGGAGCGCTCCCCCGCTTTTCGCCAACGTTTCCAGCCGTTCGCGCAAGGGGTCGGGGAAAGCGACCTCGCCACCGGCTGGGGTCTCGAGGTATGGCTTGGCCGCGTCGAGCTGCCCCAGCCGGCGCAAGGCAAGCCCCAGCGGATGGTGGACGGCCATGGCCTGCGGGTCGAGCTCCAGAGCTTTCTTGAAGTGCAAAACCGCCTGCGCAGGGTCACTCGTTGCCCGTCCGAGACCGAACTGCGCTGCCGCTGCAAACAGCGCATCGCTCGCCGCGCGTTCAAACTGCAAGCTGGCAGCCGGGGCCTCACCACGCGCCAGGTAGACCTCGCCCAGCCGCAGACGCACCGGCAAGTTGTCAGGGCGGAGCGCCTGCGCTGCTTGAAACGCTGCGAGCGCAGCATCGAGGCGGCCGCCGGTCTGCTCAGCCAGGCCCAAGTAGTAGGGCCAAAGGAAACTTTCGGGGTCGAGCTGCTGGGCGTTGCGGTAGCAGGTTGCCGCAGGACCCAGCAGCTGGTAAGCGTGATAGACCTCACCCAAAGCGCCCATGGCGTCGGCCAGCTGACGGGGCGGAGCGCCCTTGGCCAGGAGCTTGTCGAGGGCATTTTGCTGGGCTTGCAGCTGCTCGCGGGCAGCGCTTTCGACCGTGCTCAAGTCGAGCGCGGGGAGGGGTTCCAACCCGGACGGCAAGGTGGCCTGGTTACGGCAGCCAGTACCGCAGGCGAGGGCGACCAGCAGCAGCGCGACGCGCCGCGTCGTGGCGCCAGGTTGGGCCGGTCGAAAAAATGCCCGAGCCAGGCACCGGGAAGCAAGGTACAAACCGTTCATTTCAAGCATCTTATCATCGGATGCAACCCATCGCGCCGGCCACGGACTTGGCCGACGTTCGCTTCCGACGAGTCTACGGCATCCCCTCGCTGTCGTCGAGGCGGCGCAGCTAGGGGAGCTAGGGGGCTGGTGCCAGGCCTGTCGGCGACCACTTGGGTCGACCTGACGAGCATGTCGCCTGGGGTGCGACAAGGATGGCGAGAAAGGTGCGCTGCAGGCGTTCCGGTTGTCAGCCGAGACCGAGGTCCTCGCGGGTGGTGGCGGTCAAGATGCGGTCGAGATGCTGGTGACGTATGGCATGCGGTATTCCTCCTCGATCTGCGAAACCTCGTGGCGAAACTGTTGATCCAACTCCTGGGGCAGCGCCAGCACCCAGTCGATGAAGCGGAACAGCTCCAAGACGTCCTGGCGCGCGAATCCCCGCTCGTAGAGTCGGCGGACCAGCCGCAGCTTCCAGTCCAGACGACTTGGGGCCTGGTTCTGTGTCCTCTTGGCCTGCAAGTGGGCCATCACCACGGTGGCAAACGGGTTGGGATCCGCTTCCAGCTCGGCCCACCGGCTCTTGTAGTCCCACAGCTTGACCGTCCGGAACGTAAACGACACGCTGCTGCCCCACAGCTCATGCTCATAGCGCTCGGGACGCCAGCCGGGGTGGTCATCACCCAGGACCGCGAGGCTCGCCACGGTTTCCGGATAGCTGTCGAAGAGACGGTAGTGGTAGACGAACATGCGCCGTGGAAACTCGACGTCGCGGTCGGCCTGGATTTCGAGGTGATGACGTGGAGGGGCTGGCCGTTCAGGGCGTTCAGGGTGCGGACCTTGCTTTGTCGATCACCCGCGTCGTTTGTGTCGTTTGTGTGGCGCAGACTGCGCCAGGCGGGTCGCGCTGTCGGTGGTAGTATGAAGTCGACCTGGATGGACACAACTCGGAGGAGCCGCGATGCCGAAACAACGTGATGAATTTCCTCGCTGGCGAGCGCCCGCCCCGGCTGGTGATCGGCAACAGCGGGGTCGCGCTGTCCGCCAATGCCCTGGCCTCACCCTGGACCGCCGGTCCAGCCGTCGTTGTCGAAGTCTGCGGTCAAGACCCCCATGCCATAGCCGATGGCAAGAAGGTCGCTCGCGTCAGTGACGTCGGTGAAGCGCAAGCGGGGTTATCCATCAGGCCCGAGCGAGAGATCATTCCGGAACAGCCGATCGCGCAATGGTAAGGGGCGATCCGGCTGGACCTTGGCAGCCAGGGTCTTACCTTCGCCCAACCGATTACTTTGATTGTGTTTAATTACTGTATTTAATTATTGGCATTTAAACAACACACAACCATGCCGGAAAGCTCATTCCACTGGGACACGACTCTCTGGGGACAATTCGGGGCCGCCGTCGAAATGCTGGAGAACGCGATCGCGGCTTGCCCGGATGAGGTGTGGTACGACGGGAAACCGCCGCGCGCTTACTGGTACCTGGTCTTCCACACACTCTTTTTTCTCGACCTCTACCTCTATGGCACGGATCAAGGCTTCGTCCCGCCGCCGCCGTTTACCCGCGATGAACTCGATCCGGCCGGGGTGTGGCCAGAGCGCCCGTACACCCGCGATGAACTCCAGGGGTACTTGCGGGACTGCCGTGAGAAAGCGCGCACAGCCATCCTGGGCCTGACGCCGGAGCGCGCGGCACGCCAATGCCAGACCGCTTGGCTGACGACGAGCTATGGGGACTTGCTCCTGCGAACTCTCCGCCACATCCAGCATCACACCGCCCAACTCAACTGGATCCTGCGCGAGAAGACCGGGTCCGCACCCGGTTGGATCGGTCTCGCCACGACCTGACTCGCGCGTCTGCGTGACAGACTCGCGGCAGACTCGCGGCAGACTCGTGGCAGACTCGCGACAGACTCGCGACAGACTCACGACAGACTCACGACAGACTCACGACAGACTCACGACAGACTCACGACAGACTATATTTACCCTCGCGGTCTCTGGCTATTGAACGGCGGTTCTGCCATGCTAAGGTTTCGGTCCTCCCAGGCTGTCAGAAGTTCGGTAGAGGACTGGTTTCAGGGGTCAGCGGGAGGATTGGATGGATGCCCAGGCACACATGACCACTGGTAACGCTCATAGCCGTCAAAACAAGACGGGAAGCCCGGAACATCGTTCTTGGCGGATGGTCTTGCGCCAGATCTGGGCGCCTCCTGATCCCGACCTGGTCGACGCTGGTCTGCGCGGTGAGTGGTGGGTCGCCAGTATCCGGCTGCTAGTGATCTTGCTCTTGATCTCCATCCCCCTCGATCGTTATTTCGAATTGCCTGAAGAAAGCGGCCGCCGCATCGCGGTCTGGGTCGCCGTCGTGGCCTTGACCGAAGCCCTGGTCTTGTACTCTGCGATCCGGCGCAGCTGGGGACGCCACTGGCTAGGTTTCTTCAGCGGCATTATCGATGTTTCGCTGGTCACCTTGAGCCTATTGATCTTTTTCCGGCTCAACCAGCCGCTCGACGCGATCACCGACATCGTCATTTTTCCGGTCTATTTCCTCGCAATCGGCGCCACCAGCCTGCGCTATGACTGGCGCATTTGCGTGTTGAGCGGCGCTACGGCAATCGGCCAGTACCTTTCTTTGGTGCTTTATGCGGTCTGGCAGTGGGACCTCGACAACCCGGTTCTGGCACCGCATTTGAGCCAGGAATTCAGCTGGGCCAATCAGCTCGGCCGCTTGTTGCTGCTCGGGTTTGCCACCCTACTCGCCACCAGCCTGGTCACTCGCGCGTTTGAGCTGCGCCGGCTCTCGACCCGCGACCGGCTGACCCTGCTGGCCAACCGCGGCGTTTTCGACGAGAGCTTGGCGCGTATGGAAGCCCTCGCCCTGCGTTCGGGGGAACCGATCACGGTCGCGATGATCGACGTCGATCATTTCAAGCGCTTCAACGACACCTATGGTCATCTGGCTGGCGACACGGCCTTGCGGTCGGTAGCCCAAGCTCTGGCGCGGTCCGTGCGCACCACCGATCTCGTGGCCCGCTACGGGGGAGAAGAGTTTGCTGGCCTCTTCCCGGGAATGAAAGCGGTCGATGCTCAGTGGCGGCTGGAAGAAGTGCGGCAGCAGATCGCCAAAATGCCGATCGCGCTTGACGGACGCAGCGAGCCCGCCCGGGTTACCGTGAGCATTGGGGTGGCAGTTTGGCCGCAGGATGGCACGACGGTCGAAGATGCGCTGGAAGTTGCCGACAACCGCCTCTACCTCGCCAAGAAGGGGGGGCGCAATCGGGTGGTGACCGCCAGCGGAGAGGTCCGGCCAGCCACCGAAACAGCGCCGATCACCGCATCAGTTGCCAGCCGTGAAGCACCGACAGGATGAGGGAGAGGGCGGTGAGCCCCAAGCAAAGCAGTCCCAAGATGAGGTGCTGGGGTTTTTCTTCCGCCAAGGGGTCGAGCGCACGGGCCGCCAGATAACCGCCGATAAAGCCGCCGAGGTGCGCCCAGTTGTCGATCCGCACGCCGCCCGGACCTGAAGAGCTGGCCACCACCCCGATCACCAGCCAGATCACCAGAAATTGCAGCCCGTACTCGCGCAGGCTTTCGCGGCCGGTTTTCTGTCCGTAGCAGTAAAGCGCGCCGCTGAGCCCAAAGAGCGGTGCGGACGCCCCCACCGTGTAAAACGCTCCTTGCAGCGGCCCGGGCCACGCCAGGCCAGGCAGAAAAACGAGCAGTCCAGCCATCGAGGTCAGGCCGAAACCGACGACGGATGAGACCGTGTAAATGATGATCAGCCGTCCGACGCCGAACAGTTCAGCGATCGCTGGTGCCAGCTGGCGCGCCCACATCAGGTTGAAGAAAATGTGGAGCAAGCTGCCGTGCAGCCAGGCCGCGCTCAAGACCGTCCAGAAACGCCCGTCGCGGAAAACCGGGACCGCCCCGCTCATCCCCAAAAGGTAGAGCCCTTCGGGGGAAGGGGAGAACAGGGAAGTGAGGCCGCCCATCCGGATTTGGTCTGGGGCATAAAGCAAGCTGGCGAGGAAAAGCGCCGAACACCCCCAGAGGATGATCTGGGTGAAGCCGAGATCGCGCCCCAGCTTGCCGAGCAGCGGCGCATAGCCCCACAGTCCTGGGCGCAACCGGCCGCAGTTGAAGCAGCGCTCCTCACGCACCCCCACCAGCCGGCCACAGCTGGGGCAGACCACCGACCCGCTGGTTTGCCGTTTCAACATGGACAAACCCTCACTCCCGCACCTCGCGCGCAAAGGTCGCGAGATCGATGTTGCTGCCGCAGACGATGACTCCTACTTTGGCCCCGCGCAGGCGTTCGCGCAGCGGCCCCACCAACGCGGCCGTGGCCGCGGCCGCCGCGGGCTCGACGGCAAACTTCAAACTGCGGAACAGGAGCCCCATGGCCTCGCGCAAGGCGTCGTCGTCGACTTTGACCAGGGCGTCGACGAAGCGACGGCATAGGCTGAAACTGTAGGGGGCGGCATGGGGTGCGCCCAGGCTGTCGGCAATGGTGCGGACCGCGTCGATCGCTTGTGGCTGGCCCGCGGCAAAGCTCCGGTGCATGGTGTCGGCACCTTCTGGCTCGACGCCAAAAACCAGGGTTTGGGGTGCGAGCCGCTTGACCGCATGGGCGACCCCAGCGCACAACCCACCACCGCCGATCGGGACGATCACGGCCTCGAGGTCCGGCGCTTGGGTCATCAGTTCGAGCCCTAAAGTCGCGGTCCCGAGGGCGGTCAGCCGTCCTTCGAAGGGATGGATGAAGGTGCGCCCCTCTTCCTTTTCGATGTGCTGGACCTCGGCAAATGCGGCATGAACGTCCGCCACCAGGACCACTTCGGCTCCCCACTCCTGGCAGATTTGCACCCGCGCCGGGTTAGCCGACCGCGGCATCACCACTTTTGCGGTCGTGCCCACCACTTGGGCACCATAAGCCACGGCAATCGCATGATTTCCCGCGCTCACTGCGGTGACACCGCGGGCCAGCGCTGACGGCGAGAGCGCCAGCATGTTGAGCAAGGCCCCGCGCGGTTTGAAGGTTCCTCCGTACTGGAACAATTCGAGCTTCAAGGTGACCGCGGTTTCGCGCCCGAGGTGCGCTTCGATCTCGCGTCCTTGCCAGCGCCAGATGGGGGTCTCGCGGACCCTGTCGCCTAAGCGCGCGCGGGCCGCGCGGATCTCGTCCAAACTGGGCAGGTCACGGTCGATGAGCGCTTCGTTCATGATGGCGGTGCTGGGCTCGGCACCACTTTACCAGGAGACGGTGTAAAGGCAGGATTCTGCCCCCTGCTTCTTGCACGGCGACTCGTCATGATGGTGGATATCGACATAAGGGTTGCCCGCTTCCAGGCGGTGCGCCAGCGCATCGAGGAGGCCGCGGTCAAAGTCACAAGGATAGGGATTCCGGGTTTCGACCCGGCCGCAGCGTTCACCTGTCTTGTAGAAGATGTAGTGCCCGACGTCGCCGCCGCGATGAGTTTCGCGGTAACTGCGGTCGAGGTTGAAGAGCGCCTTCTCCAGGGTGTCCAGTTCAGGGGGAATGGGCGCGGCGAGCGGGATCTGACGAGCCAGGACAAACAAGGTCTTGGGCCCGATCTCCTCCGTGATCGCCTTGAACGAATTGAGCCAGGCTTGCTGGGAATACCACTTCCCTGGCCGGGGATCGACAATCCCGTTTTTGGCCAGGATCTCGTCAGCCAGTCGGCGGAAAGCACCCATCACCGCAACAAACGACAGCACAACTTCGCCTTTCACTTCTACGTGGGGCGAAAATGCTTTGAACTCAGCCACTTGAGATCTCCTTTGGCTAGGATATACAAGTCGGAGGAGTCCGACAAGTCCGACAAGTCCGCAATCCGCCCAGTTGACAAGGGATGGTGGCAGCCATACCATGCCGACCGATGAAGAAAGCTGCAAGCAAAGCACGGCTCGTCGCCCGCAGAACGGCGCTCGAAGCGCAAGATATGGAGCGCATGATCCGACGGATGGCGGTCCAAATCGTCGAACGCGATCGGCACTTGAAGGATCTGGTTTTGATCGGGATCCGGACCCGCGGCGTGCCGCTTGCAGAACGCTTGGCGGAAGAAATCGTGCGCCTCGAAGGGGTGCGACCACCACTCGGGGTGCTCGACATCACGCTCTATCGCGATGACCTCTCGACGATCGCGCAGCAGCCGGTGGTCAAAAGCACGAGCTTCCCCGTCGACATCGCAGAGCGCGTGGTGGTCCTCTGCGACGACGTGCTCTACACCGGACGCACGGTGCGCGCCGCGCTCGACGAACTCAGCGACTACGGTCGACCGCGCGCCGTGCGGCTCGCGGTGTTGATCGACCGCGGCGGGCGCGAGCTGCCGATTCAGGCGGACGTGGTCGGCAAGACGCTGGAAACCATCCCGGAGCAGCTGGTCGAGGTGGGCTTTGTCGCCACCGATGGGGCAGATTACGTCCGCCTGCTCGAACGGGAGACCCCAGCGAGCGTATGAGCGGCGAGGTCGTCTGGCAACACAAAGATCTGCTCGGCATTGCCGAGCTGTCAGCCGCCGAAATCGAATTCTTGCTCGACACTGCGCAGTCACTCTGCGAAATCGCGACGCGGCCGATCAAAAAAGTGCCGACTTTGCGCGGCAAGACCATCATCAACTTGTTTTTCGAGGCATCGACCCGCACGCGTACCAGCTTCGAGATCGCGGGCAAGTGGTTGTCCGCAGACACCATCAATTTTTCGTCGTCGGGCTCGGCCCAAGAAAAAGGCGAAAGCCTGCTCGACACCGCCTTGAACCTCCAGGCCATGGCGCCGGACCTCCTGGTCATCCGCCATCAGCATCCGGGCGTCCCCCACTTTCTCGCGCGGCGCTTACCCGCTGGCGTGATCAACGCGGGCGATGGTGCCCACGAACACCCCACCCAAGCGCTGCTCGATGCCTTGACCATCCGCCAGCACAAAGGACGCCTGGCCGAGCTCAAAGTGGTGATCGTCGGGGATATCGAGCACAGCCGGGTGGTGCGCTCGAACATCCAATTGCTGAACAAGATGGGCGCCCGGGTGACGGTGGTCGGGCCGCGCACCATGATGCCGGTGGGCATCGGCGGATTGGGGGTCGAAGTCAGCCATGATCTGGACGCTGCGCTGTGCAACGCGGACGTGGTGATGGCGCTGCGGGTTCAGCTGGAACGCCATCAGCGCGCAGTTTTTCCGTCGGTGCGCGAGTATTTCCGGCTTTTTGCCTTGACCCCGGAGCGGCTGGCGCGGGCCAAGGACGACGTCATCATCTTGCACCCCGGACCGATGAACCGTGGCGTCGAGATCGACAGCCGGGTCGCGGATGGGCCTTACTCGGTGATCCTCGAGCAGGTGACCAACGGGGTGGCCGTGCGCATGGCAGTCCTTTACCTCCTCGCTGGTGCCAAGGAGGCAGCGTGAGACGCATCGTGCGGGCTGGCCGGGTGGTCGATCCCAGCCAGGGGATCGACGCCGAACTCGACGTTTTGATCAGCGACGGCGTGGTAACCGCGCTCGCCCCGCAGATCGAGGTGGGTCCTGACGACGAAGTGATCCCGGCTGCGGGACTGGTCGTGACCCCGGGCTTGATCGACATCCACGTCCACTTGCGCGAACCCGGCTACGAATACAAAGAAACCGTGGAGTCCGGCCTGCAAGCCGCGGCTGCTGGCGGTTTCACCGCGGTTGCTTGCATGGCCAACACCTTGCCGGTGAACGACAACCGCGCGGTCACCGAGCACATCTTGCACCAGGCCCAGCGCAACCCCTACGCCCGACTGTACCCGATCGGCGCGATCAGCAAGGGATTGCTCGGCGAAGAGCTGGCTGAGGTCGGGGAAATGGTGCGCGCGGGCGTGGTCGCCATCTCGGACGACGGGCTGCCGGTGATGAACGCAGCCTTGATGCGGCGGGCCTTGCTCCATGCCCAGCATTTCGGGGTCCCGGTGATCCAGCACGCCGAAGACTTGCACTTGACCGCGGACGGCGTGATGCACGAAGGCGAGTGGTCGGCTTTTCTCGGTCTGCCGGGTATCCCCGGTGTGGCCGAGGACGTGATGGTGGCGCGGGATCTGATCTTGGCCGCGGACACCGGCGGACGCTACCACGTGGCGCACTTGTCGACCGCGCGCAGTTTGGAACTGGTGCGCGAAGCCCGGCGGCGCGGGGTGAACGTGACTTGTGAAGTTGCCCCCCACCACTTGCTGCTCACCGATCGGGCGGTGGCGGACACCTGCTTTGCGACCACCACCAAGATGAAACCGCCGCTGCGCGCTGCTGCCGACGTCGAAGCTTTGCTGCAGGGCCTGGTCGACGGCACGATCGACGCCATCGCCAGCGATCATGCGCCGCACCACGCGGATGAAAAAGACGTCCAGTTTTCCACTGCGCCGTTTGGCATCGTGGGGCTGGAAACCACGGTCAGCCTGCTCCTCGATCGCTTGGTGCGCCCAGGGCGAATTGGGCTCTCACGGCTGATCGAACTGCTCTCCTGCGGTCCGGCCCGGGCTTTGGGTTTGCCCGGTGGCACCCTCGCGCCGGGCAGCCTCGCGGACTTGACCCTGCTCGACCTTGAACGCGCCGTGACGGTCGCTGCCGCGGGCTTTTACAGCAAGGCGCGCAACACCCCCTTCGAAGGTTGGCAGCTGCGCGGTGCCCCGGTAAAAACCTTGCTCGCCGGAAGCGTCGTGGAGCTCAAGCCGCGCCCGCCGCATCGGCTGGGATGAGGTCAACCATGCATGAAGGTGCAAGCGAACTCCTCGCGGTGGCGGTCCGCGGCGCGCGTGCAGGGGCTTTGGTCCTGCAGCAGTACTTTCGCGACCAGCGCCTCGAAGCCTGCCGCAAAGGCGAACACGATCTGGTGAGTGAAGCCGATCACGCCAGCGAGTCGCAGATCTTGGACGAGATCCGGCGCGCTTTTCCCGACCACAACATCTGGTCGGAAGAAGCCGGGCTAACACCCGGAGCGGCCGAGTTTGAATGGCTGGTCGACCCGCTCGACGGGACCGTCAATTTCCTGCAAGGGCTGCCGATATTTTGCGTCTCGATCGCCTGCCGCGCGCGGGGTGTCGTCGAAATCGGCGTAGTGCTCGACCCGATCGGCAACAACTTGTTCACCGCTAGCCGCGGGGGCGGCGCCTGGTGGAATGGTCAACCCATGCGGGTTTCGTCGCGCGCCGGGCTGGCGGACGCGGTGCTCGCCACCGGCTACCCGTTTCGCGCGCGCAAGGCGCTCGATTTGTACCTGCAAGTTTTCCGTGCGGTCTTTCTCCGCTCGCGCGCGATCCGGCGCTGCGGATCGGCAGCGCTCGACTTGGCCTACACCGCGGCTGGGATTTTTGACGGGTTTTTCGAGTTTCGCCTCTCACCTTGGGATTTTGCCGCGGGCTGCCTGCTGATCCACGAAGCTGGCGGCATCGTCACCGACCTCGACGGCGGCGACCGCTTCTTCACCAGTGGCAACCTGATCGCAGGCTCTCCGGGGCTCCATGCGGAGTTATTGAGCATCCTGCGCGAGCACGTCAGCGAAGCTGCACTCGACCAAGTTGAACCGCTGCTCGACCACCTGGCATCCCCGATCGCTACCCCCTGAGCGACGGGGAGGGCAGGCACGGGGGCCTGCCCCTACGGTCGCAATCCCACC
>CAZCOV010000074.1:0-2299 GCA_964499975.1 uncultured Thermoanaerobaculia bacterium
TCTGGCCCCAATCTGGGCGCCAGAAATGGGAATTTATTGCTGCGTCGACCCTTAGTTCTTTTTTGAATCCTTGCGATCCATTGTGACGTCTACCCTTGGCGCACAAGATCACCGGGGGATTTCCGGCGGACGTCCGGCTCGCCGCACACTTGAACCAAAACAACTCCGGCTGACGGCTGGCACCGAGTTTTACCGTATTTGAGCTGTCGAGGGTCTGCTGATCGACCCTCGCCATCCATCGTGAGGCCATGATGCTGCAAACTTCTTCCAAGCGGTCCCTACTCAAGCGGATCGTTCTCTTTCTCTTGATCCTTGGCTTGGTCGCTTTTGCGGTGGTTGCCCGGCCCTACATCGGCATGCGCAGCGGCATGTGGAACCAGGGGGTCTATGGCACCTTCCGCGAGAGCTTCAACTTGATGTACTGCATCCTTTACTGGGTCGAGTTCATGGAGAAGCTCAACTTCAATGAGCAGACTCGGCGTTTCGACTTTGACCAGGCCTTTGCCGCGGAAACCGACGTTTACGAAAAAGGACGTCTGGCTTTCCACCGCGGCGACTTTCCCACCGCGGTCCGGCTGATCGAAGAAGGGATCCAGGCCAAGGGCAAGACCGAAGAGCGTTTGTTCTGGCTGGGAATGAGCTATTTGCGACTGGCTGAATTCGAAAACTGCCTGGCGCAACTCGCCCAGCTGCCCGGTCGCGAGCACTCCCACCCCGTCGCCCATGAGCACCGCGCGGAGTTTTGCTCCCTTCCCTTGCAGCGCTACCATGACCGCACCGAGTTTTCCCGACGCGCGGGCGAAATCTTCACCGAGCTCCTCGACACCTACGATTCCGAGAAAATGCTCTATCGCTGGCTGCTCAACTTCAGCTACATGACGATCAATGGTTTTCCCGCGCAAGTCCCTGAGCGGTACCGGATTTCCAGTTCGTTCATCGACTATTTCTATGGCGAGAAGGGCCAGCAGATCGCCCGAGAACACAGCTACCTCCACTTCGTCGACAAGAGCGCGGAGCTCGGGGTGGCAGGGCAAAATCCCAGCCGCGGGGTTTCGATCGAGGACTACAACCGCGACGGTCACTTCGACATTTTGGTCGGCAACAGCTTTGACCCGATGCGCTACTTTGAAAATCAGGGCGGGCAAGGCTTCGTGGACAAGAGCGCTCCTTCCGGGGTTCTTAACATTGCCCAGAGTTTCACCACCTCAGCCGCCGACTACGACAACGACGGATGGGTCGACTTTTTTGTGTCGCGTCCCTTTGATCGCTCACGGCTTTACCGCAACAACGGCGATGGCACTTTCAGCGACGCCAGCGTCTCCTCCGGGCTCGACAGCGCGATCGGTCCGCCGGGCCACTTGACCGCCACCTGGGTGACTTCCTGGGGGGACGTCGACCTCGACGGCGACCTCGACCTCTTCATTTCGGAGTGGGCGTTCAAACTGCCTGGGGTCAAGGGCTTGCTCGCCCGTCCGCGCGCGGATTCCGCTTTGCTGATCAATGACGGCGGCGGCAAATTCACCAACCGCACGCTCGAGTTCGGGCTCGGGCTTACCGTCCACGACAAGTACTACATCGGCTCGGCTTTTGGCGACTATGACAACGACGGCTTCGTCGACTTGTACTTGTCGAGCCCCTTGCGCAACACCAGCGTGCTGCTCAAAAACATCGAGGGCAAGCGGTTTGTACCCCAAGACATCGTGCGCCGGAGAAAGCCGGGCTTTTCCGGCACTTTCATCGACATCAACCACGACGGCAAGCTAGACATCTTCCAGGCCGGTTTTGGCGATGCGCAGACGAGCACGGATCAATCGGTCTTTGGTGCGCGCAACGAGGACTACCTGGCGGGCGAAAGCTCGATCATGGTGCAAGATGAGGACGGGATTTTCCGCGATCACGAGGAATACTTCAAAGGCGACATGCCGATGGGCACCATGGGCGCGGGTTATGGCGACCTCAACAACGACGGCTGCTACGACTTCTACCTCGGTTCCGGCAATCCCGAGCAGTGGTTCGTGTTGCCCAACTTGATGTATCTGGGCGAACTCGAGGGCAAGCAGTGCCTGGGCAGCATGGAGAACATTTCCATGATGTCCGGCTTTGGGACGATCCAAAAAGGGCACGGCATCGCCTTTTTCGATTTCGACAACGACGGCGATCAAGACGTCTATTCCGGGCTCGGCGGCATGTGGCCGGGCGACGGCTGGCCAAACCAGCTGTTCGTCAACGAGAGCGAACTGCAAAGCTCCTGGATTCAGCTGCGGCTGCGCGGGCGCAAGACCAACTACTACGGCATCGG
>CAZCOV010000074.1:2309-19665 GCA_964499975.1 uncultured Thermoanaerobaculia bacterium
CGATCACCACTGCGTCAAAGCGCTGGGTGGCGTCGAAGGTGCGAAAGCGGTCGATGCCAGCGGGGAAGCGATCGTCCGCACTTATGCCATGGATCAAGGGACCGGCTTTGGCACGGCGCCCGCGCTGGCCCACATCGGTCTGCTCGACGCCACCGCGATCGAAGAACTGGAAGTGTACTGGCCGGCTTCGCGTTGTCGCACGACCTACCAAGTCGCGCTCAACCAGCGCACTACCCTCGATGAAGCGCAGTGCTTAGGGTCGACGCAACAATAACTTCCCATTCTGGCATCCCATCTTGCGGCCACCTGCGACCGATCCTCCTCCTTGATCGCCTGCGCAGCCTTCCTCGGCAACGTAAAGCTACCGCGCAACCCGCCTGGCCGCTCCTCGTCCCCTCCCCCGGACGAGGAGATCTGGCGATGGCGGGATCTTGACCCCCTTCCCGTATCTGGAGTTGATCGCACAACGAGGCTTTCGTTCCGCTGCGGTCAACCCAACCCACGGATCCGCCGAGCAGAAGCTCAGCTGACCGTCGAAACACCTGAAAATTCGCGACTTCTCGCGTCAGCGCCGCGGGTCCGCGTGGCTGGCGCTCAGGAGGACATCATGTTGCACCGTTTGACTTCAGCCCTCCGCCGTCACGGGTTCAAACCGCGCGGCTTCAGCCTTTTCTTCGGGCTCGTTTGCGCCCTGAGCCTGCTTTTGAGCCGCGGGGTGGAAGCGCAGTGCCCCAGCGGCAGCACGGCGAGCGTGGATTTGATCCGCGATGCCAGCCAGAACCCGATCCAAGAGAGCAGCGACCTCGTCCGGCGCGAGCATGCCCAGGTCTCGACCGCATTGCTGGCGGCGCTCGGCCTCACCTTCGACCCCAACGCGGACATCCATCCGCAAATCCGCGTCGTGGTCGACGATCCGCTGCTCCCCGGCAACATCGTCAGCACGGCCAACTTCAGCGTGGCCGGCGTGTTTACCGACAACGCGCGGATCCTGCGCGTTTATGACGAGGTGCGTGCGACCAGCACGGTACCCGACGAAGAAAGCGGTCGCTTCAAACTGCTCGAAGGCGACCTCACGATCGACTTGAGCACGGTCGACGTCACCGTGTTTGCAGACGCTCCCAGCACCAGTCAGATCAACGAAGGGGGCAGCACGGTGCTCACCCAGTTCTGCGAGCCCACGGCCAACACCACCAACGGGCACGATTTCTTCTTCCGCGAAAACGTCACCATCACAGCGGACAAGCGCTTTGCCCTCTTGGTGCCTCACGGTGGCGAGATCGAGCAGGGGACCAGCGAAGAGATCGCACCGCTCACCGCAGTTTTGACCAACTACAATGTGGATGCCAGCGTGTGGGAAAGCGCCGCGGCCTGGCACGACGAGGACATCGCGTCCGAACACTTCCACATCACTTCCGACGAGCTCTCGACCACGACGTTTCCCGGCTTAGGCACGCTGCTCTCCCGTCCGGTTTTCGCCAGCGGTCAGCCCTTCCAGTACGCAGTTTCACTCCACGGCTTTGGCCAGTTCAACGGCAATGGTCTGGTGCTCGGTGGTCGAGTGCATCGCGAAGTCAAGTGCCTGGTCGCAGACCGCATCCAGCAGCGCGCCTCGGATTTAGGTCTCGGGGCCGTGGCCTTCTACATTTGGGACCTCGACGCTGACGACAGCAACAACATCAACCTGCCGGACCAGCGGGGCAAACGCATCACGGACGAGCGGCCGGACGTTGGTCTTAAGGGCACGAGCAGCGACAACATCGTCAATCGGCTGTCGCCCAATGCCAACGGCATTTTGGGCAACGGCGGTTTGCAAGTGGAGCAGTCATTCCCGCTGCGTCAGAACCTCAGCGTGCGCACGGTGGTGGCGCAAGAGATCGGCCATGCCTTGGGCCAGCTGCTCACCGTGCCCAACTTGATCGACCCCGCAGCCACGACCTGGTGCGACGCGCTTCAGGCGGGCCCGGAACCGCCTGCTGGCGAGATTTCCGGTCGGGTGTGGAACGATGCCGACGGCAATGGCATCCAGGATCCCGGCGAAGGCGGTCGCGCAGCGATCACGGTGCAGCTGTGGCGCGCGGGCGCGCTGTTCGCCACGCAAGCGACCGACAGCGGCGGGCTTTATGCTTTTTCCGGCCTGACGGAAAGCCAGTATGAAGTGCGGGTGGTCGCTCCTGGAGGGCACGCCTTCAGCCCGCAAGATGCCGGTCCCGATGCAGACGACAGCGATGTCGATGCGGCGGGTCGCAGCGGTCAGTTCCTGGTCACCGCCACCGGCGAGGCGTTCGTCGATGCGGGTTTGTGGCAGATCAACATCCCTTGCTACGACACCGCCCTGGTCGCTTTCACTTCAACCTGGCGGACCGCAGAAGCCGCTCCCACCTTGCCAGTTCCCAGCAACTGGGCCGCGCCGAGTTTTGACGACAGCCAGTGGACGCCCTATCAAGGTCCCATGGGTTACGCGACCTCGACCGTGGTTTCGACGATCACCAACACCGGCATGACTTCCTACTTCCGACTGAGCTTCGACGTCCCGGATGTTGGCCTCTATGACACGCTCGAACTCTCCCTCTTCCGCGATGACGGCGGCATCGTCTACTTGAATGGCAACGAAGTGCTGCGCAGCAACCTGCAAGCAGGCTCGATCACGCCCACCACCCCGGCGCAGAGCAGCTCCAACGGGATCGAGACCGTGACCCTGGCGGCAACGCTGCTCTTGCCTGGCACCAACGTGCTCGCCGTCGAGATCCACAACCGCAACGGGTCGGACGATCTCGCCTTCGACCTTGAGCTGCGCAGCTTGGTGTGCCGCACTTGCGTCCACCAGGCGCAGTTCGTGGCCGATCGCGGCACTTATCTCGAGTCCGCGACGGTCCGCGGCAGTGCCACCACCTTGCGCGTCAGCGGTACTTCGCAACGGAGTACCTTGCTCGCCTGGCCAGTTACGGGTCTGCCCAGCGAGGCTTCCGTCCTCCATGCCGAAGTCGAGGTCCAAGTGACGAATGCTTCGACCAACGACTATCCGGTCTACCCCGTGCTGCGGGCGTGGAACGAAGGGGTGGCCAACGTCACCGTGGCTGCGAGTGGCAACAACTGGGAAACCCTCGGTGCCCGCGGAGCCAGTGACCGCGACGTCACACGGCCGGTGGGTTTCTTCAGCTTGCCCACCCTCGGGGCTGCAGTGGTTGAACTCAACCTTGCGGGACGAGCACTCGTCGAGTCCTGGATCGACGGCAGCGCTACGAACCACGGGATCGCTGCCATGTTCGTCAACACCAGCCAGGGCGATGGCCTCGAACTGGTCTCAGATGAAGGCGCCCAGCCCCCGCAGCTGCGGATCGTCTACGCGTCTGCTTGCACCCCTTGAGGAGGATCTGACGTGTCTGACGTGTCTGACGTGTCTGACCTGTCTGACGTGTCTGACCTGAATGGCTAACTTTAGCTCTGAGACAGCACTTCGCGAACCTTGCGCGCCAACGCTTGAGGGGCAAAGGGTTTCTGCAGAAAGCCAGCGCCGGGACTGATCATTCCACGCTGCAGGAGGGCGATGTCGGTGTAGCCGGAGATGAAGAGTACGCGCAGCGTCGGGCGCAATGTCAAGACCCGGCGCGCCAGCTCTGGGCCAGGAATGTCGGGCATGACGACATCGCTGATCAAGAGCGCGATCTCGCGCGCTGGATCTGAGGCCAGGTCGAAGGCGTCGTGGCCGTTGCGCGCTTCGAGCACGGTGTAGCCGCAAGAACGCAGGACCTCGAGCACCAGGGCACGGACCACTTCGTCATCTTCGGCGAGCAGCACGGTTTCCTGCCCGACCAACGTCTCTCCTGGAGCCAGCCCCCAGCCCACGGCTTCGGTTGGGTCCTGAACTCGGGGTAAGAAAACTTTGAACGTGGTGCCTTGCCCCGGCTCACTGTAAACCCACACTTGCCCGCCACTTTGCTTGACGATCCCATAGACCGTGGCGAGCCCCAAGCCCGTGCCCTTGCCCACTTCCTTGGTGGTGAAAAAAGGTTCGAAGATGCGCGCTTGGGTTTCGCGGTCCATGCCCTGCCCGGTGTCGCTGACCGCCAGCTGGGCATAAGAGCCGGTCATCGGCACGGTGTGCAGGCGCGCGTAGTCGGTATCGACCTCGATGGCATGGGTTTCAAGCCAGAGCTGACCCCCTCCTGGCATGGCATCGCGGGCATTGATCGCCAGGTTGAGAATCACCTGTTCCAGTTGCCCAGGGTCAGCCTTGACTTTGACCGCCTCAGCCGCGAGCTCGATTTTCAATGCGATGTGCTCACCGATCAAGCGGTGCAACATTTCTGCGATCCCACGCACCACCTCATTGAGGTCGAACACCCGGGGTTGCAGGACTTGGCGCCGGCTGAAGGCCAGCAGCTTACCGGTCAAAGCGGCTGCCCGATCCGCTGCTTGCGCGATCTGCTCGACTTGCTGTTTGCGCGGATCTTGAGGCTCCAGTCGGGTCAAAAGCAAGTGACAGTAACCGATGATCCCGGTCAACAAATTGTTGAAGTCATGCGCCACTCCGCCAGCGAGTTGCCCCACGGCTTCCATTTTCTGAGATTGACGCAACTGTTCTTCGAGATGCCGCTGGTCGGTGATGTCGGTCGCCGTCACCAGAACGCCGACCACCTGGCCAGCAGCATTGCGAAATGGTGAAGCATGAATCTCCGCCCAGCGGACGCTCCCGTTTTTTGCTTTGAAACGGGTTTCATAGCGCTCGGTTTGACCTAAAACCCGCTGTTGTATCCGGCGATGAGTCTCCTCTGCGGGCGCCTCCAACAGATCGTAAACGCTGATTTCGAGGATTTCAGCTGCACTGTAGCCGGCCATGGAAAGGGCTTGGGGATTGGCATAGATGATCCGCCCCGCAAGATCACAAATCGCGACCCCTTCGAGCAGCGATTCCACCACTCCGCGAAAGCGTGCTTCCTGCTCGCGCAGCGCTTCTTCCGCGCGTTGTCGGTCGATCGCCGAGCTCAAGATGTTGGCGATGGCCTGCACAAAGTGGCGGTCTTCCTGGCTGAATTTGCGCGGCTCGGGGGTCCAAACCCCCAACAGACCAAAGGGAGAGTTGAACTCGCGCAGAGCTGTCCACAGCGCACTCACCATGCCACAGCGAGCGAGTCCAGGAGGAATCGCCAGCTGCGGCTCACCCCGCAAGTCATCACAAATCACGGGCTCTTCGGCGCGCAGCACCCAATCTGCCAAGGTGCCGGCACCCGTGGCCATCAGGCGCTCCTCTGGCTGGGCCTCCCAACCCAAGGTATCAAACAGCACCGCTTGCGCGTCCGGTTGCCATTGGAGCTTGGCCACCAGACCGAAAGGCGCATCCAAAGTGGTCGCGAGCAAAGTGAGGCTTTCACGCAAGAGCGCTCCCAGAGCCAACCCGGCAACTGCCTGCTGGCCTAGGCGCGCTACTGCCGCTTGCTGGCGGATGCGTCCCTCGAGGGCCAGTTCAGCGTCCGTTCTGTCCGTCATTTCCCCGGGGCTGAAAAGACCTTGATGGGCCAACCGTTCGTCGTCTTGATGGTGTAAACCGGGTTGCGCGGTGAGAGATCTGGCCGGTAGCGCCTGGCTGCGCGCCATGGCGCAACGCAAGGCCCGGTGGATCAACGAGGGGCTCAGTTCACTTTGGAGCAGGACCTCTTGCGCGCCAGCTGCCAGCAAACCCAGGCTTTGCGCAAAAGCTGCTTCTTCCACCAAGAGGATCAGCGGAATGTTGGGGTGTTCTTGCGACCAGCGGGTCACCTGGGCGGGCTCAGGGCATTGGACGGTCCACCAGATCACCGCGCTGAATCGCGAGGCGGTTGCTGGATCGGGCAAGTGCAGCGCCCATTCCAGGGAATAGGGCGCAAGATCGCCCTGACCGCGAGCGAGGGCTGCGAGGGCTGAAGCTTCTTCGCGACCCGCGCTCACGACCAGCGCTCGGGTCTTCTCATCCTTCCCTGCCAACATCTTGCTCTGCCAGCGACCTCAGCTGCCACCCAGCACCAGCCGGGGGTGCCCGAGGTCATGTTGCCCCAGACCTCGACCGCTGCGCGCCGTCGAGGTCTGGAGCCGGGTCTTACGGATCAATAACCCAGCTTGTCGATCATGGATAATCGTCCAACTCCTGGAAGGGTAGACCGCAAGGGTAGAAGAGGTTGAACACCGGCTGCTCGATCAGCTCGGCAAAATGCAGCAAGAGCGGACCGTATTTCTCAATCGGCGAACTCCCGCCTTCGACTTCGGCGTACTCTTCGGCGGTCACTTCTGCATACTCAGCCACCTCCGCAGGGGTCTTGCTGCGCCGCTCGCGATGGTGTTGGATCAGCTTGCCCGCTTGCCCTGCCTGGGTGTCCGCGGATTTACCGCTTTCCGCCAACAGCCGCGAGGTAGGGGTCTCCAGCTTGATGGCAATCTTGGCGAGGACCGGCCCCCAGCGTTCGGCCAGAGACTCACCCCCTTCGATTTGCCCGTACTCCTCTTCGGAAAGCCCAAGCTGCCCGGCGACTTCGGCGAAAGTCAGCCCCTTTTTTTCCCGCTCTTTCTTCAGTACGTCACCCAGTTTCACATCTTCCTCCTTGTTTTATTGCGGTCCATGCTAGCGTGAATATTTTGAATATTCGCGGTCAAAACCATTTTCTGTAACGGCTGTGCTCAGTTCTCCCCCCAACGGAGGTGCGCCACATCGAGGTTCCAAGCAGAAATCTGCCAATGATGGTGCAAGACAGCCAGCGCGCCAACATACCCTTGGGCTGGCTCGAAGTGATAGAGCGCCCATGCTGATCCTTTTTCAGGATCTCCTTCCAGACTGCGCATCCGCGCGGGTTGGCCTGGGATGAGCGTGACGTCGAAGCGGTCGAGTGGGGCCGACAACCCGTCGCCTACCGCCTTGATGTAAGCTTCCTTACGCGTCCAGCAATTGAAGAAAGCCGGAGCGATTTGCGCGGTGGGAACGGTTTTCAAGTCGAGGATCTCATTAGCCGAAAAAAAGTGCTGAGCAATGCTCAGCGCGTCGGGCATCGGGCGCAGCCACTCGATATCAACCCCCAGCTCGTGCTCGCCACAAATTCCAAGCAGAGCCATCTCTTCCGAGTGGGACAAGTTGAACTGAAGGGACGTGCGTGGCTCGTTCAGGAATGGCTTACCCTTGTCACCGTAAGTGAAGACCAGGTCCTCGGGGCGCGCTGCGGTATAGGCGGCCAGCAGAGTGCGCAACAGTCCGCGCGCGACCACGAATCGCCGTCTGAGGTGGGGAAAGCGGAAACGATTGGCCCGCTCGACCTCCTCAGCGTCGAGCACCCGTTCGAGCTCTTGTACGCGAAATTCGGGGGGTGCGAGGTGCGCGCAAAAGAGGTGGATCTCGCCTGCTGGCAGCGCTCGGCGAGTCAGGGTGGGGAGCGTGAACCGAGGAAAAGGCGACAGGCTCATCAGTTCGGGTTCTGGTACTCATCCAGGCGGCAGCAGGCGCAAGAGGTCCTCAGCCAGCGCCCTGACCACCGCATCGCGATCGCTGTGGATGAAGAAATGATCACCGGGAAACATGCGTAGACGAAAAGCTGCAGTTGTCGCTTCCTTCCAGGCCTCGAGGTCTTCGCGGCTCACCTCCTCATCGCGCAAACCCCCGAAAGCGACGATCGGGTAGGACAGGGGTTCGGCGCGGAACGGCTGGTAACAGTCGACCAGTTCAAAATCTGCGCGCAGGAGGGGCAGCATCAGTTCCATGAGTTCGGGATGCTCGAGGACCATCTCTGGCGTCCCATTGAGCTCTCGCAGCTTGGTCTTGAACTCCGGGTCGGGTAGAGCATAAATCGGTTCATCGTCTTGGGGCAAGTGCGGTGCTCGACGTGCAGAAACGAAAAGCATGAGCGGTCCTGGTTTGCCCAGCTCGCGCAGGCGCAAGCACAGCAGGTGGCAGATCGTGGCGCCCATGCTGTGTCCGAACAAAGCGAACGGCAAGTCCATGAGCGGTGGCAGCACGTCGGCCAGAACTTCTACCAAGGGCTCGACGCGCCGAAACGGTTCATCGCGCAGCCGACTCTCGCGTCCAGGAAGTTGCACTGGACACACGTCGATCTCGCGCGGGAAGCTGCTGCCCCAGGTCCGATAGATTGAGGCGCCACCGCCGGCATAGGGAAAACAGAAGAGGCGCAACCGCGCCCCCGGATTGGGGCGATGCAAAGCGATCCAAGGTTTGGCAAGTGTCATTGCTAAATCAAGTAGGTCCTAGCGTGCTGGTGAGGGTTACTGCCGCTTTCCTCGACCTGAGAAAGCTCACCCTTCTCATGGGCGCCTGCAGGCTACACTATCCTGCGCTCCGGTTCAACTTCGCGGGGGTGCGGCTGGCACCAGCGGGGGCCGGATCGCGGTCGACCGAATCCAGCAAAAGCGGGACAGAAAAAAAGAGGGACGAGGTTCCTAGCCGCCCTCGTCCCTTGAAAACGGTCCCGGGCCTGGCCCGAGACCTCTCAGCCACTTGGTGTTCGTCAGAGTCCAAGGTCACAAGCCCGGCTTGAGCTTGGTCTCCTGCAGCGGCCTCGGCCGCCTCTTGGACTCCATAGAAGTATGGGTCGTGAGATGCGAGGGAAAATATAGAGAGGCGAAAAAAAATTTACCCGTCATCCCCGTGGGGCTGGCCCGGCCCCACGGGCTCTCCCAGCAACTACCGCTGAGCTGCGCGGACCACCGCCAGCGCGTCGAGCCGACCGCTGCCGACCTCATTGCCCAACGCTTCGAGGCGCAGGCTCCCTTGCGCCAATGCGTGCAACTTTTGCTGCAAGGTCGGCGGGTTGTGCGTCGGCAGGTAAGCTTGGATCAGCGCCAGGGTGCCGGCGACCAAGGGTGTGCTGAAAGAGGTGCCCCAACCCGCAGCAAAGTGACCATCGGGAAAAGTCGAGACGACCGCCACTCCGGGGGCTGCCACCGTCACGAGGCTGGGACCGTAATTCGAGAATTCGCTCAGCTGGTCGTTCAGGTCAGTGGCTGCCACTCCAATGGCATGGTTCATAGCGGCGGGATAAACCCGGACCCGCTCACCTTGATTCCCGGCGGCAGCCACGCAGGCGACGCCGTGCTGGCTGGCATAATGGATGGCGCGCTGGAGTTCGGGGGAAAAAGCCGCGACGCTGAAGCTCATGTTGATCACGTCGACGCCTTGATCGACCGCCAGGTAAATGGCCTGGATCACGTCGAAGAGACGGGCATGGCCCGCGGCGTCGAAAACGCGCAAGGGCAGGATGGTGGCATTCGGAGCGGTCAGCCGGATCAACCCCGCGACCATGGTCCCATGGCCGAAGAAGGGAGGCAAATCGAGGTCGGCCAGAGAAGTTGCCAGGGAGGGTTCGAGGAAGAGGGCGGTCGACGGACCGAGCAGCACCCCGTCCCCGTGTCCGGCGAGGACCTCCGTTTCATCACCCGATTCGAGGATCGCCATGACCGACTGGTCGAGTCCCTCCAGGTCTTCGGGCATACCCACGCGGTGGAGCAAGAAGTCGAAACCGGGCAAGAGGGCAGGGGCAAGCAGCGGGTGATCCCCATCGACGGCGGTATCGATGATCGCTATGGTCGCAGCTGCGCCACAATCGATGCTTTCCTGCTGGGCTTGAGCCAGGTGGATCAGGGTTGCTGCACGCTGGTCGGCAAAGCCGCTCCACAGGCTTGCCCATTGGGTCGTCCCTGGACAGGCAGCCGCCACCGTGCCACTGCGTCGCAGATCGGGTAACACCTGGCTGAGCGATGCTCCTTGACCCACGCTGATTTCAGGCAGCGCAGCTAGGATTGCGGGTTCCACCCCGCGAACCTCGGGATCGCCTTGCAGCCAGGCCACGAGCTGAGCCGCCGACAAGCCAGCTGGGCCCTGGGCCAAGACCAGTTGATCCTCGCCATCGAGGAAGCTTTCGCGCTGGGTCAGGCCATAACGGAGCGCGATCGACTCGAATTGGGTTGGCAAAGCGCGAATCAAGATCAAGTCGGGATGGCCTGCGGGCGCGTGCTGATCGCTGGGACGCACCTCAGGGTTTGCCGAACGCGGATCGACGCCTGCTGACTTGACCGGAGTCAATACGATGCCGACAATCCAAAGCACTCCGCTGAGCCAACCCAACTGTTTCATGATATGGTCTCCTCAATCGTCATCCAACTTCCCGTTGCGGCGCAGGGTCCAGGGGCAACTCAAGGCAATCCCTTTCGCCGACGATCACACAGAGCCGGAGCGGTCGCTTGGGCAGGTTGTCTGCGAGAAACTCGCCAAAGCGATTGGTTTGGGCCCGCGCCAGAATCTCATCCCCCAGCACGTAGATCGGCAGCTGAGTTGCTGCCTGGGGGGGGGAACTGCGGCGCAAGACCTGCCCGATCAAAACCCCATGCTGCTGGTCCGTTTCGTGTTCCCAGCGCACATCCACAGTATACTCTGGGGACTCAAAAAGTAGCTGCCGATACGGCGAGTGGAGGTCCCGGGTCCCGGCCGGAGCAGGCTCCAGCAAGCTGTCGAACACCGTGGTGACGGGTAAGCGCCGCCACCAGGAACCGAGGTGTTCGAAAAGCCCTTCGGTTGAGGACTTCGCCGGCCGCGCCTTGGCTGGCCGCGCCTCTGCTGGCCGCGCCTCTGCCGGCCGCCGCAGTGCGGCAATGGCTTTAGCTCCCCACTCTGCTTGCGGGGGAATCTCGAGCATCTGATCCTGTCGCGCTAGGACAGCCACTTGCTGCCATATCTTGAACGTCCGCTGGGACTCGGGATCGCCCACCTCGAGCAGCTTCTGCAATTGCTGCTCGCGTGCGGGCGCGATCACGCCCCGGACTAAATCGCACCAATCTGCTAAATCTACTCTGGTCATTGCGTCCTCCGATTTCCGGAATCTCGCCCTCCTCTAACGCAATAGGGCAGCTTGAGGTCGGGAAAAATATAGGCTATACCCTGAATTGACGACCGTAGCTCAAGATATTAGCCGCCCGAAACTCGGATCTGTTGGATCTGCCGCTTGACAGCGCTTCGGGGCTCAGCTAGAAAGAACTACCAGGCCCCGAGGAGGGCCGCAAACAACCCGCGAGGAAAGTAGCTCATGACCGTCAAACCCTTGCGTCGCAGCGCACTTCGAGTTCTCGCCCTGCAAATTCTCATGATGACCGGGATCTTTGCATGGAGTTGTCAGAAGGAGGTGTACCAATTTGGTGCAGTGCTGCCTCTGACCGGTGAGTACAGCCCCTATGGAGAAGCGATCAAGCGGGGGGTCGAACTCGCCGTCGCCGACCTCCAGGCGGATCCGGGGTTCACGACCAAAGTCGTACTCACCGTCGCCGATTCCCAGAGTGATCCGAAAAAAGCCAAGGAATTGCTCGACAACCTGTACAGTGACGGCGCTTTGGCAGCGGTTGGGGGCGCGACTTCGGGTGAAGCCATGGAAATGATCAGCGTGGTCGATCGCTACGACCGGGTCCTGCTTTCCCCCTCGGCGAGCAGTCCTAAGCTGAGCGGGATCTCGCGCAACTTCTACCGCGTCTGTCCTTCGGATGCCCGTGACGGGGTCAAGATGGCCACCTTTGCGATGGAGCAACTCAAACTGGCCAAGGTGGTGATTTTGGCCGAGGATGAGACCTACGCGCAGGGCATTCAGGAAGTTTTCCACCAGGAATTCGAGCGCCTTGGCGGCAAAGTCCTCGAAGACATCGAATTTCCCCCCAACACTTCGGATTTTAGTGGGCTGGTCCAACGGGTGATCACCTTGCAGCCCGACGCGGTCTATCTCGCAGCTTACGGCGATGGGATCGCGGCGATGATCAGCGAGTTGCGCAAGGCCGCTTTTGCGGGCAGGATCTTGACCACCCACGCCTTTGCCACCCCCACCTTGATCACCCAAGTGGGCGATGCGGCGCGCGGAGTTTTCCTCACTCGCACGGTTTTCGAGCCAGACAGCGATCACGCCATCGTCAAGAAGTTCGTGACCACCTACCAGCAGAAGCACGGCCAGGCCCCCGACATCTTCGCGGCCCAAGGCTATGACGCCATGCTCATCCTGGCGAACGCGATCAAGGGGCGGTCGCCGCTGGCGAGCGAAGTGCCCAAGGGCATGCGCGAAGAGTTTTCAGGAGTCACGGGTAGCATCCGCTTTGACGACAAGGGCGATGCGCAAAAATATCCCAGGATCTACACCATCGGTGACAACCTGGCACTCTACGATTACGACAGTATGGCGGCAAAATGGGAAGAGGAGATCAAACGCAAGAAGAAAGAGCTCGAGGACCGGCTGAAGCAGTTGCGCGAGGAGATGAAGAGCGGGGGCGCTTGAGCCCAGGCAGCAGCTCGCGCGCATGTTCAGCACGGCTCGCAGTATTTTTCGCTATCGCAGTTTGCTCGCGACTTTGACCGGACGCGAGCTCAAAGCGCGTTACCGCGGTTCGGCGCTAGGCTACCTGTGGTCTTTGGCCAACCCCTTGCTTTTGGTTTTGGTCTACACCTTTGTTTTCAGCTATGTGTTCAGCCCGCGGGACCCCGAGATCAAGCCTTATGGCCTGTTCTTGGTCAGCGGGCTTTTCCCGTGGATCTGGTTTCAAACCGCCTTGACCGAAGGCGCGGATGCGGTCTATGCCAATGCCGGCCTGATCCGCAAGGCCACTTTTCCGATCGCACTGCTGCCGCTGGTTTCGGTGCTGGCGAACCTGGCCCACTTGATGTTTTCCTTGCCGATGATCGCGCTGGCTTTCTTGTTTTTTCGCCAGGAAGGTTTTGCTGTCGGGGGCGCGTCCGCCGTACTCCTGCCCCTGATCATCGGATTGCAGTTACCGATGATCGCCGGGCTCACGCTCGGTCTCGCTGCCTTGAATGCCCACTTCAAGGACATCAAAGATATCCTCAACAACGCCTTGACCCTGCTCTTCTACTTGACCCCCATCCTCTATTCGACCAAGATGCTGGACAGCCTGCCATGGATCGGCCAAGTCGTGAAGTTCAACCCGCTGACCCCGTTCGCCTTGTCGTACCAGCAAGTGCTTTTTTTTGACCAAGTGCCGCTCGCCGGGCAATGGTTGGGCATGGTGCTCGTGAGCTTCGCCTGCTGGACGCTGGGAGCGGGGCTGTTTGCCCGGCTGAGCGAAACCCTGGTGGAAGCGGTATGAGCGTTGCGATTCGGGTGTCGGCGGTGAGCAAGCTCTACCGTCGCACGGCTGCCGGCTATCGCCTCAAGACTTTGAAGAGCGCCTTGCTCGAACGCAGCTTGATCCGCGGCTTGCGGCCGGAGGAGATGATCCCCGCGTTGACCGACATTTCTTTGACCGTCCAGAGCGGAGAGGCCCTGGGTCTGATCGGCAGCAACGGCTCGGGCAAATCCACTTTGCTCAAAGTTTTGGCCGGTATCCTCAAGCCTTCGAGCGGCAGCGTCGAGGTCTGGGGTCGGGTGGCTGCGCTGATCGAACTCGGGGCAGGCTTTCATCCCGAAATTTCCGGTCGCGAGAACATCTACATCAACGGTGCGGTCTTGGGTTTGAGCCGGCGCGAGATCGACCGCCGCTTTGCCGAGATCGTGGAGTTCTCCGGGCTGGCCGATTTCATTGACGAACCGGTCAAAAACTACTCTTCGGGGATGTACGTGCGCCTCGGCTTCAGTGTGGCGGTGCATACCGATCCCGAGATCCTGCTGGTCGACGAAGTCCTGGCGGTCGGTGATGAAGCTTTTTCCCATCGCTGTTTGAAGCGGATCGAGGAATTCCTGGCACGGGGCAAGACCCTGGTTTTGGTCAGCCACTCCTTGCCGCTGATTGCGGATTTGTGTTCTCGGGTGATTTGGCTCGAAAAGGGTCGGCTGCGCCTTGCCGGGCACCCGCGGCGGGTGGTCGACGCTTATCGCCAGGCCGTGGCCGAAGATGAAGGCCGCAGCCACCGCGAAGCCAAGGAGCATCGCGAGCAGGCCCCGGAGTCGCGGCAAGTGGAGGAACCTCCACCGCTCGCTGCAGAAGGCGCGGTCCCTGCCCCTGAAAGTGCGCCTGAGCCGCAGGAGGTCTTGCGTTGGGGTTCGGGGGAAGCGGTGATCGAGGCCGTGCGTTTGTGGGTTGCTGGCACTGAGCAGTACCATGTCGAGAGCGGCGACACTGTGACTTTCGAGATCCAGGTGCGGGCGCACCGCGCTTTTGCGGATTTTGTTTTTGGGATCGGGCTCAAGACGCCGCGCGGGGTCGAGTGTTGGGGGACCAATACCGACCTCGATGGCTACGTTCCGCAGCGCTTGCAGGACGGGCAGGTCACGGTGACGGTCACTTGCCCGCACCTGCGCCTGGCGCCGGGCGAATACTTGGTGGATGTGGCAGTCCATGCGCGCGACGGAACGCCCTACGATTACCGTCGCCAGCTGTTCGGTTTTACCGTGACTTCCAAGGAGCGCGGGGTGGGCGTCTATTTCCCCGAGCATCAGTGGACTTTTTCCCCCGGTGTGCAATGGCAATCGGCGGTAGAGGAGAAGGTGAGCGATGGCAGAGCAGAACCCTGAAATGAACGTCAAGATCAGCGATGAGGAGCTCAAAGGCCGCTATGCCAACCTGGTGCGGGTCACCCACACCCGCGAAGAGTTCTTTCTCGATTTCATCAACATGCTGCCGCCTCAAGGCATGGTGACCGCGCGCGTGATCACCAGCCCTGGACACATCAAGCGGCTGATCCGCGCGTTGACCACCAACCTGCAGTTCTATGAGGAACGCTACGGCGTGATTCCAGAAACGCCGGAGTCGGTGAGCGGTGGACCGCTCAACTAGGCTGCGATGCGGGTTTTCCTCATCCATGGTCTGGGGCGGACGCCGCTGTCGCTGGCCGTGCTCGGCGCACGGCTGCGTGCGGCCGGGCACCGTCCCAGCTACTTCGGCTACTGGGCCAGCCGCCAGAGCTTTGCTGCGATCGTGGCCCGTTTTGCGCAGCGCATCCAGCAGGTCCTGGCGCGCGACGCCGCTGCGAGTTCGTCACCGGTGCTCTATGCGGTGATCGGCCATTCGTTGGGCAACCTGATCACGCGGCAAGCCAGCTCGGAGCTGCCCCGGGGATTCAGCCGGTTCGTGATGCTGGCGCCGCCCAACAGTTCACCGCAAATCGCGCGTTCTCTTCGCCTGCTGCCGCCCTATAGCTGGATCGCCGGCGATGCCGGCAGGAAGTTGGTCGACCCGGATTTTTTTGCCAGCTTGCCAATTCCCGCCGTGCCGTCCCTGATCATTGCCGGCAACCGCGGTCCACGCTGGCCCCGCTTACTTTTTTGGGCCGAGCCCAACGACCTCTTGCTCAGCGTCGAGGAAACCCGTCTCCCGGGGGTCCCACTGCTCGAAGTTCCGGCCCAGCACACTTTCCTCATGAACCGTCGCGACGTCTTCCGCGCTATCTGTGATTTTCTCGCCGAGCGAGGTGGGGGCTCTCTCATTCCATCAAGCCTTGCTTAACTTGGGTTACCCCCGCGTGGACGATCCAGGGGAGCGCGGCAGCGCGGCCACGGCCAGGCTCAACTTGACCGGGTCGTGACGGATCAGGTCTTCGTTGGCCAAGAGGTCAGCGCTGATCACTGCGATGCGCTGCGGTCGGCGCTCCAAGGCTTGGGGATCGAGGGTCACCAGGTGAGAGCCAGCCGCCGCGTAGCGGGCGAGGACTGCGGGGGGCGGCGGGGTCCGGTTGATCAACACCTGGTCGATCAAGCCCGCGCCCGCATGCTCTTCGATCGCGGCGATGTGGTCGAGCCCGGTCATCGCATCGGTCTCGCCGGGTTGGGTCATCAAGTTGAGGATCAAGACCACCGGCGCTGGGCTGCGGCGGATGGCCTCGCGGATCCCCGGAATCAAGAGGTTGGGGAGAATCGAGGTGTAAAGCGACCCAGGACCGAGCAGGATCGCGTCGGCCTGCTCGATCGCGGCGATCGCCGGGGGAAAGGCCGGAGCCTCGGCGGGCTTGAGGGCGAGCGAGTGAAAGCGCTCACCGGAGCGGCCGACCGCGGACTCGCCTTCGTAAACCTTGCCCGAGAGCCCGATCCCACGGAGCTGGATGTCAGTCAAGGTCGCCGGAAGAATGCGGCCGCGCACCGAAAGAATCGCTTCCGCGGTCAAAATCGCCTGGTAGAAATCCCCGGTCACCCCGGTCAGCGCGGTCAAAAAGAGGTTACCGAACGAATGGCCGGACAGCCCCTCGCCGTTCTCGAAACGGTACTGGAAGAGCCGGGTCAAGAGATCTTCGTCGTCGGCCAGGGCCACAATGCAGTTGCGGATGTCACCCGGCGGCAAGACGCCGAAGTCGCGGCGCAAGCGGCCGGAAGAGCCACCGTCGTCCGCCACCGTCACCACGGCGGTGAGCTGCTCTGGCTGGGCTACCCGGGTTTTGAGGCCGCGGAGCAGCACGGCTAGGCCGCTGCCACCACCGATGGCGACAAAAGACCGCGGGGGCTCAACGGCCGGCGAGGAGGAGGGCGAATTCTTCCCGACTGCGGAGGGCATAGAAGTCGGGATCGTGGTAAGCATGGACGCGGTTTCTGGGTTCGAGGCGGACAGCTGTCCGCAGGTTTTTGATCGCCTCCTCGAGGTTACCCCCCAAGGTCTGGATCGAAGCGAGCAAGTAAGCAAAGCGTTCGTCTTGGGTGGCGTCCCCATGCGCTAGGCACAGCTCCAGCGCGGTTCTTAGATCGCCGCAGTTCTTGGCCAAAACCGCGCGCAAGTAGGGGTCCCCAGAATTCGCACCGGTGATCACCTCGCGCTCGCAGCGGTTGAGAAAGAGGCGGGCGCGATCCACGAGCTGCGGGCTGTCCGCAGTGGCGACGACTTGCTGCAGCAGGGTGCTGGCTTGCTGCCACTCGCGCTGGTGGACCAGTTGCCAGGCTTGGGTGAAAAGGTCGAGGGCCGGATCCGGCGCGACCGCAGAACCCAAGAGCAGACCGAGTTCGGAGAGCTTTTGCTGCACGGCCAAAGCATCGGTAGACAGGTGCTCGGCAAGCTGCTGCGGACTTTTTTGGTGGGCATGTTGTTGGAGATAAGCCAGTTCGGTCTTGGACCAACGTTTTGCCATGATCAATTGTTTACCTCTTGCGCAACTCCACGAGGATCTGTTTCGCGACGGATTTGAGGGTGTCGAAGACCCCTTTGCCCGCCGGCGCCACCGCTTCGAAGGTCGGCTCGCGCTTGAAATTCAAGATGCGGTAAAGCTCGTCAACCGGCAGCGCGGTCGGCGTGTCGCGTTTGTTGAACTGCAAGGCGTAGGGAATCGTCGGCAGATCGAGTCCGTGCTCGCGCAGATTGACTTCCAGGTTGCGGATCGACTCGATGTTCGATTCCAGCCGCTCCTCTTGGCTATCGGCGACAAAGATCACCCCGTCAGCCCCTTTGAGGATCAGCTTGCATTCGAGGTAGTGCAGGTCGTCGAGCGGGTGCC
>CAZCOV010000075.1:0-3808 GCA_964499975.1 uncultured Thermoanaerobaculia bacterium
CGGAGTTCCTGACTCCGACGGCGTCGATCTCCCGCGCGCCGTTCGGACCCTGGCTGCGGGCGCACCTGCCTCGCTTCCGGCGTCCCCTCGCGCGAATCCTCCGACGGCACCCCCTCGGGCTCCTTCGAGGGCTCGGCGGCCGGGAAGGCCAGTCAAGCTATCGGCGAACGCCAAGCTGAAGGCGTGCTCGAGCATGGCCAGAGCGAGGATCACAGCCGCCACCGTGAGCCAGTAGATGCTCGCCCGGTCGTTCTGGCTGAAAGCGGCAAAAGCCCCGACCAGCGCGCCGAGAAAGCCGGCCTCGATCGCGGTGCGGCGCTCGGCAAAACGCCACAGCAGGATCACGGCAGCACCAACAAAGCTCAGCAATCCCAGCTGCGAAATCGGCCAAGTGGGGAGCCACGGTCGGTGGATCAGGGGCTGGGCCAGGGTGGCGCCCAGGTGATTCCCTCCGGGTTGCTTTAGCCAAGCCAGGATCAGCAACACTTCGACCAGCAGCCAGAACAGCCACATGCCCCCCCGCGGGCTGAGCACCCGAAAATCCCGGCGCCCAATCGCAGCCCCGAAGTGGAGCGGCAGGAGCACTGTGGCGAGCTGCTGCACTGCCCGCGCCTGGGCCGCGTCTTGCTGGCTGGCCAAGGCGCTGGCCAGCACGCCCAGGACCGCCACCAACCAGGCGACCCGTCCGCTGCGGAAACGCCAGGCGAGGAGGAAAGCCAGCCCGAACATCCCCGGCTGCAGGAACGCAGGCAGCTCCGCGCGCAAGGTTTGTGGCCAGCCCCACAACGCCGCCAGGGCAACGCTCAGCACTGCGAAGGGCAAGAGCAGCCGGCGCATCAGGTTGAGGGGGCAGGTTCCGTGGGGAAAAGCGGATCCGCCGGCAGCTGCGGGGCGGGAACCGGACGCCAGCGTTCGAGCAGGGCGAGTTGAGCTAGGGCAGCGACCAGGGCGGTTTCCACCCGCAAGATCCAAGGTCCGAGCGCGACCGGTCGGAAGCCGTGGGCGCTGAAGGTCGCAACTTCTTGCGGAATCCAGCCGCCTTCTGGACCGATCGCCAGCGTCCGCCGTGCGCCTGGGCTGTGCGTCAGGCCCAGTTCGAGGGGGATGGGGGCTTCCGGATGGGCCAGCAAGCGGCACTCCGAGGTCGCCCTTGGGAAGCGCTCAGCCAAGAACGGCAACAGCCGGCGATGGATCTGGACTGCGGGCAGCCAGGGAGTCATACCCTGTTCGGCTCCCAGCAGCAAGTGACGGCGGATGGTTGCGGGCGCGAGCGCAGGTGAAGAGAAAAAACTCTTCTCGACCCGCCAGGCATTGACCAGGTCGAGGCGGTCCACGCGCAGGGTAGCCGCCGCCTGCAGGATCCGCTGCAGCGCTTGGGGTCGCGGCAAGGCCACGACCAAGTCCAGCCCTGAGCGCGGCGGCGGATCCTGAATTGCCATGACCGCGATTTCGACGGCAGGGTCGACCGTGCGGACCTCACCCCAGCCCACGCCGCCGTCGATGATCCCCAGGCGCAGGCGACGTCCGGGCGCCACTTGCAAGACCTGCCGCAAGTGGTCGGCGCGGCGGTCGCTCAATCGCGCGACGCCGTCTTGAATTTCGCTGGGCTCGAGCAAGAGCAAGTTCATGATCGTGGTTCCATGGTTCCATCCCGTGGCTTGTCCAGCCAACCGACAGCGGATATTCTTTGCTCCGCCCTGGGAGTTGCGCAACCCAACTTGTTGCTTTTGCTATCGTCATGTCGACGCCACCCCGTATCCCTTCGCCCGCTCGGAGTGAGCGCCCAGACGTCCTCCCCAAACACGGCGGGCGCCTGCTGCTTGCCAGCGGGCTGGTTTTGCTCTCGCGTTTGCCCTGGATCAGCGCCGGCTACGGCACCGACCCGGACTCCTACCGGGTGGTGCTCGCGGCTCGTGCCATGGCTGCGACGGGCGAATATGTGGCGTCGCGCCTGCCCGGATATCCCGTGCATGAGTTGGGTACGGTCCTGGTCAAAGACAGCGCCTGGGCGAGTAATGGTTTGACTGCCGGGTGGAGCGTCGTCGCTTTCGTGTTCTTTGCGCTGATCTTGGCGCGTTTAGAGGTGCAGTCACCGCTGCTTCTCGCCGGCGCTTTTGCCGCGGTCCCCGCGGTTTACCTGAACAGCGTCTGCACCATCGATTACGGATGGGCGCTGGCGCTGATTTTGGGGTCGACCTACTGCGCTCTGGACGAGCGGCCCAAAGTCGCTGGAGTGCTGCTCGGCCTAGCGATCGGTTGCCGCATCACTTCTGGCGCCATGATCCTGCCGCTTTCATGGCTCACCGCGAAACTGGCCGCCAAGGCGACGCGCAAAGAGCGCTGTTTGGGGTTCCTCATCACTGCCTTGGTGATCGGTGGCCTCTCTTACCTTCCGGCCGTCTTCCAGTACGGGCTCGGCTTTTTCACCTTCTATGAACATGGATACCCCTCGCTCCAAGCCGTGCTGCGCCGCGCTACCGTCGGGGTCTGGGGACCGATCGGCTGCCTGGCTTTTGCTGGCCTTGCGGGGGCCCTGCTTTTTTGTCGGGACCACCTTGTCGCCGTTTGGCGCCACCCAAACTGGCGCCGCGAGTTGGGATTTTGCGCGCTGGTGCTGGCGCTTTATGGGATCGCTTTTCTCCGCCTGCCGCACCAGTCGGGCTACTTGCTGCCTGCGGTTCCTTTTGTCTTGCTCGCGGTGGGTCGGTTCGCCCCACCCCGGATCTTGCAAATCTTTTGTGGGCTGCTCTTGCTTTCGCCCTGGCTCAGCCTCGATCCCGCGCGTCCCGCGGGGCCCCTCTGGCGCGATCACCAGGCGCGGCTGGCCACGCTAGAGCGCACCCAAACGGTCGTGGCAGCGGTCGGCCGTTTGCCCGGCCGCGCCCTGATCGTGACCGGCCCCGAACTTCCGCGCATCCACGTGGAACTCGGGGCAACCGCGGTGGCTAGCGGCATGGATCAAGGGATCGGCGCCAGCTCGACCCAAGTTGCGGCGGGACCCCATCTTTACGTTTATTTGCTGCGCAGCGCCGCAGAATATCAAAATTATACCCAACAAGGGTATGCCATCTTTTACCTCGATGGCATCGATCAATACAACCTTGCGGTGCATGGCCTCGATTTGAAAAAGTTGGGTGCGCGTGCCCTCACCCAACGCTCGGCAGTTCTAGCACCAGACGGTATGCGCCGCACTGATCGCGGGCAAAAACGTCGACGCATCCCCACAAATAAAGCTGGAAACGCCGGAACAGCGCTTTACCCCAGCGCGCTGTGATCAAGTCGCGCGCAGCTTCGAGCCGGGTCGCCCAGTGTCGACTCGTGAGCTCATAGCTGCGCCGATCGTTCTCTACCGCGATCACCTCGAAAGGCGTCTGGGCGACTGCGGCCAAATACTCGTGCAAGCACAGCGGAGTGGCGTTACCTGGGAAAACGTAACGATAAGTGAAGGATTTGAAAGGAAATTTACTGCGCGCAGCACAAGCGTCCAAATAGACCCGGCCGCCCGGTCGCAGCAGGCGTTGGTACTGGGCCAAAGTCGCGACATAGTCGGGGAGGTGCTCGGTCACGCCGAGGTTTACGATCGCGTCGAAAGGTTCGTCCTGGTAAGTGAGAAAGTGTTGGCGGACGACTTGGCAAGGCAGTTGCTGCTCGCGGATCAGCGCTGCCACGTACTGCGCCGACGGTTCTGAGATGGTGAGCGAAGTGACCCGCAAGCCTTGCTGGCCGCCATATTCGGTCATGGCGCCCCAGCCCGCGCCGAGCCGTGCGAAGCCATGCTCGCGGATCGTCCACCAGACCTTGAAGGCGC
>CAZCOV010000075.1:3818-8913 GCA_964499975.1 uncultured Thermoanaerobaculia bacterium
TCATGGCGCCCCAGCCCGCGCCGATGTCGAGGATGCGCTGGCCGGGCTGGGCTCGGGTGGCGCTCAGCGCGAAAGCCAGCTTGCGCTCGATGGCATCGTCTAAGGGCTCACTGTCGTGGGCAAAAACCCCATGGGAGTAACAGCGGCGCCGGTCGAGAAAGAGCAAATAGAAGTCAGCATCTTGGTCGTAATGTTGGGCGATCCATTTCTGATCGCTCTGCACTTGACCAAAAAGCAACGGATACAAAGACTTGTACCATAGCGCGCGGAACGGATGGTGATCTTCGAGCAGCGGGCGCAGGGTCAAGACAGCGGAGAAATCCCCTTCGATATCGATGGATCCTGCCATGAGCGCCTCGCAAAAACGGGTTTCGTCACGAGCAGCCAGGGCCAAGACAGCCCGGCGGTCATGCAGGGTGAGGTGGAAAGCGGGACAGCCATCGCCCAGAGTGAACGTGGGTTGGTGAGGCAAACTGAGACTGAAGCTGGGGAGGCCGTGTCGGCGTTGGGCCAGGGCCTGGTATCCCTGCTGGAGTTGCCGCAGCAGCGAGTTCGCTGGCCGCAGCAACCACCGGTCGAGGAGTGTGGGGGAGGACGCGGATAGGGCTGAGTTCATGGCAACCTCCGGTTGTTGCAGATGATTTCGCCGCGGGGCCAGGATCTATCTGACGAGCTTCCGGCAACGGCCCCTTCACTTTTCAGCTGAGAAGAGTCTAAACGATCTCGGCGCTGAGCGCACAGGAACCTTGCTCAGTGGCTGGATGTGCCGGTACCCAGTTGAGTAGTTGCGTAGGGTGGGCGCCAGCCCACCGTTGGCGTGCGGAAGGGTTGCCTGATTGGTGGTGGCTGCTGGCAAAGGGGTGGGCTGAGTCGGGGAGCAAGCAAGGGCGCTTGCTCCCCCTTGGCTTATTCCTTCACTTCCTTCATATCCGGTGGTCGGCGGGAAGCCGCGGCTCCGGCCGGTCCGATCGCTGGCGCTGGCACGATGTCGCAGGAGACCCTTTTCCACGAAGTCGGCCCGTCCGAAGTGACGTCGCCCGTGTTCTCAAAATTCCCACTCGCGTTGAAGTTGAGATCGCCTTGCAGCGTCTCGGTAAAGTTGTTGATCGGCTGTACGTGGACGAAGACGCCGATTTTCACCGTCCCATCGCCGAGACGCGTCACGCTACCGCTGACCGGCGATTTGAAAACGGTTGGACTGAAGATCCCTTCGAGCGCGGTGGCTTCTCCCGCTACGCTCAAGGATTTGACTCCCGTGAACTTCCAAAAATTGCCGAAGTTGTCTTGCACGCAGATGTCCTGCACGCAGAAATCAGCTGCCCAGGCCGGACTGAACGAGCTGCTCAACCCAGCGACTGTAAGTGCCCATCCGAAAAAGAGGCGACGTGCAATGACCGTTCCTTTCGCGATGCTGCTTTTCATGACAGTTACTCCTTTGTTGGTAATTGTGGTCCACCGAGGGTGCGCTTGCGATCCGATTGCGAGGCGCGGATTTGGCGCGCGTGAATCCACGAGCGACCCATCACGTGCTTCTTGCGGCTGCAAGTTTGTCCCCCAAGAGATGGGACGGACGTGCCCGACGGATTACGGGATGGGTAGGCGAAAAAATGAGAAACCGCTGCGACAGCGGGTGCGGTGGCGGACTGCGGGACCTCTTGCGGGCTACGGCAGCTGCGGGCTAACCAAGCCGGTGCTTATATAGCGCCTCTAACTTTTAACTTTAACCAAGTAGTGCATATTGGGACCTAACGCCGGGCTCAGGCGCCGCCGATAGCCGCAGCGCAACGGAGGCTATTGGCGGTTGCTTGCAGGCCATGGTTAGGTGCGGCGAAGTTGGTGCGACCCTGTTTCGGCCTCCCCCCCTTGCCCTCTTAGCGCGCATCTCTGATCTCGACGAGTGGCTCACCCTGCTCCAAGCGGGCTCTGGCTTCCGGAAAGCTCTTGAGCAGGATGGCTCGCATCCGGGCATTCGAGGTGTTCCCACACGTCACCCACAGCACCTGCGGCGGCGGACTAAACCGCTCCAGGAGCAGGACAAAATCATTGTCTTTACTCATAACCACGGCACCCGCCTCCCGCGCCGCGTGAAAGATGACCACGTCCTTGGCTTCTCGGAGCCCCAAATCTCGCACGGCATGGACCACAACACCGAAGGTCTCACTGATCCAGCGGACGAGAGCTGGCGACAACTGGGCGTCAATCCAGAGGATCACGCGACCACCACCGGATGATTGAGCCGCTGGCTAGCCAACCGCAGACAGGCGTGGATATCTTCCGGTTCGAGGTCCGGCAATTCTTCAAGCACCTGCACGGCGGTCAGGCCGTTGGCGAGCAGATCGAGCACATCCGTCACACGGATGCGCATGCCACGAATGCATGGACGTCCCCCACACTGCTCGGGATCAACGGTGATACGTTCCGCCAACTTGGCCATACCCTGTACCTCTTGTATGAAGGATTGTGCTCGGTTGTCCTAGCACCTAACGGCCGATGCAGGGGGGGGCGCCGGAAATTTTGGGGCAGGCTGTCTTTCATGCCCTTTCATGCCTTTTCTTCCCCTGGTTCGATCGCCTGGTTCAACGTACACCAATCGGGTTCAGATGTATATCCCCCAAAGTTGAACCCCAATCTGGGCGCCAGAAATGTGAATTTATTGATGCGTCGACCTAAGGCGGGGACGCATCGATGATGGTCGGCGCGAGGGGGGGGCCGAGGATCAGCAGCACGGCGGGACCGATGAGGTAGCGATCGCCCATCCGCACCAGGCCGCGGCCGGTGACGGAGGCGCTGGTGCTGGCGCCCAAGGGCGGGATGGGAATGTTGTACGGAGCCCCGGTCAGGGAGTTGATCATCTGACAGATCGAACCTACGGTTGCCACCGGCATCCCTAAAATGGTGACGTAGGGCGGCAAGATGGTGAGGATCACGCCAGCGTCCGGAAGTCCGGTCGCGCCCGGGGTCAAGGTGACAGCACATCCCATGCCGACGAGGGGTCCAGGCATTTTCTGCTCCCACTGGGGTTGAACCGCAAACGTATTGGGCTTTGCGGGGATCGTTTGAAGAAAAGCAGGGCGGGCGACAGCAGGTTCGCTGGGATGGACGGCAGCAGATCGGCGTTCATCGCAGTTTCAGCGGGGAAAAGCTGCCGGACACCATAGGTCAGCGTCTGCGCGCAGGGGCAGCGAGGTGATCTCGCCTTGGGTCACTCGCGGCGCTTTGTCCGGGAAGGTGGATGGGAAGGGCACGGTCGACTTCTTGTCGTCGGGGGTCAGCAAGGTGACCCGGGCAAAAATTTTGGCTTCAAGCGCATCGTGCGGCGGGGCGGGTGCGGCGGCACCTGCTTCCTCAGGATGGGGCTCTGCTGCGGCTTTGTCCGCTGCGAGCAGGACCGGCCGGGTGAGGACGCGGAACTGCAAGGTCACGGGCTGGGGGCTCGCGGGATTGCCCGGAGCGCTCCAAACTGCGTGCTCTTTGAGCAAGCTCAAGAGCGACCAGGGGTTGGGGTGGTGATA
Source organism: uncultured Thermoanaerobaculia bacterium (assembly GCA_964499975.1). Lineage (GTDB taxonomy): Bacteria > Acidobacteriota > Thermoanaerobaculia > Multivoradales > J023 > CAZCOV01. The sequence goes on from CAZCOV010000075.1 coordinate 7,331, forward strand.
GGTCACGGTCTTGCCGTCTTTGAGCGCGTACTTGTAGTCGAGAGAGAGCACGGGTTCGACCGGGCCATCGACCGCCCAAGCGAGCATGAAGGTGGTGGTGCGTCCGGGAATGGCATAGGACCAGCTGCCGCTCAAGTTGGCATTGCCCAACTTGAGGCCAGGATTCGCGTCGATGTCGAGCCCCCAGGAGATGATTTGGTCGCCGCCAAGCTCGCGCGCGCGGTCGACCCGAAACTCAACCGAAAAATTGAAAGCGGGAACCGCGTCCGGCTCGGTCTGCGCCAAGAAGTACTGAAACAAGGCGCGGACCGCGTTCATCTCGGTGATGAACTGGCGGACGGCCGCGGTTTTGGCACCGAACACCCGGCTGTTTTCCGGCAAGCTCAAGATCAGGGCCTGGTGCTGGTCGAAAACCGCGAAGAAATTGCGCAGGTCTGCGGGTGTGACCTCAGCGGTGGGCGGGGTCGCTGGAGCGGTGATGAAGGGGAATTTACCCGCGAGACGGGTGAACGCCTCGGCGATCTCCTGATAACCCAGAAAAGCGGACTCCTCGACCAGGCTGCGGCAGCGCGCGGCAACCGCGGTCGCGAGGCAGCGATGCTGCGCCAAGAAGTAGTCGGGGGCGAGGGGTTGGGGCAGCGTCGGGTTGAGCGCGGTCGCGCAGGTGTTGCGTTCGAGGGTCACCAAGGTCTCGCTGATGAAGGCTTCGAGGATCCCGGGCGGATTGCCGGCTTGCTGGTTTTTCTGCGCGTCGAGATCGGCGAGGATCGTTTGCCACAGGGCGACCATCGGCGCAGATCCGCGCGGTTGCAAGTTGGTGAGCGAGATCGCGGTGAAGGTGGGTTGGGCGTACTGCTGCGCCAAGCGGGTGACGAGGTCGCGCTGTGTGCCCACGTAGCTTGCGAGTCCGGCGCTGTTTTGCACGGCATAGGCTTGGAAAGCGAGCACCGGCTGACCGTTCCACCAGGCAAAATTGCCTTCGCGCGGCCGATAGAGCTGCTGGCTTTCGAGCAGCCAGGTGGTTTGCGCCAAGAGGTCCTCGCGCTGGACGCTCAGGACCGCTTCGAGGTCAGCGGCGCTCAACTCTAGCCCGAGCTGTTTCTGGGCGGCCAGGATCTGCCCCAAAGTCGCGGACACCGACTGCAAATTGGCGACTTGATCCGCGAGGCTGGCTTCGCGCACGGTGGGCGCGGTGCTGTCCGGTACGGGTTGAAACACCTGTGCTTGGGCGAGCAAGTCATTGACCTTGACGTCCAAGGTATCGAGCGCTGCTTCTCGCGTGGCCGGCTGCAAGTACGGCGGGAAGCTCGCTAGCCCTTGACTGAGGAAGTCCTGGTAGCTCTTGATCTGGGCGTTGGCCTGAGTGAGGAACTGCGCGTCCCAGGTGAGCCGGGTGCCAGGCGGCAACAGAATTTGCGGCCGGCGCATGGCTTCAGGATGCATGAACGGTTCGCCCAAGAGCGAACGCAGCGCGCTGTCGAGACTCAAGACCGCGGGCGAAAGTTCGAGCAGGCCGTCGGTTCCAGCGACCAGGAGCGCGCCGGTCGCTGGGCTGGTGGTGCTGAGCAGACCCTCGCGAAAAA
>CAZCOV010000075.1:8923-18467 GCA_964499975.1 uncultured Thermoanaerobaculia bacterium
AAAAACCGCAAAGCCGCGCCGGCCTCGCAGCTGCACCTGGGTGCTTTCGGGCAAGCCCAAAAACGGCGAGTCGCGCAGCGACGCGATCAGCTGGGAGTAGACCGGTCCGAGCGCGAAATCAGGCTGGATTGCCCACCCCAGACGGGAGCGGCCGAGATCATCTTCGACGGCTTGGATCGACTGCTGGAGCCGCCGGTACAAGGCGCGAGCGTCGCCTGGCGACCATTGCCAATTGCCGAGATCAATCAGCTCTTGGCGCAGCCGCGCGACATCTGACACCAGCAGATTGGTGGTGTAAAGCCGCTCGTACATGCTCTGGCTCAGGAGCGAGGTCTTGCGCTGGAGTTCGGGGGAGTAGCGCTCTGTGGGCAGAACGGTGCCCCCGGCCCAGCGCAGGGCCTTGCCGTGGAAGGACCGCGCCGTGAACGTCGGCAGGGTCAGTTCGAGCGCGTAGAGGTTGCGGCTCAAAAGCGTCAGCTGATCTAAGAGGTGGCGCGGATTGCGGGTGCAAATCTGGGCCAGACAGTCATACGCAGTGAGGTTGTTCGTTTGCTCGGCTAGGCGGCCGACCATCACGGTCAGTTGCCCGAACTCGGGGGTGCCAGCCACGTCGAGCAGGGGATCGTCCGCTGGTTTGGCCGGAGGCACGTCCAGCCCAGACAGCGCGGTCAAGTCGAAATCGAGCTGTTCGGCCGTGGCCTTGAGGATCAAGGCTTGGTCGGTGCCTTGCTGGATGCGGTCGATCTTGCGGCTGAGGCCAGGCCAGAACGAAGCGGGCAAAAACAGCGAGCGCAAGTGGTAATCCCGCACGGGCAGGGCCGCGTTGAGTACGGCTCGGGCTGCGCGGACCTGCGCCGGGACCTGGGAGGAAGGGGTCTGGGGCGACCGGATCTCTTGCAGGCTCGCTTCGACCTGACGCAAGTAAGTGCTCAGGGCGAGCGCCTGGGAGCGCACTTGACGCTCACCCCAAAACGCGCCGACCGTGCCATAAAGCAAGACCGCGGCGAGCAAGCTTTGCACTACCCACACTTGCCGCCTGCGGGTGCGCGTGGCCGCTTGGGTCAGGGTCGCCAGGCTCCATTCGTGGAAGATCTTAAAGCTCAACAAGTCGGTGAGGAAAAAGACCTGCGGCTGGGGTTGCGGCTGGCGCGCCTGGAGCGGGGGAGACACGGTGGCAGACGCGGGGGCAGGAAGCGCGAAGCCGGTCCCGCCGCAGAAGTAGAGGCCGCGCCAAGGGATTGGCGGGTGCATGGCGCTGGGCGTGAAGATCTGATTGGCGATGATCCGGATCGGCTCTTTGAGCTGGGCGAGGGCGTTCGGGAAAGCAAAGAAGTCGTCGCTCGCCGACTGACCGCTGGCGAAAGCTTTCAGTTGCAGCCGGTCGAGCGCGCCCAGCACGCTGTTGAAGGCAGTGTCGACCCAGCTGCTGGCATAGGCTGCTTGGGTGGATTGCGGGGTCGACCAGCCGAAAATCTGCTGACGAACTTCCGCGGGCAGTTGATCGACCCAGGCGGTAAATCCCCGGACCTCATCGCATTTGGTGACCAAGAAGTAGACCGGAAACTGCATGCCCAAAGCGCTTTGGACCTGCCACAGCTTGCGGTGGAGGACTTCGGCCGTGGCGGTCAGCTGCTGTTTCAGGGCAGCGTCGTCGCGTGCGAAGTCGACCAACTCGCTGGCGGGCACCGACAAGATCACGCCGTCGACCGGACGTTGGTCGCGGGCTTGCCGCAGCTCCTGGAGCAGCCCATGCCAGGCGATCTGGTCAGAGGTCGTGCCGTCGGGGCGAAGGAAGAGCTCGCCGGCCAGGTCGAGGACGATCGCGCGATCGAACAGCCACCAGTTGAGCTCCGCACCTGGGCTCGACGGAGTGTCGCGGACGCTGGGCTCAGACGGCGAACTGCCAGCTTCGACCGGCTCACCAAAAGGCAGCGGCAATTCGCTTTGGCCGAGCGCGGTGGTCTTGCCTCCCGCGGTCTGTCCCAGGCCCAAAAACCAGGGAACTTGATAGCGCGGATCCGGCTTGGGCAGCAGCTGATCGATCCGCCGCAAGGCACGCGCAAACGAATGCCGAATCGCGGCGAGCGGAGAGTCGGCGCGAAAGTCCACGACCTCGAGCCGCCCTTCGAGGGTCAATTCCGTGATCTGGGCATCGTCGGCAGCTTCCTGAGCGCGTCTTGTGCGGTTGCGCAAGTAAATCGCCAGCATCAGGATCAACATCAAGATGACGCCCAAAGGCCACCACAAATTGTCGGCGAGCTGGCGCAGAAGTTGGGTCAAAAACTCCATGGCAAACGCTCAGGGTAAAAGCGGCAGGATGCGCTCGACCCAGTTCCGCACCTCCGCCGTGGCCTGCCGCCACAGGGGGTAAGAGTACAAAACCACCATAGAGAGCGTGATCACCAAAGCCCACACCCAGCCGGAAAGCTGGGGCAAATAATCGGGCGGCCCCCCTTGCTGCTGGCGGACGTAAGCCTCGGGAAAGAGCAGGGGGGAAGTCGTAGCAAAGCCTGCTTCACCCTGCTCGAGCAGGGCCCATAGCTTGAGACTGTAGGTCTCTCGACTCATGCCGGGATCGGGTTCGAGCGGCAAGCCGAGAGCCAGGGCCGCGAGATAGACCTTGACGAGCGCGGGTTGGGTCGCGTCTTGCCGCTCGACCAGCCGTTTCAGACCACGTTCGCCCGGATAGAGTGGAGCTGCGAGTCCAGCGCTGAGCGACTTCCAGGCGTTTGGGGCACAGCCTGAGCGGGCAACTGCCAGGGTATCGATCACCAGCGCCATGGCGAACTGCGCCTCTTTGAACTCTTCGCTCGAGCTGTCGACCCCCGCCCGCCGCGCCGCATCGGCCTGCTGTTCGAGAGCCGCGGCGAGTTCTTTGTGCGCCGCCGCCAAGTCCTCTGCGCTCGGGGTGCGCTGGGTTGGCCGCGCAGGAAACCAGCGGACCGCCTGTCCATGCAAGCGGCGAAACGCTTCGAGGAGAAAAGCGTCGGAGTCGTTGCTCACCTGGCCTCCTCTTCGAGCTGGAAGTCCTTCTCGCCCAAGCGCAACAAGAAATTGCGTCCAGGCGCGATGAACTGTCGATGGTCGCCCGGAGAAAAGTAGCTGGCAAAAACGTAGACCGCCCGTGATCCCGAGCGGTAGGAGAGTTTGAGCGGCGGCACGCTTTGCCCCGGCACCCACTCGCGTGCGATCACATCCAGGTCTTTTTTGGGGTGGTCACGCAAGATTTGCGACTTTTGTCCGAACCAATCCTTGGCGGTCAGGGTTTTGAGCTGTTGCTCTAACCCTTTGTCATAAACCACCACCAAGTCCACCGCAACCGGAAAATTATCGTTGAGATTCTGCGCAATCGTGACGTCTACCTGAAACTTACCACCGAAAAAAAGAAATGAAATGCACGCCGTCTGCATCAAGCTGCACAGCAAGACAAGAGTCAAGGGCCACACTTTGCAAGGCAGCACCCTTGCCCAGGTGCTGTCCCCCACGGCTGTGATGCGGCCCAAGAGCGTTGTGGTTTGTTTCAATTCGATTAAAACTCTTTGATTAAAACTCTGATTAGGGTCGCGTCTCGGGCGGTGGTCGGTGTGTCGCGTTCCCCAGCGAATCTTGCATGTGCGCGGCAGTTTAACCCAGATTTCATCGTCAGCACAATGACCTAGTGGCAATGATGACAAGGGTGACAATGATTCTCGCGAATCGTGACGCAGTCGATAAGCCGCGTTGGCGGACGGTTGCCCGTTCTTGGGGGGCGCCCACAGGGTTCACAGTTCCTCTTGAGCCGAAGCTCGCGGGTGGCTTAAGATGGCCGTTCGGTTGGTTGCGCGAAACAGCCAGGGAGTTGGCGGAAAGCACCGTTGGCGGAAAGAACCTTGGCGGAAAGAACCATGGCCATGGAACCCGATGCAATGGATCGTAAGTCCTTGAAGCGAACACACCAGGTCTCAGTTCTCCGGCGAGGACGACACGCGGTGCTCCTGCTGGCGACCGGCCTCGTGGCCGTCAGCGGCGGGGGCTGCCAGCGTCAGGCGGCGCCGAGCGCGCCCGCTGCCACCCCGCGCTTTAGCGAGCGCGCAGTCCAGGCCGGGATCACCCACCAGCACAAGAAGCCCACGCTCGACGCTAAGCTGTCCAACATCATGGCATGGATGGCGAGCGTGGGCGCGACCGTGGCGGCTGCGGACTACAACCGCGATGGCTTCGTGGACTTGTTTTTCACCAGTTCGGAGAAAGGTGAGCCCAACTTCCTCTACAAAAACAACGGCAACGGCACCTATACCGAAGTCGCGGCGGCAGCTGGTCTGGCCCAAGCCAATGACGAGCGCGGCACCAGCATGGACGCGATCTGGGGCGATGTCGACAACGACGGCTGGCCGGACCTCTACCTCGTCCGCTGGGGTTTTGACGGGCTGTACCACAACAACGGCGACGGCACCTTCAAAGACGTCACGGCGCAGCGCTTCAAGCGCCGCAACGGCGCGCCGGGCACCGACTGGGCCAATGGCAATGCTGCGGTCTTTCTCGACTATAACCGTGACGGTCGACTCGACATTTACGTCGGCAACTACTTTCAAGAAGTCGACCTCTGGCACCTCGAAACCACCCGGATCATGCACGACGACTTCGAGCGGGCGAGAAACGGCGGCCGCAACTTCTTTTACCGGCAGGAGCCGGATGGCACCTTCCGCGAGGTGGCTGCGGAGCTCGGGGTCGACGATCCGGGTTGGACGTTGGCGCTCGGCACTGCTGACCTCAACAACGACACTTGGCCAGATCTTTACGCCGCCAACGACTTCGGCCCTGACCAGCTGTTCTTAGGCCGGCCAGACGGCACTTTTGCCAACGTCACGGCCAGCGCCATGGGCCTGGACACCAAAAAAGGCATGAACGCCGATTTTGGCGACTTCAACAACGATGGCTGGCTCGACGTCTACGTCACCAACATCACCACGGCCGAGTACCTGCAAGAAGGCAACATGCTCTGGTACAACCAGGGCACGGGTCCGGACGGTCAAATCACGCTCACCGACATTTCTTTGGAGGCTGGCACCTATGACGGCGGTTGGGGCTGGGGCGCCAAATTCTTCGACTACGACAACGACGGCGATCTCGACCTCATCGCCGCTAATGGTTTCATCAGTGCGGGTGAGGGCAGCTACTGGTATGACTTGGCGTCTTGGACCGTTCTCGGCGAGAGCGCGGCCGACGCTGCCAGTTGGCCCGCGATCGGCGACCGCTCGTTTTCGGGCTACGAAAAAGAACGCCTGTGGCGCAATGATGGGCTCTTCTCCTTCGCTGAAGTGGCAGCGCAAGAGGGGCTCCTCACCGATCGCGACGGCCGTGGCATTGCCATCGTCGACGACGACAACGATGGGGATTTAGACGTTGCGATTGCTAACCAGAACCAAGCTCCGATGCTGTTCCGCAACGCTTCCAACGATGCTGGGAAAGCAGCGGCGCACTGGTTGCTGGTCGAGCTTGAAATCGACCCCCAAAGCGGTGCCAACCGCGACGGCGTCGGCACCCGGGTGACCGTCAAGACGGAGAGTGGCCTGCAGATCCGCGAACGGGATGGGGGCAACGGTTACTCCGGTCAAAGCGACCCGCGCTTGCACTTCGGCCTTGGCCCAGCCACCGTGGTGCCCCTGCTCGAAGTCCGCTGGCCGCACGGCGAACGGCAATACTGGGAAAACGTTGCGGTGGATCAGATCCTCAAACTGCGGCAGGATCCGTCCCGTTATGCCGCCGCGGAGCGCATCCCAGTCCACGCGCCGACGAAGACGTCCGCCGCGCCAGCGACCACAGCAGCCCTGCCTTTGACCACGGAACCAGCAGAAATCGACCGCCAGCTCAGCGACCTCGAAAGCCGGCTCGCCCAGGGCTTCGACCGCGGACTGGCGGCGACTTACCGCAGTCGCGCCGCGGGATATGGTCAAAACGACCGCGCGATTGACTTTCTGACCGCGCGCGCTGTGTCTGGCGAGGCCAACTGGCGCCTGGAACTATCGCTGGCGTACATCGACAAGCTGCCGGTCTGCGGTGGACTCGCTGCGATCGTGTGCAAGGGCACGCTGGCGAAGAAAGGGCTCGACCTCGCGGACCAAGTCGTGAGTCAGCGGCAGGATTCGTGGCTGGCTTTTTATTCCCGCGGCATGAACCACTTGCACTGGCCGCGCGGCCTGCGTCATTCCGCGCCAGCTGCTGCCGACTTCGAGCGTTGTTTGGAGCTACAGAAAGCGCGTGACCTGAAGCCCTATGACCTGCGCGTTTATGTGGCCTTGGGCCAGGCGTATGCCAAAGACGGCCAGTACGCCAAGGCGCGCCAAGCCTGGCAGCGCGGGCTGACCGCTTTCCCCGATGCTCCCGAACTCAAGGAGCACCTCGCGGTGGCCGACGACGCCCAACTGCTCGCCTTGGTCCTCGAAAAGCGCAGCATGGACCGTCCGATCGACACCGACCTGTCATTTTACGAAGGCGCGCTCTGACCCCCGGCGGTCCCACAAAAGCGTCAACAAAGAAGCTTCGACTCGCAAGAAGGAGAATAAGTGATGTTTCGAAAACTGGCCGCTGAAGCCCTTGGGTTAAGTGACATCGGTGTCATCGTATCACCGTCGGATTACGACAAAGTTGACGCCGACGACTACCTGTTCCACGAGGACGGGGAAAAAATATTTTTCCTGATCAAATCAAAAAAAGACGAGTACTGTTTTACCAATTTAGGTCTGGTCCACGTTGACGGTGAATCAGCGGTCTCTGCCAAGCGAACCATCAGGCGTCATGATTTTGCAACCCACCCGGTATCGCACGTATCGATTGAGACCGCGGGCACGGTGGACTTAGACATTGAGCTCAAGTTTGTGATTGGAGATAAGTCATTTAGCATTGATGTCAAGAAGAACTATCTCGAGACCCTGAAAGACGTCTACAAGGCGTTGATCGAAATCGGTAGGCTACAGCGCAGAGACGAAGCCGCCCGGACGAATGCATTGCGCTGTCTGGAGGCGACGACCGCCATGCATCGGATCACCGCCCCCCAGACGGACGAAATGCTTGTGAGTCACTTTAACGCCCTGCTGGCCAATCTCAATGCGACCCTGCTGGATCGTCATGCCACGCGCGACTTCAGCCATGTGTTCGAAAAGTATATTCACGCGTGACCGCGAATGAAGTCTGCTTCTGGTGCTCCTGATCTGCACCGCTGGGCGCGGTGCTGGTCGGCTTTCAACTCGGATCTCAGCATCGGGTGATGTGCCCACCTGCCGACGGGTCGGCTGCCCGCGGTTCTGCGAAGTCGTCAAGTCAAAGCGGCCTTACTCGTTGTTGTGTCGAGAGGCTACATTCAGCGTGCGAGCACCTGGTCGAGATCGGTAGCGGTCAAGACCCGCTCTGCCCATAAGAGAAGCTGATCACTGCTTGCGGCTTCGATGTGCGCCTGGATCGTCGACGGCAGGGAACCGAACTTGCGCTCCAGCAGCCGCATGAGGACAACAGCCTCGCCTTTCTGCAGCCCTTCTTTTCGCCCTTCTTTTCGTCCTTCTTTTCGTCCTTCTTTTCGCCCTTTCTGCAGCCCTTCTTCAATCCAGCTGTCCCGCCACTCGATCACGCTTTGTTCCAACATCGACCGTACCTCCAGCAAATCGTCTAACTCTTTGAGCTTCACTCCAGGCGCCCGAGTCGGAATCACCACCGCCGACAACCATGCAGCAAACGCCGCCGCTAGCTGCTGCTGCTGCCCAGGGCCTCCAAGCTCCTTGATCAGCCGGTTGACGGACTTGCGCAAGTCCTCGACCCCGCGGCTCTGCTCCAGCTGAAACAGCCGCGCAACCGGCCCGGTCTGCAGCTCAAGTTGCTGCCGTGGCAGGCTGCGCTCCTCCAGCAGATGATAGCAAAACACCGAGAAGCCCTCTGGCCAGTCAAATCCCTCAGGCAGTGGCTCGATCAGGTCGGAAACACTGAGAGGGCCTTCCAGGGCACTTTCCCGGTGTAGAGCACCAGCGACAGGATCGGCGGCAGCAGGTCGTTGGAGGTCAAAATCCCAAGGCGGAGCAAGTCTTCCCACAGCAAAAGCTTGTGCGTCGCGACGCGCAGCGCCATGAAGCGGTTCGTGGTGGACTGAAATTCAAGATGCAGATAAACGAAGAACCAGCCGCCTGCACCGGTTCGGGGATCGTTCCAGCGCAAGCGCCACAGCAGATCTTTCTCGCGGCGGATGAGCTCCAGGCTCAAGTCACGCTCGGAGACTTTTTCGAGGGTTGTGAAGTCGAGCCACTTGATCCACTTTCCACCGACGAACTGACGGATTAGATCCTCGACCATCTCCGGATGAGAGAAGAGTAGGCGATAACTCTTGTCGTGCTTTTCGGCCATGCTGCTCACTTATTAGCATTTTTTGCAAAATCCCTTCCGCCGCGCAAAGGTACCTCGTTGACTTCTGCAATGATAGCAAAGACCCAGGCGCGAAACCACCCGCGCAAAACGGCTGTGAGGATGAGATCACAGTGGTGATCATGGACGCCGAAGAGCTGACGTCGCTGCTCGGGACCGCCGTGGCGTTCCCGCGGTACCAGCTGGGAGGCAGCACCGCTTTGACCCCGCTGCCGCAACCGACCCGATCGGCGGATCGTCCTCTGGGCGGTCCTGATCGCAGGTGCCCTGTTGCTCGGCGTCATGGCAACGTCGCTGCCAAAACGCGCCCGCGTCGAGCCGGGAACCCCAAGGATGAGATCCAAATCCTTCCTGGCCCGTCATTCGTCCTGATGCCGAGAAGCTTCGATTTGCTTCCAGATCTCATAGAACTGCGAGCGACTCACGCCCGCTATCCGGGCTGCAGCTTCTTTATGCCCCCCGGCCTGGGCGACGATGGCGCGGAAGTACTTCACTCGCAGGCGGTCCTGCACTGCGGCCCAGCTCTCACTCGCGGGGTCGAAAGAGAAGGTATGCGGATGGGTATCCATGGGGGCGCGCTGGGCCACATCGAGGAGATGGAGTGCGCTGATTGACCCCCGATCGTTGCCGGTATAGGCCGCTGCCTGCCGAACCGCCATGCGCAGTTCACGGACATTGCCTGGCCAGGAGTAGCGAAACAGGGTATCGACAACCCCAGGCGGCACCGTGCGGGTGCCGGGATAGTCATGGTTGTACTCATCGACAAAGTGTTGGACCAGGAGGGGAAGATCGGCTCGGCGTTCGCGCAGCGGGGGCACGTTGATGGTGAAGCCGCGCAGGCGCTCATAGAGGTCTTGGCGGAACGATTTTTCCAAGCACGCCTTGCCGAGATCGCGGTGGGTGGCGAAGATCAGCCGCGCCTCGATCGACGACCAGACGTTACTGCCGACTGGGCGGACCTTGCTCTCTTCGAGCGTGCGCAGCAGCTTCGCCTGAGCTGAAAGCGTGAGGTCCCCGATCTCGTCTAAAAAGACCGTACCACGTCCCGCCTCGACGAGCAGACCTCGGCGGCGTTCCATAGCTCCCGTGAAAGCCCCCCGCTCGTGCCCGAACAGTTCGCTTTCGAGCAGCTCGGGAGTCAAGGCAGCGCAATTGATCGACA
>CAZCOV010000075.1:18477-18925 GCA_964499975.1 uncultured Thermoanaerobaculia bacterium
CGCTTGCTTCTGCGGTGAAGTTCCCTGGCCACGAGGTCCTTGCCGCAGCCGGTTTCGCCGAGAATGAGCACCGGTTCTCTGAGCGGAGCCAGCGTCTCGATCTGGCGATAGACGGACTGCATGCTGACGGTTGCCCCGCGCAGTGCGCCCAAGGCGGACGGTTCGATCTCCTGGTTGAGGATAAGTTCGCCGAGAATCCGTTCCGCGACCAGCGCCGGATCCCAGGCGCGGGGAGTGATCACGGTGGTGGCGCCGCAGTCGAGCAGCAGCTGACGATCTGTTGCTGAAACCTGCGGGCAGCAGACCAGCAGTGGAATCTCGGCCGGCAGGCTGGCACGTAAGCGGCTGACGATCTCGCCATTTCCCACCAGATTCTGGCCTGGCAGCACCACCGCTGCCCGCGCGAGGTCGGGTGAGTTCTCCGCTTCGCGGGCATAGAGAGGCAGCG
>CAZCOV010000075.1:18935-19201 GCA_964499975.1 uncultured Thermoanaerobaculia bacterium
GGGGGCCGTAAACGACTATCATGGCGCCCCCCCAATATACACTGGACGGGAACTGGCACCTAGCGCTTCAAGGCTGGCTCGCGCAGCGTCGAAGCCGCGCCGGATCGAGCCGGCGGCGAAACCTTCTCGGAACATGATGCGAAAAATCTCAATCGCCAGTTCCCGCGCCCGGTCTGTTTCAATAAGCCCTTCAAAACCAATCGCTGCCCCAGCGCCGGCTTTAACGAAGCTGCGGGCGACCTCAGCCGAGCAGCAGGTGAGGAAGA
>CAZCOV010000075.1:19211-19628 GCA_964499975.1 uncultured Thermoanaerobaculia bacterium
CTCCAGGGGCCACACTGGAGAAGCCGAGGCTTGGAAACAGCGTATCCACTCTTCGGGCGGGCGAGGACGAACCTCACCTGCCTCGCGCAATCCGTGGGCACCGTGACCATGGCCCATGTGAACCCAAACTCGGAGGTCACGCATCTGGCGGACGGTGTCGATGAGCCGCTTGCGCGTGATCGCCGGCTCGACCCGGTAACGCAGTTCCAGGGGAGTCCCTTCGAGGAGTCGCCCGACGTCAGAACTAGCTGCGAGGCAATGTACCGTCTCACCAGGTTCAAACTCATCAGGTTCAAATGAGCTGGTGAAGAGGGCGATTTCTGCTTCATCGGATCGCAAGACGCCTAATCCTGGCGCAAGGCGATTGAGGCGTTCAAGGAGATACCAAAGTTCGAACTCACCCCTCAGCTCAAGAAG